>CAMPKP010000179.1 GCA_946887295.1 uncultured Gemmatimonadota bacterium | reverse complement strand
TGGCTCCCCCTCGGCGGCTACGTGAAGATGGCGAGCCGCGAGGAGGACGTGACCAGCTCCGCGCTCGAAGGAGGTCGTGTCGAAGCGCCGGTGCCGCCCGACCGCGTGTTCGAGGCCCAGCCGGTCTGGAAGAGGATGATCATCATCCTCGCCGGGGTGACGATGAACGCGCTCTTCGCCTGGCTGGCGTTCTCCTTCCTCGCGGCCAAGAACGGCCGCCAGATCGATCCGACGACCACGGTGGGGCGCGTCATCGAGGAGATGGTGCCGCCCGGCGCCGAGGAGCTGCGCGAGATACCTGCCGGTGCCCGTATCACCGCGATCAACGGGCGGCCGGTCGCCTCGTGGAACGAGGTCACCGACGCCATCGCGAACGCGCCCGAGCCCGAGATCCGCATCGAGCTCGAGGGCGCCAGGCCGGTGGTGCTGCGGATCCATCAGGACGCGCTGGAGCAGCGGCTCAAGGCATCCCAGGCGCTCCAGCCGTTCCGCCCGGCGGTCGTCGGCCAGGTGCTCCCCGGCCGGCCGGCGGAGCGCGCCGGCGTGCAGCCCGGCGACACGATCCTGAAGCTGAACGGCCGGCCCATCGCCCAGTGGTACGACGTGCTGGAGGTGCTGCAGGCCAACCAGGGCGAGCCGGTCTCCATGGAGATCGGACGCGCGACGGGAAGGCGCACGCTCGAGGTCCGTCCCGAGGTCGAGACGGTCGAGGGACTCGACGGCAAGCCGCGCCAGGTGGGGCGGATCGGCATCTCGGTCGAGCTGAACTTCCGCTCCGAGCCCCTGAGCATCGGCGCGGCGGTGGTGGAGGGATGGAAAGCGACGGTGAGCTCGTCCACCCAGATCGTCCGCACGGTCCGCGGCCTCTTCAGCGGCCGGATCTCCCGGCGCGAAGTGGGCGGGCCGATCATGATCGGCCAGCTCGCCGGCGAGAGCGCCCGGATGGGCCTGGACCCGTTCCTGGCCTTCATGGCGCTGATCTCGATCAACCTGGCGATCCTGAACCTCCTGCCGATCCCGGTGCTGGACGGCGGCCAGTTCCTGTTCCTGCTGGCCGAAGCGGTGATCCGGCGGCCGCTGCCTCTCAAGCTCCGGGAGCGGCTCACCGCGGTGGGCATGGTGCTGATCGTGCTGTTGATGGGACTGGCGTTCTCGAACGACATCAGGAGGCTCTTCGGGGGGTGAGGGGGTCCCTTGCCCCGACCCCCAAATCCCGGTTATTCTTCACAGCTACAACGGATTACGACGCGAGCGGAAAACACCCAAGGACGGCGGCATGAGCTTCGACAAGCAGGGCACGATGGCCAAGCACCAGGCCCACGGCACCGACACCGGGTCCACCAAGGTGCAGGTCGCCCTTCTCACCGAGCGGATCAACTCCCTCACCGATCACTTCCGAACCCACCCCAAGGACCACCATGGGCGGCGGGGTCTGCTGAAGATGGTCGGTACCCGTCGCAGGCTGCTGACCTACCTCAGGCGCAGCGACCTCCAGACCTACCGGGCGCTGATCGAGCAGCTTGGTCTCCGTCACTAAACGTCGCGCACCGCAGGGGGCGTCCCGATCGGCAGTATCGGGACGCCCTCTCTGTATTGATGTGTCCGAGCAGCAAAGAAACCAGAGCACACAGAGAGAGAGCAGGCAGTGACAGTACAACGGATCGAAACCCAGTTCGCCGGACGGCCGCTATATCTGGAGACCGGTCGCATGGCGAAGCAGGCCGCCGGCTCCGCGATGGTCCGGTTCGGCGACACGATGGTGCTGGCGGCGGTGACCGTATCCTCCAACGTTTCCACCCTCCCGTTCTTCCCCCTCACCGTCGAGTATCGCGAGAAGACCTACGCCGCGGGCAAGATCCCCGGCGGGTTCCTCAAGCGTGAGGGCCGCCCCTCCGACAAGGAGATCCTCGCGAGCCGGCTGATCGATCGCTCGATCCGTCCGCTCTTCCCCGAGGGGTTCAAGAACGAGGTTCAGGTGTTCGTCACCGTGCTGTCGGCCGACCAGGAGAACGACGCCGACATCCTCGGCGTGATCGCGGCCTCCACCGCGCTGAGCCTGTCGCCGGTGCCCTGGAACGGCCCGCTGGCCGGCGTACGCGTGGGACGGGTCGAGGGCAACTGGATCCTCAACCCGACGTTTCAGCAGCTCGAGTTCTCGAGCATCGACCTGGTCGTGAGCGGCACGGCCGACTCGGTGGTGATGGTCGAGGGCGGGTCGCTCGAAGTGTCCGAGGCCGAGATCCTGGAGGCGCTGAAGGTCGCCCAGAAGGGGATCAAGGACGTCATCGGACTCGAGCGCCAGCTCATGGACAAGGCCGGTACCCCGGCCCCGATGCCCTGGGTCAAGGCCGAAGTCGACCCCGAGCTGGAGGGCCGGGCGGCCGATGCCGCCGAAGTGCTCATGGCCGAGGCGATCAACGCCAAGGACAAGGCGGCGCGGTCCGCCGGCGTGAAGGCGGTGAAGGACCGGGCGATGCAGGCGCTGGTGGCCGAATACCCCGAGCGGGGTCGCGAGATCTCCAACCACCTCGAGGACATCGAGTACCGGGTGATGCGCAAGCAGGTGCTCGAGCGCGGCGAGCGGGTGGATGGCCGCGACCTGGACACCATCCGGCCGATCACCATCGAGACCGGGGTCCTGCCCCGCACCCACGGCTCGGCGCTCTTCACCCGGGGCCAGACCCAGGCGCTGGTGTCCGCCACGCTCGGCACGACCGACGACGAGCAGCGGATCGACAGCATCGACGTGGCTGGCGAGACGACCAAGTCGTTCATGCTGCATTACAACTTCCCGCCGTACTCCACCGGCGAGGTCAAGATGATCCGGGGCACCAGCCGCCGCGAGATCGGGCACGGCGCCCTGGCGGAGCGCGCGCTGCAGCCGCTCCTTCCGCACTACGAGGACTTCCCCTACACGCTCCGCGTCGTCTCCGAGATCCTCGAGTCGAACGGGTCGTCGTCCATGGCGACGGTCTGCGGCGGCTCGCTGGCCCTGATGGATGCCGGCGTGCCGATGAAGGCGGCCTGCGCCGGCGTGGCGATGGGGCTCATCAAGGAAGGCGAGAAGGTCGCCATCCTGACCGACATCCTCGGCTCCGAGGATCACCTGGGCGACATGGACTTCAAGGTGGCCGGCACCGAGAAGGGGATCACCTCGATCCAGATGGACATCAAGATCGAGGGCCTCGACCTCAAGATCATGGAGCAGGCGCTGGAGAAGGCCCGCCGCGGACGGCTGCACATCCTCAAGGAGATGGCCAAGGCCCTCCCGGGACCCCGGACGGAGCTGTCGCAGTACGCCCCGCGCATCTTCACCATGCAGATCAAGCCGGATAAGATCGGCGACGTGATCGGGCCCAAGGGGAAGACCATCCGCGGGATCCAGGACGCCACCGGCGCCAAGATCAGCATCGAGGACAGCGGAGTCGTCACCATCTCCGCGGTCGGCGGCGAGGCGGGCGAGAAGGCCCGCGCGATGGTCGCGGCGATCACCACCGAGCCGGAAGTCGGGCGGACCTACGAGGGACCGGTCAAGAGCACGACCGCCTTCGGCGCCTTCGTCGAGATCCTGCCGGGGGTGGAGGGGCTGCTTCACATCAGCGAGCTCCAGCACGGCCGCACCGAGAAGACCGAGGACGTCGTCAAGAAGGGCGACATCGTCCAGGTCAAGCTGCTCGAGGTGGACGACCGGGGACGCATGAAGCTGTCCCGGAAGGCGCTGCTCCCCAAGGAATAACCCTTCGTGGAAACGGTTCTTCTCGACGAAGGGCTGCACCGGACCACGGCACCGAACGGACTGGTCGTCTACTCCGAGTCGCTGCCGGGGGTTCGGTCGGCGGCCCTGGGGATCTACGTGCGGACGGCCAGCGCCCACGAACGCCCTGAGCGGATGGGGATCTCCCATCTGCTCGAGCACATGGTGTTCAAGGGCACCGAGCGCCGGAGTGCCCGGGACCTGGCCCTCGAGCTGGAGGTCCGCGGCGGGAATCTCGACGCCTACACCGGGCGCGACGCCACCAGCTACCAGGCCCACGTGCTCGACGCCGACCTCCCGCTGGCGGTGGACATCCTCACCGACCTGGTCCGCCGCCCGCTGCTTCGGGAAAGCGACCTCGAGCCTGAGCGGAACGTGATCCTGGAGGAGATCCACGGGGTGGAGGACACTCCGGACGATCTCGTCTTCGAGCTCCACGCCGGCGCCCTGTGGCCCGACCATCCCTACGGGTACTCCATTCTCGGCACCCCGGAGACCCTCGCGGCCACCTCGGCCGGGGACCTCAGGTGCCTGCACCAGACGGGGTACCACCCCGGCAACTGCGTGGTGGCGGCCGCGGGCAACCTGGAGCACGGGCGGCTGCTCGAGCTGCTGGGACGCGAGGGCTGGTTCGACGGAGATGCGCGGCAGCCGGCCCGCCGGCCGGTGCCGGCCGCGCCGGCGACCCGGGGACTGGTCCGGTGGGAGGAGCGCGACACGGCACAGAGCCACGTCGTCTTCGGCACCGACACCTTCCCGCTCAGGGATCCCCGGCGGTTCGCGCTCGCCATTCTCACCAACGTGTTCGGCGGCGGCATGTCCAGCCGGCTCTTTCAGCGGGTGCGCGAGGAGCTGGGGCTGGCCTACGCCATCTTCGCCTACAAGAACTTCTACCAGAGCACCGGGCAGCTCGGCGTCTACGTGGGCAGCCAGACGGCGAGCGCCGACCAGGCGGTCGAAGCCATCCGCCAGGAGTACGACCGGCTCGCGCGCGAGGGCCTGCCACCGGGCGAGCTGGTGCACGGCAAGCAGCAGCTCAAGGGCCAGATCATGCTCTCGCTCGAGAGCCCCGCGGCGCGGATGGGCCGGCTCGCCGGGTTCAGCCTGCACGACGACCCCTACCGGCCGCTCGATCGAATGCTCGCCGAGATCGACGCCGTGAGCGCCGACGAGATCGCCTCGGTCGCCGCCGAGTTCTTCCCCGCGGACCGCCAGACCGTGGTCAGGCTGGGGCCGACGCCGTCATCCTGAGCACCTCAGCTCCACGCGACACGGACACCCCACTGCCCGAGGCCCCATGCTGATCGGCGTTCCGAAGGAGATCAAGACCAACGAGAACCGCATCGCCCTGGTGCCCGCGGGCGCCGAGGCGCTGACGGCGGCCGGCCACACGGTCCTGGTCGAGCAGGGCGGGGGACTGGGCAGCGGCTTCCCTGACGAGGCGTACACGGCCGTGGGCGCGAGGATCCTGCCGACCGCCGACGAGGTGTGGAAGCAGGCCGAGATGATCATGAAGGTGAAGGAGCCGATCGCGGTCGAGTGGCCCCGGATGCGACGCGGGCAGGTGATCTACACCTACTTCCACTTCGCGGCGTCGGAGGAGCTGACCCGGGCCGTGATCGACTCGGGCGCGGTGGCCGTCGCCTACGAGACGGTGCAGCTGCCCAGCGGCGAGCTCCCGCTGCTCACGCCGATGTCGGAGGTCGCGGGCCGGATGTCGGTCCAGGAAGGCGCCAAGTACCTGGAGAAGGTGTTCGGCGGCAGCGGCATCCTCCTGGGCGGGGTGCCGGGCGTCGCACCGGGCGAGGTGGTGATCATCGGGGGCGGGGTGGTCGGGATCAACGCGGCCAAGATGGCGGCCGGACTCGGCGCCCATGTCACCATCCTGGACATCTCCCTCGATCGCCTGCGCTATCTCGACGACGTGCTCCCCGCCAACGTGGACACCGCGTACTCCAACCGCCACAACATCCTGGACGCGATCCGCCGGGCCGACCTGGTGATCGGCGCGGTCCTCCTCCCCGGGGCCAAGGCCCCCAACCTGGTCAAACGGTCCGACCTGAAGGCCATGAAGCCAGGCTCGGTCATCGTGGACGTGGCGGTGGACCAGGGAGGCTGCGTCGAGACGATCA
>CAMPKP010000178.1 GCA_946887295.1 uncultured Gemmatimonadota bacterium | reverse complement strand
GGCCATGTCGTTGACCCGGGCCACGTCGCTGGTGCGGATCTCGTCGCCGGTGACGGAGACCATCCCATGGGAGCTCCGCCCCGCGACGTGCTCGCCGGCGATGCCGCAGTAGACCGACCCGACCTGCACCCCCGCCATGCGCTGGGCGCTCTTCATCGCCTTGTCGATGGCCCGGGTGGTCTCCTCGATGTCGCGTACGACGCCTCGGCGAATGCCCGCGCTGCGCTCGACCCCGACACCGAGGATCCTGCATCCGGCGTCCCGAGGGTCACCCGTCACCTCGGCGATCAGGGCCACGGCCTTGGTCGAGCCCAGGTCGAGCCCGGCGACGAGGCGCTGCGGCGGGTTGCTCACGCGCGCGCCTTTCGCACGACCACCTGTCCGGCGAATCGCCCGTCGAGCTCCTGATAGACGCGCCCGTTGCGGGCCAGGGCCTGCTCTACCGCCGTCACCGCTCGAATGTCCTCCGCCGTTAGTCCGGAGCCGAACCAGAGCCACCGCCCACTCACCTCGAAGACCACGTCGGGACCGACCCGCCAGGCGGCGTCGATCCGCGCGAACAGGCCGGGATCGAACTCCTTCGCCCTCGCCAGCGCCCTCGCGACCGTCTCGCCGCCGCCGACCAGCACGGGGAGATCGGGCGCGGAACCGAGTGGGTCGAAGGGGAGTACCTGGGCACGCTCGTTCACCATCGCGAGCCGGTCGCCTTTCGGCGCGAGCGCCACCGGCTCTACCTCGTCCAGCTCGATTCGCAGCGTCCCCGGCGCCCGGCTTCCCACCTCCGCCGCCGCCACACCGGGCAGTGCCCTCAACCGGGCCGCCAGGGGGTCGTGGTCGTCGAACACGCTCGCGCGCGGTGGAATCCTGGCGGACGCGATGACTCTCGCCGCATCAAGATACTGCAATCCGACGATCTCCACCCGCCGAACCCGGAAGAACTCGAGATGTCTGAGGCCGAACGGAAGCGCGAACCAGATCGCCACCGCGACGGCGCCCGCGCCGGCCAGGCGGAGGAGCCGCTTCAGGCGGCGCTCAGCCACCGGACCAGCTCCGGTGCCACCCGGGTGATGTCGCCTGCGCCGAGGGTGAGGACGACGTCGCCCGGCTCGAGAGCCTCGCGAACCCGGCGACCCACGTCGGCCCGCACCGCCTCGAAGCGCGCGTCGGCACCGGCGCGCGCGGCCGCCTCGGCCACCTGCCGGCCGCTCACGCCGGGGACCGGCTGCTCGCGCGCGGCGTAGATCTCGGTGACGAACACCAGATCGGCGGCCGCGAGGGCCTGCCCCATGGCCTCGCCATGCGCGATGGTTCGGGAATACAGGTGCGGCTGAAAGACCGCGACGAGCCGCCGGCCGGGATACGCCTGCCGGGCAGCCGAAAGGGTCGCCGCGAGCTCGGAGGGATGATGGGCGTAGTCGTCCACCACCGCGACCCCGCCGTGCTCGCCCAACCGCTCGAACCGGCGCCCCACGCCGCCGAAGGCCGCCAGCGCGACCGCCGCGGGCTCGAGCGCCCCTCCCAGCGCCTCCACCGCTCCGAGCGCGGCCACCGCGTTCCGCAGGTTGTGAATGCCGGGAAGCCGGAGTCTCAGCCGGATGGTCTTTCCATCGGCCCACTCGACGGTGGCCTCGGTGCCCTGCGGTCCCTGGCTCACGTTCGAGATCCGGACTTCCGCGTCGGCGGCGAACCCGAATCGGCGCGCGTTGGGCACCCGCGCGGCCACACGCAGCGCTCCCGGGTCGTCCGCGTTGACGAGGGCCACTCTGGCGCGCCGGGCGAACTCGACGAAGGCCTGCTCCAGCGCGTCCACCGAGCCATAGCACTCGAGATGGTCGGCTTCGACGTTGTTGACGATTGCGACAGTTGGATGGAGCGTGAGAAACGCCTGGTCGTATTCGTCGGCTTCGACGACGAAGAGGGCGTCCCCGTCGATCCTGGCGTTTCCGCCCCAGGCGGCCACCCGGCCGCCGGCGAGTCCAGTGGGCTCGAGCCCGGCGGCGACCAGCGCTTCGGTGGTCATGACCGTGGTGGTGGTTTTCCCGTGGGTGCCTGAAACACCGACCGACCTGGCATCACCCACGAGCGCGGCCAGGGCGACCTTCCTGGGAACTATCGGCAGGCTCAACTCTCGGGCCCGGAGCAGCTCGGGGTGGTCGGCGCGGACCGCGGCGGTCACCACGACTGCTCGGGCGCCCTCCAGGTGCGAGGGATCGTGGCCGCCATGGACCTCGACGCCCAGCTCGGTCAGGTCGGCCGCGCCGGACGGATCGGCATCGCACCCGGTGATCGTGACGCCACGACGGCACGCGATCAACGCGAGAGCACTCATGCCTGCCCCGCCGATTCCCAGGAAGTGGATAGGACGCTTATCCGCGGGGTTGAAAAGGTCCATGATGGCTGGAGCTAATGTAAGTTGTCGCTGCGAGTTCTCAAAGTGGAGCGCTCAGCGGATCAGCGTCAATAAATTTGACACTATCTCGGCGGCCGCCTGAGGTTTTCCGCGCGCCCTCGCCCGATCCGCCATCGAGGCCCGTGTACCATCCCCCGACAGTAGACGCTCTACCGCCTGGGCCAGGCTGGCACTCGTCAGCTCGGACTGCGGCAACATGATTGCCGCGCCGGCCTCGGCCAACACCCGCGCGTTGTGGCTCTGGTGGTCGGCGGCGGCCGTAGGAAGCGGGATCAGGATGCTGGCCAGCCCCCACGCGCACAGCTCCGCCACGGTGATCATCCCGGCCCGGGACACCACCAGGTCGGCCACCGCGTAGCCGTCCGCCATCGGGTCGAGGAAGTCCACCACGCTCACGCGCGGCGGGCGATGGAACCGCGCAAACTCCTCGTAGGTCGCCCGCCCCGTCACCCAGATGATCGAGGCGGCGGCCGGCCCGCCGGCCCTGAGCCAGCCGGCCACCGCTCGGTTGATTGCGAGGGCCCCCTGGCTGCCGCCGGTCACCAGCAGGACCGGTGCGCCCGGCTCCAGTCCGAAGAGCTTCGCTGCGGCAGGCTTCCGCTCCGGCACGGGCGGAACGATCGGATTGCCGGTGTCGAACACCTCCGTCCGGGTTCCGAAGCGGAGCAGTTGTCGGGCCTCGGGCAGCCCCAGGTACACGTGGCGCACCCGCCGGCTGAGCCACCGGGTGGCGAGGCCCGGATACGCGTTTTGCTCCTGGACCGCCGTGGGCAGCCCATGGTGCGCGGCGCGCCATACCACCGGCGCCGACGCATACCCCCCGGTCCCGAGCACGGCGGCGGGCCGCTCCGCCTTCAGCAGCTCGTCCACGCCGCGGAGGAGTCGCCCCGCGAGGAGGGGCCACCGCACGTTCTTCCACCAGGCCCGGCGGTAGATCGGCTCCGAGGGCAGCAGGTGATAGCGAAATTCCCGGGTCGGGAGGATGCCGGCCTCCACGCCGCGCATCGCCCCCACCAGGACCGGCTCGTAGTCGCCGGCGAGGGACCCGATGGCCGCGGCGATCGCCAGCGCGGGGGTGAGGTGGCCACCGGTGCCGCCGCCGGCGATGAGAATCGTGCGTCTCGCCGTCGCCGTGCTCATGCCCGCTCACGCTCCCCGGTCTCGGGATCGGGCCGCTTCGAGGCCGTCCTGGGCCTGCCGCGCGATCTGCCGATGTTGATCAGAATCCCCGTGGCCAGCAGCGAGATCACCTGGCTGGACCGTCCGTACGACATGAACGGAAGCGTGAGGCCCGTGGTCGGCATGAGGCCGAGCGACACGGCCATGTGCATGAACGCCGTCAGCCCGATGGCGGCGGTGAGGCCCACCGCCAGGTACTGGCCGAACGGGTCGGCCGCGGTGCGGGCGATCCGAAAGCCCAGCCAGCAGAACAGCGCGAACAGCGACACCACCGCGAGCACGCCGAGGAATCCCCACTCCTCTCCGATGGTGCTGAACAGAAAGTCGGAGTAGGCGTACGGCAGATAGCCGAGCTTCTGCTGCCCCTGCCCGAAGCCGGTTCCGAAGATCCCTCCGGACCCGATGCCCACCAGCGACTGGTGGATCTGAAACCCGGCCTCGGTGGTCGCGTCGCCGGGATTGAGGAACGTCACCAGCCGGGCCAGCCGGTACTGCGCGTCGCGGATCTGGTGAAAGACCAGGATGACGCCGGCGCCCGACAGCAGAAAGAAGTGCCCGATCTTGGCGCCCGAGGCGAAGAGCACCAGCCCGCCGAGGAGCGCCACCAGCGTCGCCATGGAGAGGTTGGGCTGAAGCAGGATCAGGAAGGAGACCAGGCCCAGCACCAGGATGAAGGGCAGCATGCCTTTCTTGAACTCGCGGATCTGCTTTCCCTTCTTGGCCGCGAGCATCGCGCACCAGACGACGACCGCGACCCGGGCCAGCTCGGAAGGCTGGAAGCTGACCGGCCCCAGCTCGATCCAGCGGCGGGCGCCGTTCACCGAGGGTGCGATGCCGGTGGTGAACGGCAGCACCGGGATGAGCAGCAGCCCGAGCGTCACCAGCAGCAGCGGCCAGGCCAGCACCCGCCAGCGATAGTAGTCCTGCCGCGAGGCGAGGAGCAGCAGCACGCCGCCCAGCAGGGCGCCGCTGAGCTGCCGCATCGCGAAGTCGAGGCCGACGCTCTGACCCCGCACCGTCACCAGGCTCGCCGCGCCGTAGGTCGCGGCGATACCGAACCCGAGGAGCAGGACCGTGACGGTCCCGAGGAGGCGGGTCTCCCACCGCATCTCGCCGGGGTGCCGGACCGGCCGCGCCGTCACATGGCCTCCACGGCTCGCCGGAAGCGGTCGCCCCGCTCCTCGTAATTCCTGAACATGTCGTAGCTGGAGCAGGCGGGAGACAGGAGCACCGCGTCGCCGGGGAGCGCCAGGCGGCGCGCGGTCGTGAGCACGTCCTCGAAAGAGCCCGCCGCCTCGACCGGAAGCGCGTCGCTCAGGTCCCGCACCACCAGCGGTCCCGCCTCGCCGTATGCCACCACCGCCCGGCAGCGCTCCCGGAGCGGCTCGGCCAGTCTGGTGTACGGCTCGCCCTTGTGGCGGCCGCCCAGCAGCAGAACGAAGGGCCGATCCAGTGCCGCGACCGCAACTTCGGTGGAGGTGATGTTGGTGGATTTCGAGTCGTTGATCCAGAGCACGCCGGCCACCTCGCGCACCGGCTCGACCCGGTGCGGAATCGCCTTGAAGGTCCGCAGGCCCGCGGCGATCCCGGCCGGGGCGCAGCCCGCGGCGGCCGCCGCGAGCGCCGTGGTGAGGGCATTGGCGACGTTGTGGTCACCCAGAAGCGGGAGCTCGCCCCGCGAGAGCAGCGGCTCCATCCCCAGCATGAGCCGTCCACCTGCGCGATCGAACCAGGCGTCCGCCCGCTCCCGCACCGAGAAGCGCAGGTGCCTCCCCGGTACCGCTTTGACCATCTCCTGTACCGCCGGATCGTCCGCGTTGCTGATCGTGGTGGAGTCGGCATCCGCGTTCCGGAACAGGAGCGCCTTGTCACCGTAGTACTCCTCGAGGGTGTGGTACCGGTCGAGGTGGTTGGGGGCGAGGTTGGTGAGCACCCCGATCGCGGGACGCAGGTTCGGGGCATCGTGCAGCTGGAACGACGAGAGCTCGAGCGCCAGCCAGTCGGGCGGGGCATCCGAGCGCGCCACATCGCAGAGCGGCCGCCCGATGTTCCCTGCCGTTTCCGCCCGGATTCCGCTCGCCCCGAGCACGTGGGCGATGAGCGAGGTGGTGGTCGTCTTGCCGTTCGTGCCGGTGATGCCGATGCACCGGGTGCCCTGCAGGGCCAGGAACCCGATGTCCACCTCGGCGTGAATGGGCACGCCCGCTTTCCGCGCCGCCTCCAGCGGCGGGACCTCCGGCGGCACGCCTGGCGCCACCACCGCGGCGACCGACCGCGTGATGCGGTCGAGATCGTGCGCCCCGAGGTGGAC
>CAMPKP010000177.1 GCA_946887295.1 uncultured Gemmatimonadota bacterium | reverse complement strand
AGGCCGGGTTCCAGGTGAAGTGGCCGTAGCCCCGGGTGTAGAGGATGGAGTCCCGCCGGCCGATGACGACGACGGCGCCGGGATACAGCCCGTCGCGGATCCCGGCCTGGACGGCCTGGTCTACCTCGGCGTAGGTCTGCGCCGCCGAGGGCGCCGCGGGAAGGGTCATCAGGAGTGCGGCCGCGATTGCCAGACGGGGCGGAACGGTCATGGCGCTCCCATCCGGTCAGCGCCCGGCCAGCTCGTCGCGCACCGGGCCGGGAGGCAGCCGGTAGAGCACCTCGATGGTGCGGCGATCGCGCTCGGTGAGCGTGCCGGTGCGGGTCGCCGGGAACATCACGTCGTTGGTGTCGGAGGAGTGCGGGAGACCCAGCGCGTGCCCCGCCTCGTGCACCGCGACGGAGAGCAGGGCCGCGTCCGGCAGTGCCATGCCGGTGTGGGTGCGGAGCGCCAGCGAGATCGAGGCCCGCCGCACTTGACCGGACTGATCCCAGGTCAGGTCGGTCTGGCCCGCGCGATCGAAGTCGAAGTGATCGATCCAGCGGATGATGACGTCGGCGTCAGCCGAATCGGCTACCACCTGGAATCTGACGCCGACTCCGGTCTGCTCCCAGCGGTCGAAGGCGTCGCGGGCAAATCCCGCCATCCTGGGCAAATAGCCCGGCGCTCCTCCCTCCACGATGAACAGCCGTATCGGCTTGCCCCACCTGTCGGGCCAGCGCCGCACCACGGAGTCAGTGCTCACGATCAGGGAATCCAGGTAGGTCCCCCCGGACTCGCGGGAGAGCCGCTGCCGGGTGGCCAGCCGGACCAGCCGGTCGCCCGTCTCGCCCCCGGCCCGGCCCGCGGAGCCTTCCAGGCGTATAACGTCTTCTCCGATATCGGGATGCGCCGTACCAGACTGGGTGGCGCTGGGGCCCTGGACGACCTCGGCCGCGCCGTCCGAGGCGCGTTTCAGGTGACCGATCCGATCCACCAGGACCAGCACCGCGAGGACCAGGGTGACGAGGGGGAGGAAAGCACGTCGCATGATTCGTCGAAATATTGGCAAGGGACGCGCCATGTCGCCAGCGCGGCTAGCGCCGAGTCCTGCACCTACCTAACATTGGCCGCCCGCGCGGTCCGGCGCGGCGCCAAGGTCCCGGAGGAGCCACTGAGCCTGATGGAACGTTTCGCCCGGGCGCTGGTGCGCTGGCGCTGGGGAGTACTCATCGTGTGGGCGGTGATCGGAGTGGCGGCTGCGGTCCGCGCCCCGGCCACTCCCGGGCTCCTCAACATCCGGGGCGGCAGCGCGCGCGAGACCGAAGCCTCGCGCACCGAGAAGCTGCTGAACGACCGGTTCGACCGCCCGATCGGCGAGTTCTTCGCGGTCACCCTCGAGGGGCCCTCGCGGTTCGACTCCGGGCCTTCGCGCGAAGTCCTCGACTCACTCCTCGCCGCGCTCTCCCGCCAGCCCTTCGTCCGCGGACTCGTTTCCTATCCCGCCACCCGCGACACCACGTTCCTGAGCCGCGACCGCCGGGCCACCTTCGTGCTGGTCGCGATCGACATCGAGAGCGGCGACAGCGCCGGCGCCTTCGTCCCGCCGACGCGGGAGACGGTGCGCCGCACGCTCGCAAGGCTCCCCGATGCCGGCGAGTACGAAGCGCGGGTCACCGGCCGGGCCCCGCTCGATCTGGACGTCCGCGGCGTGGTCGCCGAGGACAGCACCCGGGGCGAGAAGGCGCTCCTCCCGCTCACCCTGGTGATCCTCGTGCTCGCCTTCGGCGCGCTGGTGGCGGCGGCGCTGCCGCTCGTGGTCGGCGTGCTGGCGATCGCGGTGTCGCTCGCGATCATCGGCCTGCTCACCAGCGTCACGCCGATGTCCATCTTCGTCCTCAACATGACGACGATGATCGGACTCGGCGTCGGCATAGACTACTCGCTGCTGGTGGTCACCCGGTTCCGCGAGGAGCTGGGCCGGGGGCTCCGCCGGCGCGAGGCGGCGGTGAGCACCATGGTGACCGCCGGCTCGGCGGTGATCACCTCGGGGCTCACCGTGGTGGTGGGGTTCGGCGCGCTCCTCTTCACGCCGCTGATCGAGACCCGCAGCGTCGGGATCGGCGGGCTCATCGTGGTGGCGGCCGCGGTGCTGCTCTCGGTCACGCTGCTCCCCGCCCTGCTCGCCGTGCTCGGCCGCGAGATCGACCGGCCGAAGTGGCTGGCGCGACGGCTCACCTGGTACCACGCGCCGCAGGTGTGGGAGAAGTGGGCCCGGACGCTGTCGCGGCACCCGATCCGGGCGATGGTGTACGGCGGAGTCGTCATCGCGGTCCTCACCGCCCCGCTGCTCTGGATCCGGATCGGTCTCCCCTCGCGCCACTGGTGGCCCGCGGGCACGGAGGCGGGCGAAGGGCTCGACGCCCTGTCCCGGATGGGCGTCGCGGGATACGTACAGCCCATCCGGGTGCTGGTGGAGGTGCCGGCGGGGCGGAGCGCGGTGCAGGCAGCGTCGCTCCGCGGGCTCCGCACCCTCTCCGATTCCCTGCGGGCCGACCCGAGGGTGCGCGAAGTGCGCAGCCTGGTGGACCTGGAGCCGGGCACCTCGCTCCTCGCCTACTCGGTGCTCTACAGCGACATGGAGTCGGCGCGGGAGCAGTACCCCAGCTTCGTGGACGCCTATCTGAGCGCCGACCGGCGGCTGGCGCTGCTGGACGTGATCCCCGCCGACACGACGTCGCTCACTTCGATGATGGATCTGGTGAGGAAGGCCCGCCACCTGGGCACCGCGGAGCTGCGGGGCACCAAGGGGATGCGGGTGAGCGTGGGCGGCTACACCGCCTCCGCGCTCGACTTCCAGGCCGACCTGCTGGAGCGGTTTCCGCTGCTGGTCGCCCTCATCGTCGGCGCCACGGCCGTGATGCTCGCGATCGCCTTCCGCTCGGTGCTGGTGCCCATCAAGGCCATCATCATGAACACGCTGTCGGTGAGCGCCACCTTCGGGCTCATCGTGCTGGTCTTCCAGTTCGGGGTGGGATCCCGGCTCTTCGGCCTCACGGGGCCGACGTCGGCCATCTTCGTGGTGATCCCGGTGCTGGTCTTCGCGGTCGTCTTCGGGCTGAGCATGGACTACGAGGTGTTCCTGCTGAGCCGGATCAAGGAGGCCTACGATCGCTCGGGCCGCAATACGGCGGCGACGATGGAGGGACTGAGCGCCACGGCCTCGGTGATCACCTCGGCCGCGCTCATCATGATCCTGGTGTTCGGGGTGTTCGCCTTCGCCCGGGTGCTGCCGATGCAGATGCTCGGCTTCGGGCTGGCGGTGGCGGTGCTGCTCGACGCGACGGTGATCCGGATGGTGCTGGTGCCGGCATTCATGCAGGCCATGGGGAAGTGGAACTGGTGGCCGGGAGGGCGGCGGGCCACGGAGAAGGAAGGGAGAAGGGTGGAGGACTCAGGGTGACACTGCGACCCGCGCCGCCCGCGCCGCGACCCGCACCAGCCCCGTAGCCAGCTCCACGACGCTCAGCCCCACCAGCAGCAAGACCACGATGACCAGCACCAGCCCGACCGCGATGGAGCGGCGCGGCTTGGGCTCGGCCGGGGTCGGCTCCTCGACCGGGATCCGGTTTCCGCTGATCACCAGGGCGTAGGCGGCCCGCCGCTTCGCCGACTCGTCCCCCTCGGCGGGGATGCTCCGCTCCGGCGGCAACGGCGGCAGGTCGAGACCGGTGCCGGGCGGCCGGAACCTGGCCCGCTCGGCCCAGGCCGCGCGCACCTCCGGGTGGCGTGCCACCGGCTGCCAGCACTGCCGCGCCGCGTCGAACATCGGCGTGTCCGGGCCGACCAGCGCCGCCTCGACCGCGTCGAGCACGGCCTCGACGTCGGGCAGCTCGAAGTCGCCGGCCGCGGCGTCGCTGAACCGGAAGCGGTGCGTCATCGCTTGGCGTCCAGCCAGTTCGGGCCCACGCCCAGGTCCACCACGAGCGGCACCTTCAGCTCCACCACGCCCTCCATGTGACTCCGCACCAGCTCGCTCATCCGCTCCAGCTCCTCGGGCGGGACCTCGAAGACCAGCTCGTCGTGCACCTGGAGCAGCATCCGGCCGCGCAGGCCCTGGTCGAGGATGGCGCGGTGGATCCGCGTCATCGCGACCTTGATCAGGTCGGCCGCCGAGCCCTGGAGCGGCGAGTTCTGCGCGTTCCGCTCGCCGTACGCCCGCATGTTGAAGTTGCGGTCGCGGATCTCGGGGATGTAGCGCCGCCGCCTGAAGATGGTCTCGACGTAGCCCTGCTCCCGAGCCAGGGCGATCTGGCGGTCGAGGAAGGCCCGTACGCCGGCGAAGCGCTCGAAGTAGCGGGCGATGAAGCTCCGCGCGTCCTCGATCGAGATGTTGAGCTGCCGGCTCAGCGCGAAGGGCCCCTGGCCATAGATGGTGGCGAAGTTGATCGTCTTGGCCCGTCCCCGCATCTCCGGCGTCACCTGCTCCACGGGGACGTTGAAGATGAGCGCGGCGGTCTGGCGGTGAATATCGCCGCCCTGGGTGAAGGCCTCGATGAACGCCGGGTCGCCCGAGAGGTGGGCCATCAGGCGCAGCTCGATCTGCGAGTAGTCGGCCACCAGGAAGGTCCAGTCCTCGCGGGGGATGAACCCGCGCCGGATCTCCTCGCCCCGGAGCGTACGGACCGGGATGTTCTGGAGATTCGGATCGCTCGAGCTCAGCCGGCCGGTGGCGGCGCCCGCCTGGTTGAAGCTGGTGTGGATCCGGCCGGTCCTCGGATTGATGGTCGCCGGGAGGGTGTCCACGTACGTGCTCTTGAGCTTCTGCAGCTCGCGGTACTCGAGGATGAGGCGGGGCAGCTCGTGCCCCATGGCGGCGAGCTGCTCCAGCACGTCGGCGTCGGTGGAGGGACCCGTCTTGGTCTTCTTGAGGACCGGGAGCTGCTGCTTCTCGAAGAGGACCGTCGCGAGCTGGCGGGGCGAGTTGAGGTTGAGGTCCACGCCCGCCACCTGGGAGATCTCGATCTCGAGCCGACGGAGATCGGAGCCCAGCTCCTCGCCCAGCCGTTCGAAGAGCGAGCGGTCCACGTTGATGCCTTCCCACTCCATGTCCACCAGCACCTGGACCAGCGGCATCTCGACGTCGCGCAGCAGATCCTCCATCTGGACCTCGCGAAGCGCGGGCGCGAAGAAGTCGTGCAGCGCGAGCACCGACGCGCTGTCCGCACCGCAGTAGTCGGCGGCCGCGAGCACGCTCACCTCGGCGAAGGGGATCTCCGCCTTTCCCTTCCCCACCACCTCCTGGTACGTCTTCATCGTCCGGCCGAGATGCTCGAGGCAGAGATTGTCGATCGCGTGCGAGCGGCGGCCCGGGTCGAGGATGAAGCTCGCCAGCATCGTGTCGAAGGCGACGCCGGCGAGCTCGACGCCGGCACGGCGCAGCACCTGCCAGTCGAACTTGATGTTGTGGCCGGCCTTGGGCACCGCCGGGTCGGTGAGCAGCGAGTAGAGCGGCGCCATCGCGAAGTCGGTGAGCGGCGGCAGGTTTCTCACCGGCTCGGCGGGCACCATGCCCTCGCCGAGGGAGCCGAGCGTGGAGGGGGTGCGATGGGCGAACGGCAGGTACCACACCTCGGTCGGCGTCGCCGAGAGCGAGAGCCCGACGAGATCGGCGTTCTGGGGCTGAGTCGAGGTGGTCTCGGTGTCGATCGCCACGAGCGGCGCGGCGCGCAGGCGCTCGACCAGGGCGGGGATCTGGTCGGGGTCGTCCACGATCCTGACCTCGAGGGCGGGGCGCTCGTCTATCGCGAGCCAGTCGCCGGCGGTGAAGCCCGCCTGCCCGTTGCCGTTCCCCCCGCTGTCACCCTGAGGGAGCACCACCACCGAAGGGCCCGAAGCGCCGTTTTCCGTCTCTTCGCCGGCCGCCGCCCCTTCGACCCTCGCTTCGCGAGGGCTCAGGGTGACATTCTGGCC
>CAMPKP010000176.1 GCA_946887295.1 uncultured Gemmatimonadota bacterium | reverse complement strand
CTCCAACGTGCCCCGGTGCGCGCTCGCGATCGAAGACATCTTCCGCCGCGCCGGCTTCGCCGAGGGCGTCTTCCAGACGCTGCTGATCGAGACCGAGCACGTGCGGTCCGTGATCGAGGACCGCCGGGTGGCCGCGGTCACCCTCACCGGCAGCAACGCCGCCGGCAGCCAGGTGGCGGCGGCCGCGGGCAAGGTGATCAAGCCGACGGTGCTCGAGCTCGGCGGCAGCGATCCCTTCGTCGTCATGCCCGGCGCCGATCTGGAGGCCGCGGCCCGGACGGCGGTGAAAGCCCGCGTGGTGAACAACGGCCAGTCCTGCATCGCCGCGAAGCGCTTCATCGTGGACCAGCGGGTGGCCGACGAGTTCGAGCGCCGCCTCGTAGCCGGCATGGAGGCGCTGGTCGTGGGCGATCCCCTGGACCCCGGGACGGACGTCGGTCCCCTCGCGAGCGAGGCCCAGCGCCGCACCGTCGCCGGCCAGGTGGAGCGCAGCGTGGAGGCCGGCGCCAGGGTGCTCACCGGGGGCCGGAAGCTCGACGGGCCCGGCTGGTACTACGCCCCCACCGTTCTGACCGACATCAGCCCCGCCGCGCCGGCCTACCACGAGGAGGTGTTCGGCCCGGTGGCGCTGCTCTTCCGGGTCGAGGGCATCGGCGACGCCATCCGCCAGGCCAACGACTCCCCGTTCGGCCTGGGCGCGAGCGTGTGGACCCGGGACCCCGCCGAGCAGGCCCGGTTCGTGGCGGAGATCGAGGCGGGGATGGTCTTCGTCAACGCGATGGTGGCGTCGGACCCCCGGGTTCCCTTCGGGGGGGTCAAGGAGTCGGGCTACGGGAGGGAGCTCAGTCATTTCGGCATCCGGGAGTTCGTCAACATCAAGACCGTCTGGGTGGGGTGACCCAGCACACACCCGGCCAGGCCTCCCGGGGTTATTATCCTCGGTGATGGGCCCGTGACATTGCTGCGGGCCTCCTTTGTAACTACGCAACTGCCGAGGCCACATGTATATCGATCCCACTACCGGGAGTCTGGTGCTCCAGGTGCTCGCCGCCGGCGCCCTGTCCGCCGTCGCGCTGTTCGGCCGGTTGCGTGAAGGCCTGAAGACCTTCTTCCGGTCGCTCGTGCCGCGCCGATGGGCGCACAAGCGCTAGGCGCGTCCTACCGCGATCCGAGCGGGTTCGTCTACACCAGAGACGGCACTCTCTACCGCCAGGTCAATCGCGTCTTTCAGGAGCGCTTCCGGGCGTTCCTCGACTCCGGCCTGTATGCGGAGCTCACGGAGCGGGGCCTGCTCGTGCCCCACCGCGAGGCCGCTCTCGGCCTCGCCGCGACGCCCGACGCGGTCGCGGTGCTGGAGCCCGAGCTGGTGGACTTCGTGTCCTACCCGTACGAGTGGTCGTTCGGGCAGCTCCGCGACGCGGCGCTCCTCACCCTCGAGCTGCAGGAGCGGGCCCTCGCGCGCGGGTTCACCCTGCGCGACGCCAGCGCGTACAACGTGCAGTTCGTGGCCGGACGGCCGCTCTTCATAGACACCCTTTCCTTCGAGCCCCGCGACGAAGGCGCCCCCTGGGCGGGCTACCGTCAGTTCTGCGAGCACTTCCTCGTGCCGCTCGCGCTGATGAGCCGGCTCGACGTGCGCACGGCGTCCCTGCTGCGGGCCCATCTCGAGGGCATCCCTCTCGATCTGGGGAGCCGGATGCTTCCCCGGCGCACCTGGCTCCGGCCCGGTCTGCTGTTCCACATCCACCTGCACGCGATGGCCCAGCGGCGCTATGCCGACCGGGGGACGCCGGCGCAGTCCCCCGAGCCAGCGGCCCCGCGCCGGGGCGTGAGCGACACCGCCGCCGCGGGGCTGGTGCGGAGCCTCCGGAGCGCGGTCGAGTCGCTCGACTGGGCGCCGGCGGGCACCGAGTGGGCCGACTACACCCAGGACAACAACTACTCCTCCAGCGCGGCCGGCTCGAAGCGCGAGTCGGTGCTCGACCTGCTGCGCGGACTGGAGGCGCGAACCGCCTGGGATCTGGGCGCCAACACCGGTGAGTACAGCCGCGCCGCCCGCGAAGTGGTGCCGAGCGTGGTGGCGTTCGACCTCGATCCGGCCGCCGTGGAGCGCAACTATCGCCGGGTCCGCGCGGACGGCGAGACCGGCATCCTGCCGCTGCTGCTGGATCTCACCAACCCGTCGCCGGCGCTCGGCTGGGCCCACCGCGAGCGGCTCTCGCTGGAGGAACGCGGGCCGGCCGACGTGCTGCTGGCCCTCGCGGTGGTCCACCACCTGGCGATCGGGCACAACCTGCCGCTCGAGCGGGTGGCCGGATTCCTGGCGAGGCTGGGCCGCCATCTGATCGTCGAGTTCGTTCCCAAGAGCGATTCACAGGTGCAGCGGCTGCTGCGGGATCGCGCCGACATCTTCCCCGACTACACCCGGGAGGGGTTCGAGGCGGCGTTCCGGACCTGCTTCCGGATCGAGCGCGTGGTCCCCGTGCGGGACTCCGAGCGGTCACTGTTCCTGATGTCCGCGCTGCCCTGGCAGCGGGCGGTATGAAGCGCTGGGCCACGAAGGCGTACCCCTTTCTCTTCGCGCTGGTCCCCGTCATCAACTACGCCGCGAGAAATCCGGGCCAGTTCGGGTTCGAGGATCTGGGCCTCCTGGTCATACTCACCCTGGCGGTCTGCGGCGTGGTCTATGCGCTCGTCGCGCTGGCGGCGCGGGGCCGGGCACCGGCCGCGCTGCCGCCATTCGTCACCATGGTCGCGGTGGTGTGGTTCTTCAGCTACCCGAGGCTGGGCGCGAGGCTGGCCGAGGACCCGAGCCATCCGGCGCACGCGCTGCTCATCCCTGTCACGCTGGCGATGTCCGGGGCACTGGTGTGGTGGGCTCGGCGGCGGACGCCCCTGCTCGAGGGCCTCGGAAGGTTTCTCGGTCTCACGGGTGCGCTGCTCGTCGGCTGGTCCGCGTTCCAGATCGGGAACGGATGGCTCCGCGGGCGCAGCGCGGTCGCGCACAGCGGGCTGGTGGCGGAGCTGGCCCGTCCCATCGAGGGGCCCGCTCCGGCGCCGGCGCCCCGCCGCGACATCTATCTCATCGTGGTGGACGAGTACGCCAACTCCGCCGTGCTGCGGGAGCGCTTCGGCTACGACAACCGGCCGTTCGAGGACAGCCTGCGCGCCCTGGGCTTCTACGTGCCTCCGGTGGTGATGAGCAACTACGCCCACACGCTCCTGTCCCTGCCCTCGCTGCTCAACGCGGCGCAGCTGACCTCGCTCCAGCGCGAGATGGGCCCGGATACCCGTCATCCCGCCGTACCCAACTACCTGGTGGAGCACAACCGGGTGGCGCGGTATCTCCAGAGCCGCGGGTATCGCTATCGCTTCTTTCCCTCGCAGTGGTGGTATTCCACCCGGGAGAGCTCGGTCGCCGACGAGGAGTTCCGGCCCTGGCGCGGGCTCGACCTGATGCGGATGATGTCGAGCGGCGAGCTGGAGCGCACCGTGCGCGGCGCGACGGTCCTGCGCTACTTCGATCGGACCCACCGCTGGGAGGCCGACCACGTCCGGCGCACGCTCGACGCCGTCGGCGCGGGTTCGCGGTCCGGTGGCCCGACCTTCACCTTCGCCCATATCCTCAAGCCGCACGACCCGTACGTGTTCGACCGCGATTGCGCGACGCTGCCGCGCGGGCCGGAGGGCGACGAGGCCGGCCCCTACATCGAGCAGCTGCAGTGCCTCAACCACCTGCTCCTCGGTACGGTGCGCGAGATCCTCCGCACCTCGGAGGTGCCGCCGGTCATCCTGCTTCAGGGCGACCACGGCTCGAAGATGCTGGGAGCCACCGGCTATGCCGACGTGGCTCAGGTGCCGCCGGACGCCGGGCGGGAGCGGCTGGGCGCCTTCGGCGCCTACTACCTGCCCGGCGGCGGTGCGGCGGCCTTCGGCGACACGGTCACCGTCGTGAACGTGCTGGGGGACGTGCTCCGCCACTACCTTCACGCGGACGTCCGCCGGGCGCCGGACGACCACTATCTCTCCGTCGTAGCGCACCCGTACGAGTTCCGCAGGGTGGACGCGCGCTGGCTGGCGGGCGATGATTCCGCCGGACCGGAGCTGCGAGCCGGCCGCTGACCCCACCTCGACCCCACGGAGATCCGATGCATCCCACCTGCGCCATCCGCCGCTTCGCGGTCGGGCTGGTGCTGCTCGCGGCCTGCGGCCCCGGGCCTGCCTCCAGCCCGTCGCCGGCGGGCTCGGCCGACGAGGTCCGCGAGATCGTCGGCGCGCTCTCCGCGGACTCGATGGAGGGGCGGCGGACCGGCACGCCCGGCTCGGCCCGGGCCGCGCGGTTCATCGCCGAGCGGATGCGGAGCTACGGACTCGAGCCGGGGGGAGACAGCAGCTACTTCCAGCGGGTGCCGTACGAGGCGGTCGTCGGTCCGGAGGGACCGATGCTCCGGCTCCCCGGCCGCGAAGCTTCCGATTCGGCGGCGGTCGAGCGGATCGACGACTACAACCTCATCGGGCTGATCCGCGGCTCGGATCCGGCGATCCGGGACGAGGCGATCGTGCTCGGCGCCCACTTCGACCACCTGGGAATCGGAAAGCCGGTGGACGGCGATTCCATCTACAACGGCGCCGACGACGACGCCTCCGGGGTCGCGACGGTGCTCGCCACGGCCAGGGCGCTGGCGAAGGCGCCGCCCCGGCGGTCGGTCGTCTTTCTCCTCACCAGCGGCGAGGAGTTCGGCGTTCTCGGCAGCCAGTGGTACCTCGATCGTCCCACCTTCCCGCTGACCCGGACCGTCGCCGACCTTCAGGTGGAGATGGTGGGGCGGCCCGACTCCCTGGCGGGCGGATCCGGCAAGCTGTGGCTCACCGGCTTCGACCGCTCGACCATGGGTCCCAGCCTCGCCGCCGGCGGACTCCCGGTGGTGGCCGATCCCCGTCCCGAGTTCAGGTTCTTCGAGCGCAGCGACAACATCGTCTTCGCGCTCAGGGGCATTCCCGCCCACACGCTGTCGTCGTTCGGACTCCACGGGGACTACCACCAGCCTTCGGACGAGAGCGACCGGATCGACTTCGCCCATCTGGGGCAGGTCGCCGATGTGGTGATCCGTGCGACCCGCCTCCTGGCCGACGGCCCCGCGCCCTCCTGGCGCCCCGGCGGCCGTCCCGCGCCCTCGGCGTCACACTGACCCATGAAGGCACGGGACCTGGGCTGGATCCTCAAGCGCACGGGCGCGGGATGGTGGAACGACAACGTCCCGCGGCTGGGCGCGTCGCTCGCGTACTACACGCTCTTCGCGCTCGCGCCCATCCTGATCGTGGCGATCACCATCGCGGGACTGGTCTTCGGGACCGACGCGGTGCAGCGCGAGGTGACGAAGCAGATCGGCGGCCTGGTGGGAGAGCAGGGGGGCCGGGCGGTGCAGGGAATGCTGGAGGGGGCCTACCACCGCACCGGCAACGGCGCGGCGACGGCGATCGGACTCGTCACCTTCTTCCTCGGCGCGACCGGCGCCTTCCTCGAGCTGCAGACCGCGCTCAACGCCATATGGCGGGTCAAGCCGAAGCCCGGGGCCGGGATCAAGGAGATGTTGCTGCAGCGGCTGCTGTCGTTCGGACTGGTCGTCGGCGTCGGGTTCGTGCTCCTGGTCTCGCTGCTGGTGAGCGCCGCCCTCTCCGCCCTCAACCAGTATCTCGGCACCATCCTGCCGGAGATCGCGCTGGTCTGGCAGGGAGTGAACGCGCTGGTCTCCCTCGGCGTGGTGACGCTGCTGTTCGCGATGATCTACCAGTTCCTGCCGGACGTGGACCTGCGGCTGAGCGACGTGTGGGTCGGTGCACTGGTGACGGCGGGGCTGTTCAGCATCGGCAAGTTCCTGATCGGGCTCTACCTGGGGACCAGCGCCGTGGCCTCCAGCTACGGGGCGGCGGGCTCGGTCGTGGTGCTGCTGATCTGGGTCTACTACTCGGCCCAGATCGTCCTGCTGGGCGCCGAGTTCACCCGGGCGTACGTCGAGCGATTCGGCGCGCGCCCGGCGCCGTCGGCGCATGCGACCAAGGATCCGGCGCCGGAAGCGGTGGG
>CAMPKP010000175.1 GCA_946887295.1 uncultured Gemmatimonadota bacterium | reverse complement strand
AGGGCGACGGTA
The DNA here is from genome assembly GCA_946887295.1 of uncultured Gemmatimonadota bacterium. Next base: position 6,075 of record CAMPKP010000175.1, on the reverse strand, counting down.
CCCGGCGAGACCTCGAACTGCCCGTTGTCGAGCTTGGTCACCGTGACGACACCGCGCTGCCCCGCCTCGAGGACGAACTTGCTGAACCGGTTGAAGCCGGCGTTCCGCTCGTCGAAGTTGGGATCGATCTGCTGCATCACCTGCTTGAGCCGGTCGGAGCGCATCACGTCGCCGTTGCGCGCCATCTGAGCCACGGCCTGACCCGCCAGCTCCCAGGGATCGCGCTGAATCGACGGGGTGTCCACTTCCTTGGTGAGGCCCGCCAGGTCGTTGTACGAGTAGTACTCGTCGCAGTTCTGGATCAGCAGGTCGCTCGCCGATTCCCGGATGCCGACGCCGATCACGTACTTCCCGTACTCCTTCAGCTTGATCACCATGGTCGAGAAGTCGCTGTCGCCGGAGAGCAGGATGAAGGTCCCGATCTCGGGCCGGGTGAAGACCAGCTCGATGGCGTCGATGGCGAGACGGATGTCGGTCGCGTTCTTCTTGGTGGAGCCGAAGGCCGGTGCGAAGATGAGATCGATCGACGATTCGGAGAGGGAGACGATGTACTGCGGGTAGCGGCGCCAGTCGGCATAGGCCCGCTGTACGGCGACCTTGCCCTTGATGATGTCGCTGTTCAGGAGCGTCCGCAGCTCCTTGGTCAGATCCTTCTGGATCCCCAGGGTCACATTGTCGAAGTCGATCAGCAGGGCGGCGTTCGGGGCGTGCACGGGGGGCTGGCTCAGATGCCGAGCGGGCCGGATGGGTCGGTTCACGTCTCTCTCGTTCCGGGTCTCACGCCCCCCGTTCACCGCTCGCGACACCTCGCCGGACCCGGTCTTCGGCAGGTCGGTGGAGCGATGCTGGGGACTGAGACCCGCATGGGGTCACGCTGTCGCCACTACGACGCGGGTGCGGGGCATCGGCCGCGCGGCGTCCGGCCGGGTCGCCGGTTCGCGCAACAGCACTCGCCTCTCAGAGTGGCCAGCGTCAAGAATTTAGCCGGGGCCGGACGCGGTGGGTAGGGGCTCTACCCGAGGGGGGTCTCTCCGGCCAGCGGGAGGTCCAGCTCGAAGTAGAAGCGGGTGCCGACCCCCTGCTCGGTCTCGACCTGGAGAGTGGAGCCCATCGCCTCCACCAGCTTGCGGCAGATGGAGAGGCCCAGCCCCGAGCCCGAGAAGGCGTACTCCCCGGCCTTCTGCCGCCTGCGGAACGGCTCGAAGAGCGTCGCCATGGACTGGGGCGGGATGCCGCGGCCGGTGTCGCGCACCGAGAACTCGAGGCGCCGGGCGCCGGTCTGCCGGGCGACCACTTCCACGAAGCCTTCCGCGGTGAACTTGAGGGCGTTGGTCGTGAGGTTGAGCAGCACCCGGCTCAGCGCCACCGGGTGCCCGATGCGGAAGTCGGCCTCGGGCGTCGCGAGCTGCACGGTCAGGCTCTTCTCCTCGGCGATCGGCTGGACGATGTCCCGCACCGACTCGAAGATGTCGGTGACCGAGAACGGGATGGGGTCGAGATCCACCAGCCGGTCGCCGCCGCGGGCCAGCTCGATCACGTCGCTGGCCACCGAGCTGAGGCCGAAGGCGGCGCTGTAGATGAGGCCGAGCTGCCGCTCCTGCACCGCATTCACGGCCCCGCTGCGCCCCCGCTGAAGGGTCTCGGCGAGGAAGAGAATGGAGGTGAGCGGCGATCGGAGATCGTGGGCCACCTCGACCACCAGCTCCAGCCCGTCGGGCGAGGAGAGCCGGTCGGCGAAGTGCTGCGACCAGTCGGCCTCCAGCCGATCGCTCACCTGCTCGATCGCGCCGAGGAGCCGGAGGAGCTGCCCCGAGTCGGCGGGCGCCGGCAGGGCCTGCGCCCGCTCCAGGAAGGCGCCGCGCAGCAGTCCCAGCAGCCGCCGGGCGAGGGCCGTCCTCGGCACCTCGACGGGCTCGTCCGCCGGCCCGATGAAGTGCTGACGGACCGCCGTCGAGAGCTGGGCCAGCTGACCGGTGACCTCCTCCGCGCCCGAGGCATGCTCGATGGCGCGCTCCCACTCCGCCTGCGTCGCCAGCACGGCCTCGTGCAGGGCGTTCCACAGGGCAGGACCGATGGCTGCGGGCGGCGCGCCGTCGGGATCCCAGAGCCTGGGCGGGGGAGAACCCGGCGCGACCTTGCGGCGCTCGCCGCTGGTCGGGCCGGTGATCACGGTATCAGGGGTCACTCGGCTGGCCCGGAAGCCTCGTCTCGATGAAACTCGTGCTTGTCCATCAGCCGGTACAGCGTGGTTCGATCGATGCTCGCCAGCCGTGCCGCCTTGGACATGTTGCCCCCGGCTCGGCTGATGAGGCGGGTCAGGTACTCCTTCTCGAACTGCGCCACCACGCGGTCCTTCGCGGGGTGATAGGCCTCGTCCATGACCGCCGGAGACGCCACGCTCTCGGCGGGCCATTCGGCGCTGTCGTCGTAGACCGGGATGTCGTTCGGCTGGATCAGCTGGTCGGGCTCGGCGAGCACGGCGACGTGCTCGATCACGTTCTGCAACTCCCGAACGTTGCCCCGCCACGGGCGCGAGCGCAAGAAGCCGATGCTGGCCTCGCTGAGCCGCGGCGAGCGGTCGCCCATCTGCCGGTGGCGCTGCCAATAGTAGGTGAGGAAATGGTTGGCCAGGAGCGGGATGTCCTCGGGCCGCTTGCGCAGCGGCGGGAGCTTGATCGGGACCACGCGCAACCGGTAGAAGAGATCGCCCCGAAGGACCCCCTGGTCCACGGCCTCCTGGGGCTCACGGTTGGTGGCGGAGACGAAGCGCACGTCCACCACGGCGTCCTGCTGCTCGCTCCCGACCCGCCGCACCACGCCGTCCTGGATGACCCGCAGCAGCTTGGCCTGCAGCGGCATGGTCATCTCGGTCAGCTCGTCGAGAAAGAGCGTGCCGCCGTTGGCGGTCTCGAGCAGGCCCGGCTTGTCCCGGTCGGCGCCGGTGAAGGCGCCCTTCCGGTGGCCGAACATTTCGCTCTCGAGCAACGGCTCCGGGAGGGCGGCGCAGTTGATCGGGACCATCGGCTTGCCGGCGCGCCGGCTGTTCTGATGGATGAACTGAGCGATGACTTCCTTGCCGGTGCCGCTCTCGCCGCTGATGAAGACCGAGGCATCGGTCGCCGCCACCTTGCGCGCGAGCTCGACGGCCTTGCGGAAGAGGGGCGAGATGCCGATCAGGGCGATCTTGTCGCTGTGCCCGTGCTGCTTCATCAGCTGGACCCGGAGGTCCTGCGCCTCGCGGGACATCATGACCGCATGAGAGGCGCGGCCGATCAGCACCTGCAGATGGGTGGCGGAGAAGGGCTTGGGGAGATAGTCCCAGGCCCCGGCACGAAGCGCCTCGATGCTGCTGGTCACGCTCGGGTTGCCGGTCATGACCACGACGATGGTGTCCTTGAACGCGCCCAGCGCGGCCTGGAGGATCTCCAGTCCGGAGATCTGGGACATGTAGAGATCCACCAGGATGATGTCGAACTTTCGCCGCTTGACCGTCTCCAGCGCCTCCTCGCCCCGTCCCACCAGGGTCACGTTGTACCCGTCCATCTGCAGCACGCTGGCGCAGCTCTCCCGCAGGGTGCGCTCGTCATCCACGACGAGCACGCGAATGCTCGCCTTCACCTCGCTCGGAATGGACAGGGGATCGCGGGGCGCTTCTGTGGCCGCAGGAATGCCACGCTCCGGTTGAGCCAGCGGATTCGCCATCCTGCGCTCCTCGGTCGGGTGGACGTGTCTCGGCCCCTCTTCCGTTCAGAGGAGAGGCAGGCGCTGCTATTGCGAGTGCGGGTCCGGGGTACACAAGGAGTGTCTCTTATACAACAGACGGGCCGATAAGTCAAGAATTCTGCGGGAGGGACGCTACAAAGCGATGTGTCGTCGCACCATATATCGTAGTGGGTTCTCTACATTTAGCCGCCTAGTTCGCGAATTTGGTGGGCACCTGCTCGAAGGCACGAATCCGCTCTCCGGCCGAGCCTTCGCGCTTGAGGTCGCGAAGGGCGCTGGTGGCGCGAAGGAGGAGCTCCACCGCATCCACCGAGGATTCCGCGAAGTCGGGAACGGCGCAGTACCCCGCGCGTAGTCGCAGTGTCTTCTCACCGCCGCGCACGGGGATCGGAGAGGACTCGATCGCCCCGCCCAGCCGGCGCACCATGCGGACGGCGGCGTCGGGTCCGGTGGCGGGCGCGATCACGCCGTACTCCAGCTGCCCCAGTCGCCCGATCGCGTCCGACGCGCGACCCGACTGGCGGAACAGGAGCCCGACCTGGTCGGACATCCGGCGCGACTCCTCGTCCTCCTGGAAGTCTGCGTCCTCCTCGCCGCCGTCGGGAGAGAACACGACGCAGGCGATGGGATCCCGCCGCCTGAAGGCCTCCGCGCCGATCTCGCGGGCGCGACGGGAGAGGCCCCGCATGTTGTAGAGCCCGGTGCCCGGGTCGAGAAGATTTTCCTCGCGCAGACTGTCCACTTCGCGCTTGGACTGAAGGAACGTGTTCAGCTTGAGGAGCAGCGCCTCGCCGTCGAGCGGCTGGCCGAGAAACTCCCACGCTCCGGCCCGGTAGGCCTCGAGCCGCTGGGTGCGGCCCGATGGCCCGGAGGTGGTGATCACGATCGGCGTGGTGGCGCTGAATCGGGGATCGGCGCGAAGAGTGCGGCAGACCTCGAACCCATGCATGTCCGGCATCTGGGCGTCGAGGATGATGAGGTCGGGCTGCGAAGTTCTGGCACGCTCGAGGGCCTGCAGACCGGTGTAGGCTCTCACGACCGAGAAGCCATTCGGTCCCAGTATGCTCTCCAGCGATCGCGCGGACCATTCCTGGTCGTTCGCGATCAGCACGAGCGGCGCGTTGGGGGCCCTATCTCGATTCGCCATGTGGAAAGCCAGAGTGGAGGGACAGCGGGATGGTCGCTGGCGGCTTTGACAGCAGGAGTCGTGCAGCCCATACCGAAATATGCAAATTTATGCGTCCCATCAATTTACCTTCCTCGACCGGCGCGGCCGCGCCGAAAATCGCTGGAATGGCGCCACAGTTTGGATGCTGGCGTGCCACGGCAGAAACCCCGGGAGGCTGTGATGGAGGGACGCATCCACCTTGTTGACCCCGAGCAACGAACGCCTCCGGGACATCGGCTGGCTCTGGGCACTGGCATGAGATGGTAACATTGTATAAGCTAGTGGCTTAGATATCCAGATCTCGACAGATTATGAACTCCGTCGCAGGGCGTGATCTTGCGGCGTCATTATTGAATCATCCTGGTGCCATGCCGCCGGACAGCGTCAAACTCTGGACGAATGGCTCAGCATGGCTCAGCAGGGACCAGTCTCGCGTGTTTCCGCGCTTTCGGATCTGCCGGAGAGCGCCCCAGGTGACCAGGGCGCCCGGCCGTCCGCCGAGCTGCGCATAGAGCGTTCGCGCTTCAGCCGTCTGCTCGCCCGCTTCGGTCTGGGCGAGCTGACCGATCCGATTCTTCGCCCGTCAAAGAGGTCAGCCGAACGAGGCCACGGCTGACAACTGCGGTAGTGAGACACGTCACAGGGGATATCGCGCTCCCCTGTTACCGTGAGACAACGCGCCCGTAACCCCGCCGTAGCCGCGGCCGGTTATATAGGCGCACCAACGGACCACACGAATGGGCATAGCCACCTCGGGGCCTCGCCGACAGCCTTCGCATCAGTTGTTGACGGGTTCGATGACCCCGAGCCCGGCGCGCGTCCGCGTCTCCGGGGCACAAGCGGTCCTGGAGCACGCAGCCGTTGAGACGGAGGCAGACGTGGCTGCTCATCGCGCCGTGAACATCGTCATCGCATTGCTCGCCCTCTTCGTCGCGCTGCCGTTGTTGCTTCTCATCGCCGTAGCCGTCAAGCTGTCCTCGCGCGGTCCGGTGCTCTACACCCAGGAGCGGGTCGGGCTCGACCGGCGCGCGATCGGCGCCGACGCCGGCAACCGGCGGCGCAACCGCGATCTCGGCGGCCGGCCGTTCACCATCTACAAGTTCCGCACGATGCGGGTGGATGCCGAGAACGGCACCGGCGCGGTCTGGGCCACCCAGGACGATCCCCGCATCACCCCGGTGGGG
>CAMPKP010000174.1 GCA_946887295.1 uncultured Gemmatimonadota bacterium | reverse complement strand
CGCCGGCGAGCACGTCGCGGACCAGGCGAAAGGCATCGCGCGGGTCCTCCACCAGCGGCGTCTCCACCGGCTGGAGCTGGAGATGCTCGGCCAGCAGATCGACCCGAAGCCGGCGCGCGCTCACGTGACCGCCCCGCAGGATCCGCCGATCCACGCAGGCGGCGTTGATCTCGCTGTCGAGAGTCCAGGAGCGGCGGGTCAGATTGGCCGAGCCGATGGTGAACCAGGTATCGTCGGCGAGGACCAGCTTGGAGTGCACGTAGATCGGCGCCAGGTTCTCCCGGCTCACCAGGTGGAACATGGCCACCCGCGGCTCCACGTTGCCCGGGAGGGTAGCGGGGTCGGTGCCGTCCGGGATCTTCTCCACGCCGTAGAGCAGGAGGTTGAGCGCGCGGCGGCGGAGGAAGTAGTGCACCTGGTCGACCACTTCCTTGTCGGCGAACCGGCGGGGCAGCACCAGGAAGAGGAACCGGTCCGGCTTGGCCCGGAGCCACGCGTTCAGCGCCTCGGCATGCTGCCGGATCCAGAAGTACTGCTCCTCGATATAAAGGAAGCGGTCGGCCGCCGCGAGCACACCGCGCCAGGCCTCCCTCGAGGAGAGGTCACCGGTGTCGGGATCGACGATGTCGAGCGGGGATGCCGAGCCGCCGTACGCATCCATGTGAGGCGCGAGCGTGCGGGTGATCTGCACGGCGTGAGGCCCGTCGGCCTTCGTCACCAGCGGGTCGCCCACGACGGGCGTCGGGCCCCAGGCGAGGTCGTCGGGCGGCGGCAGCGGCGTCCGGCCCGGGTCGGCGCCGACGATGTCCGGCAGGGCGTGGGCGGCGTTCCACCGCTGCATGAAGTTGCGATACACGTCCCAGGCAGCCTTGCCCTCGATCTTGCACTGGACGTCGTGCCAGGTGGACGACGGACGCTCCGGGTCGGGGTCCCGATGCGACGGCGTGTCCCAGCGCCCTGCCGTGATGTCGATGCCGCCAAGGAAAGCGAGAAAGTCCAGGGTCGCGGTGCGGATGAACGCGGCCTTCTGGTGGTGGACGTGGAAGAAGTCCCGACTGGTCGCGTCCCAGATGGCCTGCCCCCGGCGACCGAACCAGGTGGCGTTCACGGCATTCACCAGTCCCAGAGTGCTCGTCAGGGGAGTCAGGCCGAGCCTGGTCGGGTCCTTCCACGCCAGCACTCGCACGTCCACCCCGGCGGTGATCGCCTCCCGGAGGACCCCGCCGATCTCGGTGGGATGGGCCGGCGCCGCGCCTGCCTGGATGGCGGCGGCGGAGGCCTCGCCCGGATGCGCTGCCTGCTCATCGGCAGCGGGCCGGCCCAGATACAGCTCGAAGAGCTGGACGCATTCCGACGGATCACGGCCGCCCGGCGCGAGGAAGCCGACCAGCGCGCTGTCGGCGAAGGCGAAGTCGCTCAGCTCGATCCGGATGGGGTCGAGCGGATTGGGGTCGTGGTCCTCGCCGACGACCTCTCCACTTCGAGGATTGAGGACCAGCACGGCCTGCGAGCCCACCAGCGCGCCCGCCGCGAGCACCAGCACGACCGAGCCGGGGACTCCCTCGTATTCGAGTCCCAGCCGCGAGGCATCCACCGGAGCGTCGAAGTCCGGGCGGGTGAGCGGATCAGCCGGCTCGGGCAGGGTGATCTGGCCGTATGTGCGCGAGCGCGGGCCGGCAGAGTCAGCGGCCCACACCGTCACCCGGAAGGTGCCCATCGGCTCGCTCCCGAGCGCGTACACCACCGGCAGCACGAAGCGCCCGTCGGTGCCGACGAATCCGGTCGAGCTGGCGGCAACCCCGGAGATCGGCGCGAGGATGCCGAACAGGTCCGCGTTCTCCACCGTACCCGGAAGCCGCGGATCATCGCCGTGGAAGTCGTCCGAGAAGGCGAGCTGGCGGATCTCGACGCACGCGCCCGCGGGAAGGGCGCCCGCTGTCGAGACCATCCACCACTTGCGCTGGCCGCTGGTGGCGCCATCCACGTCGATCAAGCCCGGGAGCGGCTCCGCGGCCACCACCCGCACCGCGTTCATCAGCTCGTCGAAATCGGGCAGCTCCTCGGGCGCGACGTCCTGCACCCGCGGGGCGGCGATCAGACCGCGGCGGCCGAGCAGCGGAGCCTGAAGCTCGATCCAGGCGTTGCTGAGACAGACCTTCGCACGCGCAACACCGTCGGGCGGCGCATCGGCGACCGGTTCCCAGGGGTCGAACAGCTCGGGCGGGAGACCGGGATCGATGTCCTTGTAGGTCGCCCTGACGGTGCGGAAGAGCTCGCGGAAGAAAGCGGCGCCGTCGATCAGGGGCGTGATCAGATTGCCTTCCGTGTAGCGCTCCAGCCGGTTCCGCGGGTTGGGATTGCGGGGGAACCAGTCGGCGTAGTCCAGGACCCGGAGACGCAGGAACATCCGGCGGGCGAAGTCCACCGTGATGCTCTGGCCGATGGTACCGTGTGGTGCGGTGCCCAGGCGCACGTGGGTGCCGGTCATGGCGAGACCGACCGGCCCCGACACGCCGCCGGCCTCCGCGCCGGGGAGGACCAGGACGCCGTGCTCCGGGAAGGCGTGCGAGCCGGCCGCGGGTGCGAGCAGCAACAGCACTCGCCCGGCCTCCACCGTTCCGGCCTCGGGATCCGTCGGCGGCAGCGGCTCAGCCGGCGCGGGCCGCGGGGTGTAGGGATTGCCCTGCTGATCGCAGAAGACGATCACGTGGCGATCGGCCGCCTGGTATTTGGCCGAGGACGTGCTGGGGTGCCCGGTCTCGAGCCTGGCGAAATCCAGGTCCTCGGTCAGCCGGTTGAACGTGTCGAAGACGAAGTCAGGATCGATCGGCAGGCCGGTCGAGTCGAACGCGCGCACCCGGACCCGCTCCTCGCTGAACTCACCCAGCTCCTCGCCGGCATCCACGTAGATCGGCGACAGGCCCTTCATCAAGTCATTCACCATGGGCGGCGGGTTCGGGGCCCACTGCTTGGTGGCGATCCGCTCGAACTGGGTCTGTATGTGGAACTCGGTGAAGCCCCCGATCCAGAACCAGCGCGGCGTGGCGGCCCGCGGAATGTCCCAGTCATCCTGCGACAACGGCACTTCCAGGGAGGAGAACAGGTACTCCAGGCGACGAAAGGCGGGAGGGAATACCTCGAGCAGCAGCGCCTGCTCTTTCACGCCGCTACCCCGCGCGTCCTCCAAATTGAGCGCCGCGCCGGAGAGGCGGCGCAGCGGCGGCCAGGCGGCCCGCACCGCAGCCTTCTCCTCGTCCGTCAGGACGGAGAGGTCGGGCACCCGCCAGACCAGCGCGTTGGCCGGCGCGGCCACCCGCGCGCCGATGCCCAGCTCGAGCTCCAGATAATCGCCGGGCACCCCGCTCTGCTCCGCCCCGAACTGCTGCACCACCTGGTCGACCTCATCCCCGGCGAACATCTGGCAGTACTTCGGCGACGATGGGCCGCTGCCGAGCCACATGGTCAGCACGTCGAAGAAGTTGGTGCTCACGCGGTCTCCACCATCGCCGGGCCGGAGGACGCGCGGCCGCGGCGGTCCTCGATGCGGGCGAAGTAGGCGTACTCCTCATCCGGGGCGGGCACCACGTCGTCCACCAGCACTTCCCAGCCCGCGGGGTCGGGAGTGGCCGGCACCGCGGCGAAGTCCACCGCGGCGGCAGGCTCCCAGTCGGGCGCGTACCGCCGGCGGCGGAAGAGGAGCACCGGGTAGTCGCGGCGGGGCACGCGGAGCCGGACCCGCCGGCGATCCGGCACCGCGGGGTCCCGCTCGATCGCGCGGACCTCCGGCGGCTCGGGCGGGCCGTGCGCCACCGGCGTCGCGCGCAGCGCGACGCTCGGCGCCGAGCGCAGCCCGCCCTCATCCACCGCCACGAGGCGGTAGAAGTACTCCACCTCGTCGTAGAGCCCCGAGTCGAGCAGCGCCGTCGGCTCATCCGACGCGGGGTCCGGAAGCACCTGCTCGGCGACCTGTCGCATGCGGCGCACGTCGGCGGCGTCGCCGGGAACGCGGGTCCGGTACAGCACGAGCGTGCGGGTGCGTCCGGTGACATCGGGCGTCACCCGCAGCAGGACGCTCCGGTCCCCCACGCGGACCTCCCGCACCAGCGGCGACGGCGGCGGCGTCTGCCGGGGCACCTTCACCACGAGAAATGCGGCGGGATCGGTGGACCACGCGCTCCGGGCCCCGGTGCGATTCTCCAGCACGAGGTGCACGACCGTGTATCCGCGGTCGAAGCCGGCGAGCTCGAGCGGATAGCCGCCGCCATCGGCGGCGACCGGCTGCTCGTGGTCCGCGGCGAAGGGCGCCCGGTGCGCCACCGCGAGCGACCGGAGCAGTCCGACCTGATCCTCCTCGCTCAACGCGGCGAAGTCCGCCGCGCCCGTGGCCCCCGCGGAGAGCAGGGCCACGCCCGGCGCGCGGAAGACCCGCACGCTCGCGCCGGGCAGCGCCGGCAGCGGCACGCGGAACCAGGATCGGTTCTGGGCGTCGGGCGCAGTCGCGAGGAGGGCCGGCCCGGAGAAGCTCGGCGGCGGTGGCGCCGAGAGGTCCGCGCGCTCGGCGCGTGCGACCGCGAACCCGCCGGCGTTGTCCCACTGGTCGAGTGCGCGCACCGCCACGGCCAGCCGGGCGTACCCGCCGGCGTCGAACGGACAGGCGATCGGCGAGAGCCCGAGCGTGATACGCTGCCCTCCGCCCGCCAGCGGCGTCGCCACCGCACCGGCGGTGAGCCCCGGTGGCGAGCCGGTCACCATGAGCGAAGGCCAGACGATCCGGAGCGGAGCAGCCGTGGCGCCGGGGCTCGTCTCCAGCCGCCCCCAGCTCGCCGGCTGCGATGCCTCGGTGGTGCCGACCTCGCCTTGGCGGAGATGCAGCTCGAAGGCGGCGAGATCGGGCGCCAGCTCCTCCTGGGCCGGCATCCAGTCGAAGGCCACGGTGAGCCCGGTCCAGTCCGCTCCGGTCGTCGCATCGCCCTCCAGTACGGCTTCGACGCACGCGGGCGCAGGGGGCGGGATGGTGTCACGCACGTCGGCGGACACCTCGGCGTCCGCGCTCAGGCGGCCGAACAGGTCCATCGCCGCCACCCGCCAGGTGTGCATGCCATAGGAAGGCACCTGGCGGTCGACCAGATGGAGCCGCGGGTCCGGCTCGCCGTGCGGCGTCGGCAGGTGGGGCGCGAGCAGCCCGGTGTCCTCGTCGCGATGGTGGAGGAGCACCGCGCCGGCGGCGGAATCGCGGGTGAAGGCGTAGAGCACCCGCGCGCGGCCCGGCTGCTCGAACAGATTGCCGGCCCCTCGGGCCCAGTGGAGCCGGACCCGCGCCTGCACCGGCGAGCGCGCCGGGTCCGGGATCACCTCGGCGCGGAGGTCGGCGGGAGGCTCGAGCGCCTGGGCCGGCATCCGGCGGAGCCCGGTCAGCACGGACGCGACCGAGGTGGGCGCGAAGGCCCGGCGGTCGCGCCAGCTCTCCGGGGCGCCGGCGAGCTCCTCGCGCAGCAGCCTGGCTTGCTCTCGGGCGAGCCTGGGGCTCAGGACCCACTGCACCCAGAGCGAGGCGAACCCCGCCTCGATCGCGTAGTCGTAGACCGCGTCCGGGTCCGAAGTGTCCACGGTGCCGAGCCCCAGCTCCCGCGCCACCTGCGGATCGACCGAGGCGCCGTAGAGCAGGTCGAAGGGTGAGACCGTCACGTCCACCGCCTCGGGACCGCTGGTGTCGCCGGCCTCAGGCTCCAGGCGCTCGGTGACCTGCACCAGCGACTGGGGCACGAGCTGCTGCACTTCTCCTTTCAGGAACTCGCGCATCGCCTGATCCACGCCCTTGAACTCGGCGCCGAGATACCGGCGGGCGAGCGAGTCCACGACCGGCGTCGGGACGGAGGGCAGGAGCAGGGGCGGGTCGCCGGCGCTCTCGCGGTCCCACGGCGGCTGCCGCTTCGGCGGCGTCTCGCGCAGGCGCTCGGAAGCGATCTGCTCGCCGGGGAGGGGGCTCCACTCGGGATAGATGCCCGGTGCGTCGGTCAGCGGAAGATGGAAGCGCCCCAGCTCGGTCCAGTCGCGGGCCGCGAGCAGGTCCCGGGTGGTGATCCACTGGACCCGGAG
>CAMPKP010000173.1 GCA_946887295.1 uncultured Gemmatimonadota bacterium | reverse complement strand
GAGCCGGACTCGGGACGCGGGTCGAAGCTCTTCGACAACGGATTCAACCCGTCATGTACACCGATCCGTTTGGGTTGTTTGATATAGCTTACGGAGACGAAGGAACGAAGGCACTGGTTGCATCCCTGCGCAAGAGATCAAAAACATTCGATGCGGCCGTCACCAAGATCGAGAACGATCATAGCGTCCTGGTGACAGTTGGCCAAGGAAGTACCATTCCGTGCGCGGGGTCGGGCGGTTGCACGATTGCTACGGGTCTTAACTCGCAAGGTCAGCAGGGTATCGCGGTTACGTGGGACCCTGGTGGGGTACTCAGCGACCATCATGTAGAGGCGCTCGGAGGCGGTGCCGCTGACATCAACACCGTCTTAGCCCACGAAGTCGCTGGCCACGCTGCGGGTGGCGTGTCGGTGGAGGGCGGAAATCTGACCCTACGTTGTGACCAAGCGTGCGCGACTGCCGTCGAACAGCAGGTTCGCGCCGAATACGGAGCTCCACCTCGCAAGAGCCCATACTGAGGCCTATATGCGCTGGATCACTATCCTGTTCTTCGCTACCGCCTGTGGGGGCGCTGCGGCCAAGGTAGAACCCGGGTCGCAGGAGACCGACCTCACAGGTGTGTGGACCGCAACCTTCCGAACTGGGAACGCTGCCACGAGTGGAGTGATCGCGCTTTTTCAAAGCACGCTCCTCAGCGACAGCTACGGGTTCCGCTTGGTCGCCGGTGCAACACAGGGCACGTATGACCTCAGTTTTGACCCCCTTGGATTTAGGCTCGCTGGGGGGGCAGCTCTCCAGCCTGCCTCTTCGGCGCTCAAAGGGGATTCAGTCGAGATCGTCCTCAATCCCTACGTCGGACATGGCAAGGTGGTGATGAAGGGTGTGCGGAGCCATGGCAGCATCAAAGGGGCTTGGTCTTACGATGGACGCGGCGGTGGGACGGGATCGTTCGAGCTCACAAGGACGCCATAGCGCAATCCACGGAGTCAATGTCGGAACGTACTGCGGGTCAGCGATCCCTGAGGCACGCGTGGGTGGAGTCTGGCTTGTTGTTCCCCGAGAACAGTAGCTCACAGTGGCGAGGGTCGACCGAGTGTTTCTTGGGGCGCTCGGAGCGCATCCGGGTTGTCGGGCCTGACCCACGGGTGCTCGGAATGTCACCGTCCGGTCGGCGCGAGGGGTCGGCCGAGTGTGGCCGGCGGCGCTCGGGGCGCGTTCGGATTGTGGGGCCTGACCCTGGTGAGCTTGGTAGCGGGACACGACGAAACGGCTGGTGGATCGAGTGTGACCCGAGTGGCCTCTGGGACCGGACCCTACCCGCGGATCTCACCAGCCGTCCGTCGCGCGAGGCGAGGAGCGAGTGGTGAGGCGCCTCAATGGCCGGAGCCAGCGGACACCCGTCGTGCTACCGGGGCCGTCCCCTGAATCGAGCGCGATCGCACCTGCTGATCCGCCAATGGGGAAGTCGGAGGTCACCTCACCACCGCTTCCCCAACGTGGGGTGCTGGCCTGCCACGCGCAAGCCTCCGGCTTCCCGCCACCGCACCGGCTGACTGGGACACAGGGTGGAGCAATTGTCAAAGAGCGCCGGTACGGCAGCGTGTGTAGTGGGACCCTGGGGCGACGCTCATCGTGGTCGGTGCTCCGGAGGGCGCCGGCGGCGCCTCGTGGCACGACACGTCTTCATTGGGCCCTGCTGGTCCGAGGGAGCCGCGTGGCACGATGGTGACTGCGAGAGATCGCCCGAGGGCGTCTCGACCTGTACGCGCGGTGACATGGCCGCTCCCTCCACGCCCGGCACGAACCTCCGAGGCGAGTATCGCCTCCGACTACTTGGTGGCCTTCGCTCCGATCTGCTTCACCCGCCGCGCCGACGCGGCGACCTTGACTCCCGCCCGCCGCGCGCGCTTCGGAGTAGCGGAGGTGGGCATGGGCGCCTCCTCCCGCCGGCGCCGGTTGGCCACGAAGCGGTCCCGATCGAACGGCTCCCCGGTCCGGACGATGGCGAAGAGCACCGGCACCAGCCGCCGCGCCAGGGTGCAGACGGCCTTGGTCTTGGCGAAGCCCTTCGCGCGGAGCGCCCGGTGGTCGTCGGCATAGAGCCCGCGCTTCAAGGACCAGCGGCCGGCGAGCAGGTAGAGCTGGCGCCGCAGCAGCGGGCGGCCCTGCTTGGCGATCCGCTTGCGGCCATCGGTCTGGCCGGTCTGGTGCTGCGCCAGGTGGAGCCCGGCGAGCTTGAGCCACTGGTCGGGGTGCTCGAAGGCGGCCGGGTCCCCCAACTCCGCCACGATCGTGGCGGCACCGATGGGCCCGAGCTCGGGCACGGTGTCCAGGAGCCGGGCCTCGGGGCACTGCTCCACCAGGGCTTCGATCCGCTCCGCCAGCTCGCCGAGCTGGCCGTCGAGCAGCTCGTGGCGGGCCATCAGGTGCTGGAGCTCGAGCCGCCGCTCGGGGAGCGCGTCGGTGAGCCCGAGGCTAGCCCGCGCCTCGCGCAGGAGACGGCGAATCCACGCAGCCTGGTGCTTCCCGCCGGAAATCGTGCGCACATACTCCTGCACGGTACGCGGTGACGAGGCCAGCAGATCCTGGGGGAGCGGCCAGCGGGTGACGAGCGCCGGCAGCGTGGCCTTCTTCGGATTGGCTTGCCGCGGCAGCTCGGGCCACACCAGGTCCAGCAGCCCGCGCAGCCGATTCTTGAGTCGGGCTCGCTCGACCGAGAGCTTGTGATAGCTCATGGTGAGCACCTTGAGCTCGGCGATGGGCGAGCGGAGCGCGGGATAGCGCACGTAGAGCCCGCGGGCCAGCGTGGTGCAGATGTGCCGGGCATCGACCCGGTCGGTCTTGTTGCGGCCGCTCAGGCTCCCTTCACGGGTCTGCTTGGCCGCCTTGGCGGGCACGGCGACGACCGTGTAGCCATGCTGGCGGAAATAGTGCGTCAGCGTGGCACCCAGGCCGCCGGCGAACTCGATCCCGATCAGGATCTGTTCGGCGCGTACGCCGGGGAAGCGGGCGTGCAAGGCCGCCCGCCAGGCGTCGAGCGTCAGGCGGGTGAGCGGCACGTCCTCGGACGGGCCCACGACCCCGTCAGGGCCGCGGACGGCGAAGGTGTGCTTCTGCTTGGCCGCGTCAACGCCGACGAGGACGGGGAAGCGGGCGACGAACTGCTGCTGGAGCAGGTCGCGGTCGGGTCGGGTGCGGGTGCGGTGTCCCATGATGGCTCTCCGGACTATCGGGTGGACGCCCGACCCCGACCGCCGGAAGTGGCGGTGGGCGGGCGAACCGATAGCCGCTGCTGGCGGCCATCATACGGGGACGAGAACGGCGCACCGGTGGGCGCGAACGGCTCGGCGGAGTGTCGGTGGACAGGATGGGGCGGGCTTCCGGACAGTCGGACGGCCGTCGGCGCCCGCGGGGTGCGTGGCTCTCCCAGGCCGGGCACAGTGACGCACCCGTCATCGGGGATACGGGGCCAGCCAGGACGGCGGGCATGGCTCCGCCTCGCTCCTACCGGGCCGGCAGGAGGGAGGGTGAAACGGGGGTCAGATTTGGTCTGAGCATGGGGTGTCGGGTATAGACGTGTAGCCTACACGGATCCGTTTGGTTTATGTCCCGATGCGTGCGTGATTGAGGGTGGCATCGGGGCTGCTGCCGTGCTGACTGGGTTGGCCATCGCTGTGACCGCGGTAGCGGCTGGCGATGATCTTGGCAATGCCTTCGATCAAGGGCTACGCGCTGGCGCAGATCTCGTCACGGGCGCGATCGGAACTCTCGGCACGCTCTTCTCGAGCGCTCACGCTAAGGGCGCGGATCGCACAACAACATCGCTGAACATCGCGCAGGAACACCTGAATCGCATCGGCAGTCTCGGTCCGAATGACCCCGACCCAAGCGGCAAGAAGGGCGATTGGTTGAAAGATGCCCGGAAGCACCTCGGAAACGCCCGCAAGTATATCGACAAGGTCAAGGGCAAGACCCAAGAGGGACTGCAACGGCGCATCGACGATATCGCGAAGCAGATCGATCAACTGTCTCGATGAGGAGCAGCAAGATGAACGACGATGCGCCCGCTGCACAAACCGTCGAGCTCGCCAAGAGACTTGAACAATGGGCTCGGTCAACTGGAGTCAAAGGTGCACAGGGACTGGTGGTTGATGCCACAGACCTGTATCGAGCTGCGCTCGCATATGTGGCAGCCATTGACCAACTCATCGCGCATCCTGATGCGCCGGCTGAGCAGCATGCGAAAACGCTTGTGGAGATTCAGACGTGGCTTTACGACGAGCTTCAGGCTCACCTTCGGGCGTTGAAGGTGCCGCTCGAGTCGGTGATTGACGAACTCTACGGCCAAAGCTCATGACACTGGACATTGAAGAAGGGCTCGGTTGCTTCTCCACCCCACTGGGGGCAGCCGGCGCGATCAAGTGTCAAATGGGACGCGGCGCCGGAGCGCCCGTCAATCGGGTTATCGGATCCGCGCCGGGCCCGAGCTACACGACGGACAGAATGACACCGGGTCTGACGATTGTCAAAGAGCACCAGGCGGCTGGCGGGCGCCGCGTAGCTCGATCCTAGCCCCACTCGGAGGCGTGACGCACCCACGGGTGCGCGACCCTCGACACCCCATTATCGGAGACTCGAGCGGACCCCTCGGCCGGGCGGAGCGCTATCCAATGGGAAGCCAGCCGCCGCGGGCTGCTTCAAACGATTGTGGGCTCCGTCGCCCCGGCCGGCCAGCCGTCTAACACTCAGCTCAGGCCGACACGCGCGCCATCGACCGACGGCGCGGCGCGGGCGGCACCGCGGTGAAGAGCCGCCGGTCCCGCGCCACGCTGTAGAGCAGCCGGAGGCCCGAGCGCATCACGGCCACCACCGCCTTCATCTTCTGGCCGCCGTTGCGCTGACAGAGCGCCTCGTACTCGCCCCGGAACAGGCCGCCGCGGGTAATGCTCCGCACCGCGAACATGAACGCCGCCTGGCGGAGCAGCGGCCGGCCCCGCTTAGAGATCCGGGGAATGCCGCGGTGGATCCCGCTCGAGCGCTCGATCAGGGACAGCCCCGCGACTCGGAGGATCTGCTCCCCACACTCGTACGCGCGCGGATCGCCGATCGACCCCAGGAAGACGGCGGCCGTCACCGGTGCCACCCGGGGGATGCTCAGCAGGCACGGGGTCTCGGGCAGAGGGGCAAGCGCCTCGACCATCGCGGCCTCCAATGCCCCGAGCTGCTGCTCGAACAGCGCAAGCCGCGCCAGGGTCAGCCCGATCTCCTGGCGGAGCTGCCCCTGGGCGCCGGGCAGGCCCAACGTGCCGCGGGCCGCGGCCATCACACGCTCGTAGGTGGCCTGCCCCAGGTGCCCTCGACTGGCCGTCTGCAGGACGCGGAGCACTTTGGCCCGGGGCGCTCCCAGCAGATCCTCCGGCGTGGGGAAGGCCCGGAGGAGGACCAGGGGCGTCTTCTTCGTCAGGAGGGGGAAGATGGCCTCGAACTCGGGGAAGACGACCTGGAGCAGCGTGCGAAGCTGGGTCATCGCGCCGCGCCGCAGCAGGGCGAGCCGCTCCCGGCCCGCCGCGAGGTAGCGGAGCTCGGCATAGGCCGGACTCAGGAACGGGAAGCCCACGAAGTGGCCCTGCGCCACCAGATCGGTGATCGTCCCGGCATCCTTGGCGTCGGTCTTGAGCGGCTGATTGTGAGCCACGTCCTTCCACCGCTTGGTGTGCGCGGGGAGGATGCTCACGACGGGGAAGCGGAGCTGGTCGAGGAAGTGGGCGAAGGTGAAGCCGTAATTCCCGGCGAACTCGATCCCGACCAGGGTGGCCGACGGCTCCGCGAGAGTCACCCGGCGCACGAAGCTGACCGCGGCCTCGAAGCCGGTCCGGGTGGTCGGGAAGCTGAACGGCTTGGAGTCGGGCTGCCCCGAGGGCCGTACGACGAGGGTGTGGGAGAACTTGCCGGCATCGACGCCGACCACGGCGGCGGCCCGCTGGGCGCGCTCGCGCTTGGGAAAGGAGATCATGGAGCACCTCTGGTGAAGGGTGCTCCGAGGGTGCGCCGAGTCGGCTCGGCGGGCTAGGAGCTGGTCATCACCCTCCACCCCTGATCCGGCAATAGGGGTGTCAT
>CAMPKP010000172.1 GCA_946887295.1 uncultured Gemmatimonadota bacterium | reverse complement strand
CCCGGCGGGCCACCGACACTCGCTCCCGCGAGGCAGCGCCCGCTCGCGAGGCAGCACCCGCTCGCGAGGCAGCACCCGCTCGCGAGGCGCGCCCCGCCCCCGAGGCGCGCTCGGCCAGGCGCTCGGACGGCAGCCCGCCGCGTGAGGCCCGCCCCGCACCGCGGGCGGAGCCGAGGTCGGCCGACCGCGGCGATCGCGGCAGTGACCGTGGCGGCCGGGTGGTCGAACGGGCCCCGTCCTCATCGTCGGGATCCAGTTGGGGCGGAGGGAGCGGTGGCGGCGGCCGGGCAGGTGGAGGCAGTGGCGGCGGGGGTAGCCCGTCGTCGGGCGGTGGCCGCCGGCGCTGAGTGCGACACGACCGAAAACGAGCGGGCCCCCGGATGATTCCGGGGGCCCGCTCGTTTGTCGTATCCGGGTCAGACCGACCTTCGCCTGGCGTAGTCCAGTCCCCACTCCAGCAGCTCGGCGCTTCGAAGGCCGACCCGCATCGCCTGGGCGACCGCGTCCTCCTCGTCCAGCCCCTGCTCGAGCATCAGGTAGGGGAGCAGCGCGCCGCCCACCCGGTTGCCGCTGCCGCAGTGAACGAACACGGGCCGCTCGCCGGCCGACCGCAGGACCGCGTGGATGCGCTCGAGGGTCTCATCGGTCATCGTGCCCGCCGTCACCGGAACCACCACGTACTCGAGCCCCAGGCGCGCGGCGGTGGCAGGCTCGTCGAGGGGGCGCGGCTCCATCGGGTCGCGGAGGTCGAGCACGATTCCGCCGCCCGCCGCGGCGAAGGACTCGAGATCGGCGGTGGAGGGTTGGCCGCCGGTCACGACCTCGGGAAGAAGCTGACAGGCGTTGGGGACGCGCTCGAGTGCGTGGAAGGTGCTGGGCATGGTCGGCGCAATATATCAGCGCAGGCCGGTCACATCACGGCCTGAGCCTTCCGGCCGGTATACGATCACCCGGGCTCGCTCCAGCGTGATCAGCCCGCCGCCGATCATCCGGTCGAGCTCCGGGAGAACCGCCTGGATCTTCTCCTCCGTCTCGACGCACTCCACGACGATGGGCAAGTCGAGGGAGAGCCGGAGCACCTTCTCGGTGTGAATCCCCGCGCTCGCCCCGAATCCCATGATGCCCCGGAACACCGTGGCTCCGGCGAATCCGCGTTGCCGCAGCAGGAGCACGATGGCTTCGTAGAGCGGCTTACCGTCGAGCTTGTCGCGCTCGCCGATGTGGATGCGCATGAGGGTGCGCTCGCCCGCCAGGCCGCTCATGCGCTACATGCTCTCCCGCAGGACGATGACGCCGCGTGCGACCAGGAGGCCGACGAGGGTGGCGCCGAGCGCGAGCACCACGCTGAGCGCCGCGTAGAGCCCGGCCCGGGTCCACTCGCCGTCCTCCAGCAGCGCGACGGTCTCGTAGCTGAAGGTCGAGAAGGTGGTGTATCCGCCGCAGAACCCGATGGTGAGGAACGCCCGGAGCTCGGGCGTGAGAGTGGGCGTCTCGAGCGCGTAACGGAGGAAGAGTCCCAGCAGGAACGACCCCGTGAGGTTGACCAGCAGGGTGCCCGCCGGAAACGTGGTGTCGAGCAGTCTCTGCACCAGGCCGCCTACGAGGTAGCGGCCGACTCCGCCCAGCGCGCTGCCGGCGGCAATGTACCAGAGCATGCGGTAAAGTATACATTTCCCGCGTGCTCCGCCTCGCCATCGCCCAGCTGCGGCCCCACAAGGGCGCCTACGAGGAGAACCTCTGCCGACTCGGGGCTCTCTTTCGGGAGGCCGGCGGCTGGGCCGAGCCACCCGACTTGATGGTGGCACCGGAGACGGCGCTCACCGGCTACTTTCTCGAGGGCGGAGTCCGCGACCTCGCCGTTTCCGCCGACCGGCTCTTCGACGACCTCTCCCGCCAGCACGGCGACGCCAAAGCCCCGCCGTTCGACGTCGCCCTTGGCTTCTACGAGGTTCATCAGAACCGGCTCTACAACTCGGCGATCTACGCCAGGCTCGGCGGTGCCGACGCGGGGGTCCGCCATGTCCACCGCAAGGTTTTTCTCCCCACCTATGGCGTCTTCGACGAGGAGCGGTTCGTCGAGGCGGGCCGAAGCGTGCAGGCCTTCGACACGGTGTGGGGACGCGCCGCGATCCTGATCTGCGAGGACGTCTGGCACTCGTTCACTCCGATGCTCGCGGCGCTCGACGGCGCGCAGCTCATCATCGTGCCGAGCGCGAGTCCCGCACGCGGGGCGGCGCCGGGTGACGACGGCGGAGCAGGCCGCCCGACCAGCCTCAGCCGCTGGAGCCGCATCGTCCAGGACGTTGCCGGGGAGCACGGCGTCTACGTCGCGCTGGCGCAGCTGGTGGGGTTCGAGGGCGGCAAGGCGTTTCCCGGCGGCTCCCTGGTCGCGACGCCGCGCGGCGACCTGGCGGTGCAGGGGCCGATCTTCGAGGAGGCTCTGATCCCGGCGACGCTGGACTTCGAGGAGATCACCCGAGCCAGGGCCGACCTACCACTGCTGGCGGATCTCGAGATGCGGCTGCCGCACCTGCTCGGCTCGCTGCATGCGGCAAGGCGGGACAAGGGTCGGGACGGCGGACCGGCGGACCGGCGGAAGAGTCCCGCGGCGCGGCCGACTGAGCCCCGCCGCTCGGCCGTTCCGCCCTTCCGGCCCCTCACGGACCCCCTGGCGATCGACCCCGAGCTCACCCGCCGCTGGCTGGTCGAGTTCCTGCGCGATGAGGTGCAGCGCCGGCGGGGGTTCGAGAAGGTGGTGATCGGGCTTTCGGGTGGCGTGGACAGCTCGCTGGTGGCGATGCTCGCCGCGGAAGCGCTCGGTCCCGGGAGCGTCATCGGCGTGCGGATGCCGTATCGCACCTCCAGCCCCGAGAGCCTGGAGCACGCCCAGCTGGTGATCGACGCCCTGGGCATCGAGAGCAGGACGGTGGACATCAGCGGCGCGGTGGATGGCCTCGCCTCCGCGATCGGCGATGTCCCCGAGCCGGGCCGCCTCGGCAACATCATGGCTCGCGCCCGCATGATCACCCTCTTCGACATTTCCGCCGCACAGCGGGCCCTCCCGCTCGGCACCGGCAACAAGACCGAGCGGCTCCTGGGCTACTTCACCTGGCACGCCGACGATTCACCGCCGGTCAATCCGATCGGCGATCTCTTCAAGACCCAGGTCTGGGCCCTCGCACGTCACCTGGGGGTGCCGGACGTGATCGTGTCCAAGCCCGCCAGCGCCGACCTGATCCAGGGCCAGACCGACGAGGGCGACTTCGGCATCTCCTACCCCCGGGCCGATGCCATCCTCCACTGGATCCTGCTCGGCTACCGGAACGCCGAGATCGTGCCGCTCGGCTACACCCCGGAGGAGATCGCCCTGGTGCGACGGCGCCTCGATTCGACCCACTGGAAGCGCCGCCTCCCGACGGTCGCCATGCTCAGCGCGACCGCCATCGGGGAGTACTACCTGCGTCCGGTCGATTACTAGGACGCGGCTCCGGCCCCTTCGCTGCGCTCAGGGTGACAGGTGAAGGCACTCATCTCGGGACCGCGGCGCCTGCGCCCGAGTCGACCGACTCCATCGCTCGCCGACGAGGTCCCAGTGACGTCCGATTCCCGGCCCATGTCCCACTCGACCGGAACCATCACCACCTTCGTCATGCCGCACATGCAGAACGTGCGGGGAGACCTGTTCGGCGGTGAGCTGATGGCGCTGGTGGACCAGGCGGCGGCGGTGGCGGCGATCAGGCATGCGGGCGGGCCGGCGGTCACCGCCCGGATCGACCGGGTGGACTTCAAGGAGCGGATTCCGGTAGGGGCGCTGGTCACCTGCATCGCCACGGTGGACTTCGTGGGCAACTCGTCCATGGACATCACGGTGGACGTGTACGCGGAGAAGGTGAGCACCGGCGAGCGGAGTCACACGCATACGGCGCACGTCGTCTTCGTCGCGGTCGACGACGACGGCAGGCCGGTGCGGGTGCCGAGGCTGATTCCGGAGACCGACGAGGAGCGGGTGCGCTACGCGAGGGCGGAGGAGCATCGGCGCGGACGGCAGCGCTAGTGCCTTCGGCGGGGATCACCCTCGTGCTGAGCGGCGGCGGGGCCAAGACGGCCGCGCACATCGGGGCCGCGCGGGCGGTCGAAGAGGCGGGATGGACCCCGGTGCGGTACGTCGCGACATCGATGGGTGCGGTGGTCGCCGCCGCCCTGGCGGGCGGGGCCGACCGCGAGGTGCTGCTCGGCCGCCTCGCCCAGGTCGGGAGGGCGGGCGTCTCGCGGGACCTGATCGCGCCGGTGCTCGGCCTCTTCGCCCGCTCGCTGCTCCGGGCGGCGCCGTTCCGCCGGGCGGTGGAGCAGATCGTGTCCGCGCGGCGGTTCGCCGATCTCTCCGTGCCGGTCACCGTGAGCGTCGTGGACCTCGACACCGGCGAGCTGCTGCTATTCGGGGAGGGGGGTGACGACGCGCCGCTGGTGGACGTCCTGTGCGCGAGCTGCGCGCTTCCGGTCTACTTCCCGGCGGTGAAGCTGGCGGGCCGGCGCTGCGGCGACGGAGGGCTGCGGGGGCCGCTGCCGCTCGACGTCGCCGCCCGACTCGCGGGGGAGAGGGTGGTGGCGGTGGACGTCGGGCCCGGGTTCGATGTGGAGCAATGTCATCCTGGGCGGAGCGAAGGAGCCAAGGCGTCGCTCCGCTCCTTCGCTCCGCTCAGGATGACAATGGGCGGCGCGCCGCCAGTCGTCCGGGCTCACGACGACGCCGTCGGCGCCCTCATGGCCAACGCCACCGCGGCGCAGCTCGCGCTCTGGCGCGCTGACCCCGGGAGGCCGCCGCTGGTCTACGTGCGGCCCCGGATCGAGCGGGACGCCACTTTCCGCGTGGATCTCGTCCGGCGGTACGCCCAGGAAGGCTATCGTGCGACACGCGACGCACTCGCGGCCGCCGGGCGGCCTTGACCCGCATCACTCAAGGGGCAAATTGAGCCAGATGAAAGCTTCGGACGCGATGGTACCCGATCCGCACGTGGCGGTCGCCGGCGCGATGGCCAGCGAAGTGGCCATCATGCTCAAGACCCGCAACATCTCGGTGGTGCCGGTGGTGGACGATCACCGCACCCGCCGCTTTCTCGGCACCCTGAGCGACCGCGACCTGGTCACCCGCTGTCTCGCAGAGGGGAAACATCCCTGGCACACCAGGGCCGACACGCTCATGCGGACCAATTCCCCGGTGGTGGGGCCGGACCAGGAGCTGGAGGGATTCCGGATCCGGATGGATCTCGATCCCAACGAGTCGCACCTTCGGCCCACCATTACGGTGGTGAACGGGGAGCGGAAAGTAGTAGGCTTCATCAGCCACCCCGAGCAGGTGCCTGGAATCGAGATCGTGTGGGGGGACCATGCCTGACTTCAAGCTCTTCAGCCTCGCCGAGGCCGAGCGCACCCTGCCGCTGGTGCGGCGCATCGTGCAGGACCTCACCCTCGAGTATCCCGCGTGGCGCGCCGCGGTGTCCCGGTTCGAGCTGCTGACCGGCGGCGCCCGGGCCGACTGGGGCGAGACCGGGGAGCTGCTCGCCGCGCGCGAGGACGTCGCCCGCCACGCCGACAGGATCAACCGGTATCTCCAGGAGCTGGAGTCGGTCGGCTGCGTCTTCAAGGGCTTCGACGCGGGCCTTGTGGACTTCTACTCGCTCCGGGAAGACCGCCCCATCTTCCTCTGCTGGAAGCTGGGCGAGGAGCGGATCACCCATTGGCACGAGATCGAAGCCGGGTTCTCCGGACGGCAGCCGATCGACGGCGCGATCCTGTCCGAGATGTCCTCTTGATCCGCCTCTGGGTCTTCCTTCACATCGTCGGATTCACTCTGTGGATCGGCGGTGCGCTGGCCGCCATGGTGGCCGGCATCGCGTCCAAGCGCGAGGATCGGGCCGGGCTGGGTGCCGTGGTCCGGGCGCAGGCGGCGGTGCACAAGGTGCTGATCGCGCCCGGGGCGCTGCTGGCGGTGCTCTCGGGCGTGATGCTCACCTTCGCGCGGACCGGGGGGAGCGGAGGCGAGATCGGGTTCAGCTTCTGGCTGGTGCTGATGCAGGGGGCCGGGCTGGTGGGGGCGCTGATCGTGCTGCTGGTCGGGCTGCCGCCGTCGTCGAAGCTGGCGCGCATCGACCCGCTTGGCCCGAACGCCGCCTACTTCGACGAGCTCCGCCAGCGG
>CAMPKP010000171.1 GCA_946887295.1 uncultured Gemmatimonadota bacterium | reverse complement strand
TCGGCCCGCTGGACCAGGGCGCGCGCCTCCGCCGTGGCTCCCGCCCGGGCGGCCGTGAGAGCCTTGCCCGCGGTCGTGTGCACGACCTCGACTCCCGTGCTCAACCGCTCGGCCGCCTCGAACGCCGCCCGGGCGCGGCCGAGCTCGCCGCGCTCGACCTCGCTGTACCCCGCCGTGATGCGCACCAGCTGGAAGGTCGGGTCCAGCGCGATCGCGCTGTCGGCCCAGTACATCGAGCTGTCGTACTGACGCCGCCAGTAGTCGGCGATCGCGAGAAACGTCAGCCCCTGGATGTCCGTGGGGCTCTCGGCGATCGCCCGCCGCCAGGCCGCGAACGCCTCGTCCATCTCGCCCGATTCGGCCAGGCTGAGCGCGAGGAAATGCCAGGCGTTCACGTTCGTCGAGTCGAGGGCGAGCGCCCGGCGCGCCGAGCGGATGGCGGGAGCGCGGTCGGTCGGATCCACGATCCGGCTCACGTTGGCCCGGGTGGCCCAGGCCTCGGCACTGCGGGAGTCCTCGTCCAGTGCCCGGTCCGCCGCCGCCACGGCGAGTCGGAGGACGCTGTCGCGGGCGACACCGGGAAAGACGAAACGCCGCTCGTACGCCCTGACGTAGGCCTTGGCCAGTCCCGACCACGCGTCGGCATACGACGAGTCCCGGCCGACGGCGGTGGCGAACGCCCGGATCGCGTCCTCGATCGACGCCGGGGTGCGCTGCTCGTAGGCGCGCACGCCGCGCCGGTAGAGCTCGGCCACCGCCGGATCGCGGGACTCCGCGGCCCCGTCCCGACTCCCGATCAGCCACGCCCCCAATCCCGCCGCCAGCAGCAACAGCACCGCCGCCCCGAGCGCGCGGATGCCGGGTCGGCGCCGAGCCGGAGCGGATGGACGGGCCAGGTGCTCGACGAAGGCGGCGATGTTGGTGAAGCGGTCGGCCGGGAGCCGCTCGAGCCCTCGCAGAACCGCCGACTCCACGCTCGGCGGCACCGCCGGCCGCGCGGGTCGGATCGCACGTGGTGGCTCGGAGAGGCGGCGGGCCACGATCGCCTGCGCGGTGGGACCGGTGAACGGCGGCTCGCCCGTCAGCATCTCGTAGAGCACGCTCGCCAGGCTGTACTGGTCCGTCCGGGCGTCCACTGCCCCCGCAGTGGCCTGCTCCGGACTCATGTACGCCGGCGTGCCGATCGCGAGACCGGTGCTGGTGAGGCGCTCGCCGCCGGTCTCGGCCAGCGCCTTGGCGATCCCGAAATCCGCGACGTACACCCGGTCGCCGCTCAGCAGCAGGTTCTCGGGCTTGATATCGCGGTGGACGACCCCCTCGCGGTGCGCGGCCTGGAGCGCGGCGGCCGTCTCCCGGGTAATCCGCAGCGCCTCCTCGATCGGCAATTGCCCTTCGCGCTGGAGGCGGGACCGCAGCGATTCGCCCTGGATCAACGCCATCGCGTACCAGGGCAGGGGAGTGGGGCCGGAGCCGGAGATCACGCCCGAATCCAGCACCGGAACGATGTTGGGGTGCTGGAGACGGGCGGTGAGCCGGATCTCCCGGAGAAAGCGGTCCACGCCGATCGCGCCCGCGAGCTCCGGATGGAGCACCTTGATGGCCACCGGGCGATCGAGGCGGTGGTCGCGCGCCAGCCAGACCGAGGCCATGCCGCCCCGGCCGAGCTCCCGATCCACCGTGTACCGGTCGCCGAGCGCTGCGTTCAGGCGGTCGAGCATGCGCTTCCGGGCTTCGAGGAGGGACGTGGGCAGGCCGCGATGCTCCGCGACGCGCTCCAGGGCAGGCTCAGGGTGCGGCGGCCCCCATCGCGCGATCGAACGCCGCCACCCCGGCGAGCCGCTGCCAGAAGGGGTCGACCCGGATCGCCGCCGGCGTGAAGAAGAAAAGGCTGTCGGCCATCAGCCGCGCCACCGTGTCGGCGGCCTCCGCTCGATCACCGAGCAGCACCAGGTTCGTCGCCGCCGCCACCCGCCGGAAACCGTCGATCGCGAAGGTGTCCTCCTGGGCCCGGTAGAGATCGTAGGCCGTGCGCAGGGAGCGCGTTGCGTCCGCCGCCCGCCCCAGGCCCGCGTAGATGGTGCTGAGCAGCTCATGCGCGTTGGCCCGGTCCGGCTCGCCTCGCACCACCTGCTCCGTGAGCACCCGCGCCGAGTCCCAGTAGATCCGCTCCCGCGCCCGGTCGTCGCGCATGAAGGCCCGGTACGCCCGCGCGGTGTAGTAGTTCGCGGAATCGGTGGGCGCGAACCCGTCGAGCGTGATCTGATCCAGGACGTGCTCGTAGTCCGGGCTCAACGCGCCGGCCCAGTCGAAGCAGGCGACGCACATCTTCCGGACGAACTCGACCTTGCCGATCCGGGCCTCCGCCTCGGCCATCACCCGGCGGGCTCCGGCCACATCGCCTTTCCACCAGAGAAGGTTCCGGGCCCGGCCGAAGTGGGCATGGTACTGGTCCGGCGCCAGGAGGATCGCGCGCCCGAACGCGCTGTCGGCCTCCTGGTACCGGTGCGAGGCGCTGTAGGCGTCGGCCAGGCGGCCCTGGAGCTCCGGGTTGCGCGGGTCGAGCCCGGCCGCGCGCGCCATGGTCGCGAGCGAGGAGTCGCGCCGCCCCCGCTGCCACTGCCGGAACGCCATGGCCGCGAGCGCCTCGGCATTGCCCGGCTGCAGCCTCAACGCGGCCTCGACTTCGGCCGCCGCCTTCGCGTTCTCGTGGGTGACCTCTTCGAAGTAGCCGGCCAGGGCGAGATGCGCCTCCGCCTCCTCCGGCGAGGCGGCCACGCCCCGCTCGGCGGCCGTCCGCGCCAGCTCGCGGCTCTCCACCTCGCCGGGGTTGCGGCGCAGCCGGTGGATGCTCACCCGGGCCAGCCCTGCCCACGCCAGCCCGAACCCCGAATCGGCCGCGATGGCCTGGCGGTACATGTCTCGCGCGATCAGCATGAGCTGCGGCTCCACGTTGAGCCGCGCCCGCTGCTCGTAACTCTTCCCCCGCAGGTAGGCGTCGTACGCGGGCAGGCTGGTGGTGGGCTTCTCGGCGAGCTGCCGCCGCGCCGGCTCGCTCAGGGCGACGTCCAGCGCCTGCGCCACGCGGCTCGCCACATCCGCCTGCACCTGGAACACGTCGGCGACCGAGGCGTCGAACGACTGCTGCCACTTCGACGCGCCGCTCGAGACGGCGATCAGCTCCGGGCTCACCTTGATCCGGCCCGGCCCGCCGCCGCTCCGGTCCCAGCGGACGGTCCCGGTGAGGACATATTCCACCCCGAGGTCGCGGCCGAACGCCTGGGGAGACTCGCCTGCCTCCGGCGCGCGGCTGGAGCTGCTGCGCGACGTCACCCGGAGTGCCGGCAGCGCGGTCAGGCGGCCCCGGATCTCGTCGGTGATCCCGTCCACGAAGTAGTCCTGGTCGTCGGGACCGAGATTGTCGAAGGGCAGCACGGCGAGCAGCGTGGCGTCCCCGCCGTCGCCTGCCGGGTGTCGCCCGCGCCAGGCGAACAGGATCCCGCTGCCGATCGCGATCCCGAGGAGCAGCACGGCGAACAGCGGCCGCCCCGCGAGCTGGCGGACCAGGCTCGCGCCGAAGCCCGACGCGGCCCCGGATGGGAGCGGCACTGTCGCCGAGACGGCCAGGGGCGTGAGCACCTCGGGAGCCACGGCCTGGGCGAACTGGACCCCGGACTGATACCGGTCGGCCGGCGCCTTGGCCAGCGCGGTGTGCACCACCTGCTCCAGGCTCGCCGGCACCGTCTCCCGCGCCTGCCGGATCGGTCGCGGCGACTCCGACATGCTCCGGGCGATGACCGCCTGCGCGCTCGGGCCGGTGAACGGCGGCTCGCCCGCGAGCATCTCGTAGAGCACGCACCCCATCGCGTACACGTCGCTCCGGGCGTCCACGTCCTGGCTCCCGACGGCCTGCTCCGGGCTCATGTAGGCGGGTGTGCCGATCGCCATGCCCGTGCCGGTGAGGCGCTCGTCGCGGACGCCGCGCAGCGCGAGCGCGATGCCGAAGTCGGCGACCAGCGCGTGGGTGCTGGTGAGCAGGATGTTCTCGGGCTTGAGGTCGCGGTGCACCACGCCGTGCTCATGGGCGTAGCCCAGGGCATCGGCCACTTCGCGGATGATGCGGACCGCGTCGGGTACCGGGAGCTGCCCCTCGCGCGCGAGACGCGAGCGCAGCGTCTCGCCCTCGATGAACGGCATGGTGAACCACAGGATCGGCGGCGCGGCCCCCTCGCCGGGGACCTCGCCGGAGTCGTGGACCGTGAGGATGTGGGGATGCTGCAGACGGGCCGCCAGCCGGATCTCGCGCTGGAAGCGCTCGGCGCCGAGACTCGCGGCCAGCTCGGTGTGGAGGACCTTGAGCGCCACCGGCCGGTCGTGCCGGAGATCCTGCGCGAGATACACCGTGGCCATGCCGCCCCGGCCGATCTCTCGCTCGAGGCGGTAGCGCGTGGCCAACTGGATCTGGAGCGTCGCGAACGGGGTCAAGGAACCCCTTATGGCAGGGATGCCGAGAAGATAGGCTGATGGGGTGGCGCGAGGAAGGCGGGCGCCGCCCTGGTCACGGAGCTCCCTGGAGCGTGGGCATAAATTGCAGCAACGGAGACACTTGAGATCCGCTTGACCGCCGGGCGGCACTCATCCCGGCGTCTCCAGACCGGATGAGCCCATGCGCAGTGGCCGTTCACTCACGTACGAGTCCCCGTCCCAGACCTGCACCCGTCTCGCGTCGGGCTTCACCCGGCACGTCGCCATCGCGCTCACCGCCTGCCTGCTGGCGCTCGCATTGGGATGACGCACCGGCTCCCGCCGCCGCCGGGCGCCCGGGTGTGGTGACCGAGCGCCGCCTGGTTCACGGCATCCCGACGGCCGTCGTGAATACGCGGCCGGACATCGACACCGACGACGCGATCGCCCGTCTCGAGGGTGCCCTGGCACTGCTCGCGCAATACGTGCCCCATCACTACCGCCGGCTGCGTCGCGACTTCAGCGGCTTCCTGATCGAGCGCCGGGCCTATCGGGGCGCCTTCCTCCCGGCCACACGCCAGTGCATGGTGGAGCTCACCTTCGTGGTCAACCGCACCTTCTCGCCGGCTCAGGTGGCCGCGACGATCCTGCACGAGGCGATGCACGCGCGGCTCTACGCACGAGGTATCGCCGTCGAAGCGGGGGAGAGCCACCGCCAGGAGCGCTTCTGCCGCCGAGCCGAGATCGAGTTCGGCTCCCTGGTGCCGGGTGGCGAGCCCATCGTGCGGCGGGCGGTGGAGGCGCTTGCGATGAGCGATCGAGACATCGCGCCCGTGGTCGACCCGGCCCTCGCGGCCCGGCGGGTGGCCGAGGCGGACCTGGGGGCGAGAGGGCAGCGGGGGCTGGGCGACCGGCCGGCTTGAGGCGAGTGGTCAGTCCTCCGGCCGGCCTCGAATCCTCGTCCACATCGTCCAGAAGAAGAGCCCCAGCCCCAGCGCCTGCGCTGTGCCGCCCAGCACGACCGTCCAGCGCAGCGCCAGCGAGTCGTTCGCCGGCCGCAGAAGCTCTCCCAGCACCCGCGCCGCCGTACCCAGGGCCAGGCACCAGTACGCGGCCTCCGCGAAGCGGGGATCGAAGTGCCGGTCATCCCGCGCGGGGCGGGGAAACATCCACAGCGCCACGCCCAGGATCATCATCATCACGAAGCCCACCAGGATCGCGTGGGTGTGCGCGCTGATCCACCAGGGCGTGGCCCACGTACCGCCCAGCTCGCGCCGCGCCAGCATGTACACCCCGAGTCCGACGCCGAAGATCAGGAACCCGATCGCGGTCTTGAGGAAGCGTCGGACCAGTGGCGACATCAGGACCTCGCGGGAGGAGCGTCAGCGCTGCACCAGCGGCAGGCCGGGGCCGCGCGGCCGGTCCGCGACCCGCGGCGTGGCCGGCACGTCGATCGTGCGCCAGATGTTGTAGGCGAACAGGTACGCGCCGAGCGCGGCGGCGGTGCCGCCGGCCCCGAGCAGCACCGGGCTCCAGGGCACACCCTCGGCCCTGAGAATGAAGCCCAGGGCCATCGCCGCCACGCCGCCGTTGGCCAGCCACCAGTGCGGCAGCAGCAGCCCCGGCCGCCGCAGCGGACGCCCCGCGAAGCGGGGAAAGACGTGGTAGCCCACCCCGAAAATCATCCCGGTCACGAAGCCGAGCAAGAGCATGTGGATGTGCGCCGCGCGCCAGGCCAGCAATGGCGGGTGCGCCGCCATGCACAGGCCCAGGGTGACGCCGAGGACCAGCCACACCAGTCCTGCCTTCAGGAACAACACGACGGGGCGATCCATGTCAGTCGGCCTTGCAGCCGCACCCGCAGGACGGGGGTGCCGGCTCGTCGGGGCGGTCCTGGGACAGGCCCTGCTCCAGCCGTGC
>CAMPKP010000170.1 GCA_946887295.1 uncultured Gemmatimonadota bacterium | reverse complement strand
CGTCGCGCCCGGCCACCCGTGTCGCGCCCGGGCCACTCGTGTCGCGCCCGGCCACCCGTGTCGCGCCCGGGCCACTCGTGTCGCGCCCGGCCACTCGTGTCGCGCCCGGCCACCCGTGTCGCGCCCGGGCCACTCGTGTCGTGCCCGGGCCACTCGTGTCGTGCCCGGGCCACTCGTGAGGTGCATGGGTCAGGCTGCTTTGTCACCCTGAGCGCAGCGAAGGGGCCGGACCCCCGCGTGCTCCTCCCATCCGCCCACCCGTGCGGCACGCCGTCCTCACCGGGCACTCCCCGCAGCGCGCCACCCGGGCCGTGCAGACCAGCGCGCCGAGCTCCATGATGGCCTGGTTGAACTCCCACGCTCGCTTTCCGGCCCGGGGCACCATCAACGCCGCCGTCTCCCAGACCCGCCGAGTCGCTGCCGCGCCGTGAAGGCGGGGGTGAAAGCTCCGCCGGATCACCCGGGCCACGTTGGTATCCACCGCCGGCGTCGCCTTCTCGTACGCGAAGCACGCCACCGCGCCCGCGGTGTACCGCCCCACGCCCGGGAGCCGCAGCAGCGCCGCCGGCTCGTCCGGCACCACTCCGCCGTGCTCGGCCACGACCGCCTGCGCCAACCGGTGCAGGTTCGCCGCCCGCCGGTAGTAGCCAAGTCCCTCCCAGCTCTCCCGCACCATCGCCGCCGGGGCCGCGGCCAGGGACTGGATGGACGGATAGCGCTCGAGGAATCGCCGGTAATGCCCCTCGACCCTCGACACCTGGGTCTGCTGGAGCATGAACTCCGAGACCACGATGTGGTACGGATCCCGGGTCCGCCGCCAGGGCAGGTCGCGGCCGTGCCGGCGGAACCAGCGGAGCAGGCGCCGGCGGAACCTCGATGCCTGGAGTGTGCGCCGAGCCCTAGACTTAGGCGGCATGGGGGGCGAAGATACGTCCGGTCGACCCACGGCGCTATCCGACAACTGACAAGACATGGACGCCCAGACTTTCGATCTTCGTCGCTTCGTCGGCCGCTGGACGCTCGACGCTCTCTCCCACGTGGGACGGGTGTCGTTGATGGTCTGGGACGCCATCCGGAGCCTCAGCGAGTGGCGGGTCTGGGTCCCGCGGACCATGACCGAGGCCTGGAACATCGGGGTCGGCAGCCTCTTCATCGTCCTTCTCATCTCCGGGTTCGCCGGCGCGGTGACGGCCCTGCAGGCCCGCTACCAGTTCACCGGGACCATTCCGGTCTACTATCTCGCCGGCGTGGTGGTCGAGTCGATCGTGCTGGAGCTGGGGCCGGTGCTCACGGGGCTGGTGCTCGCGGGTCGGATCGGCGCCCGCTATGCCGCGGAGCTGGGAACGATGCGGGTCACCGAGCAGATCGACGCGCTGGAGAGCCTGGGGCGGTCGCCGGGCTCGCACCTCATCCTTCCGCGGGTGCTGGCCGGGTTCCTCATGATCCCGGTCCTCGTCATCCTGGCGAACGTGATGGGGATCTTCGCCGGCTGGTTCTCCATGACGATGGTCCTGCCGATCACCAACGAGGACTTCACCTACGGCGCCCGCTCCTTCTGGCGCCCGTTCGACGCCACCTACTCGGTGATCAAGGCGTTCTTCTTCGCCGGCTCGATCACCATCATCGCCTGCTACATGGGCTTCAACACCAAGCAGGGCGCCGAAGGCGTCGGCCGCGCCACCACCGGGGCCGTGGTGAGCAGCTCGGTGCTCATCCTGCTGCTCGACGTCCTCCTCGCCAACCTGCTGCTCAACACATGATCGTGCTCCGCGACGTGCACAAGCGGTTCGGCGCCCAGGTCGTCCTCGACGGTGTGGACCTCGACGTGCAGGAGGGCGAGACGCTGGCGCTGCTGGGCCCGTCCGGCACCGGCAAGAGCGTGCTCCTCAAGCACATCATCGGGCTCATCAAGCCCGACTCCGGCACGATCGTGGTGGACGACCTGGATGTCGGCAAGCTCAAGCGCAAGGAGCTCGCCCACCTTCGCTCGCGGATCGGCTACGTCTTCCAGAACGGCGCCCTCTTCGATTCGATGGACGTGTTCGAGAACGTCCGTCTCGGCATCACCGACGAGGAGAAGTACCGGGACGAGGAGTATGCCCGGAAGCGGGTCCTGGAGTGCCTCAAGCTGGTGAACCTCGCTCCCGACGTGATGACGAAGTATCCCGCGGAGCTGTCGGGCGGCATGCGCAAGCGGGTGGGGATCGCGAGGGCGATCGCGGGGAGCCCCAAGTATCTGCTCTACGACGAGCCCACGTCGGGCCTCGACCCGGTCAACGCCGACGTGATCGATGGGCTGGTCAAGCGCCTGGACAACGAGCTGGGCGTCACCAGCGTGATGGTGACCCACGACGTCCGGGGCGCCTTCCGCACCGCCGACCGGCTGGCGCTCCTCACCGGCGGGAAGATCGTGCAGCAGGGCACGCAGGAGGAATTCCTGAAGTCGCGCAATCCCAAGGTCAGGGAGTTCCTGGAGCGCGACTTTCCGGACGCCACTTTCGCCGCATGAGAGCGACATGGATCTGAGCTACAAGAAGGAGATCACCGTCGGCACCCTCGTGATCCTCTCCGTCGTCCTGTTCATCGTCGGCTCGAGCTGGCTGAAGGGCAGCTCGATCGGCGCCGACGAGGACGAGTTCTGGAAGATCCAGTTCAAGTCCTCCGGGAACCTCAAGGTCAGCTCGGTGGTGCGGATCTCTGGCGTGCCGGTCGGCAAGGTGGAGAAGATCCAGCTGGCGGACGTGGGGAAGGTCATCGTCTCGATCACGCTGCCGGACAACATCGTGCCCAAGGTGGATGCCACGGCCAAGATCGTGGCGGTCGGGTTCGTGGGCGACGCGGCGATCGAGTTCGACCCGGGAGACGCCCCGCAGACCCTGTCGCGCAATCGGGTGATCATCGGCACGCAGGAGGGGGGCCTCTCCGATCTCGCCCAGAACCTGGGCGACAAGGCCGACAGCGTTCTCCTG
Organism: uncultured Gemmatimonadota bacterium; assembly: GCA_946887295.1. Next base: position 3,631 of record CAMPKP010000170.1, on the reverse strand, counting down.
GGCGCGCAGCAGATCGTCAACAAGCGCACGGCGGACGAGCTGTACGCGACGCTCACCGCGCTGCAGGGCACGCTCAAGGCGGCGGAGCGCACGATGGGCGTCTACGGCGATCCCGACAAGGGGCCCACCGCGCAGCTCACCAGGACCATGGCCTCGCTGGAGCAGCTCACCACCCGGCTCGACAGCACCCTCGCCAACCCGGCGCTGTCGCGCACGCTCAACCGGGCCGACACGCTCACGGGCAACCTGGCGACCATGACGAGCCAGTTCACCTCCACCGGCGCCCGGCTGGACAGCCTGCTGCTGGGGATGAACCAGGGGCGCGGCACCCTCGGTAAGTTCGCGACCGACTCGGGGCTCTACCAGGACATCAGGAAGCTGACGCAGAGCATGCAGGAGCTGCTGGACGAGCTGAAGAAGCATCCGGGGAAGATTCCGGTGACCGTCAAGTTGTTCTAGGGGGGCCGGGCCGGTCTGGCCCCCTTCACGTCGTTCGCCCGCGCGCCCTCGTTACATTCTCCCCCATGCTGACCGCCACCTTTCTCGGCACCGGGGCCGCCACGCCGACGATCGACCGGAACGTCGCCGGGCTCGCCGTCCAGCGCGAAGGGGAGATGATGCTCTTCGACTGCGGCGAGGGGAATCAGCGGCAGATGATGCGGTACGGGGTGGGGTTCTCCTTCACCGAGATCTTCTTCAGCCACTACCACGCCGACCACATCCTCGGTGTGACCGGCCTCCTGAGGACCATGGGCCTCCAGGACCGCACGGCTCCGGTCGTCCTCTACGGCCCGCGCGGCGCCGCGAAGATCCTGGGCGCCGCCGTCTCCCTCGGTATCGAGCGCAACAAGTTCCCGGTCGAGATTCGCGAGGTCCGACCGGGCGACCGGCTCGCCCGCGACGAGTACGACATCGCGGTGTTCGAGACCGAGCACCGGCCCGACACCGTGGGCTACGCGCTGGTCGAGCACACCCGGCTGGGCCGGTTCCACCCCGACCGCGCCCGCGAGCTGGGCATCCCCGAGGGCCCGCTCTGGGGCCGGCTGCACAAGGGCGAGACGATCGTGCTGGAGGACGGGCGCAGCATCTCGCCGGCGGACCTTGTCGGCCCGCCTCGACGGGGGCGGACGCTGGTCTACTCGGGCGACACCCGGCCCCACCTCGAGCTCATCCAGGCCGCGCGCGGGGCGGACCTGCTGATCCACGAGGCCACCTTCGGCAGCGACGAGCTGGAGCGGGCCAAGGAGACCGGCCACTCGACCGCCGCCGAGGCGGCGCGCGTCGCGGTGGAGGCGGGCGTGCGGCGGCTGGTGCTCACCCACATCAGTCCTCGCTACACCCGCGATGCTCCGGAGCTGCTCGCGGAGGCGCGGGCGATCTTTCCGGAGACGGTCATCGCGCGGGATGGCATGGTCGTGGACGTGCCGTTCCCGGAGTAGGCTCTGGAAAGCATGAAGACCGAACTCGCCGATGGGAGCCTGCTTTGCGTACAAGAGACGGCCGTTACGAGATCGCACTCCTGCTCTCGCTGCTGGCCATCCTGATCTGGTCCGGCATCGAGCCCCACGACCGGTTCACGTGGTTCCTCGAGGTCGCTCCGGTCCTGATCGGCGTCCCCATCCTGATCTACATCTGGCCCCGCTTTCGCCTCACGCCGGTGGTGTACACGCTCCTCTGGATCCATGCCGTGATCCTGATGGTGGGAGGCAAGTACACCTACGCGGAGGTTCCACTCGGCTTCTGGCTTCAGGATACCTTCGGCTTCGCCCGCAACCACTACGACCGCATCGGCCACTTCGCGCAGGGTTTCATCCCCGCGATGCTCGCACGCGAGATCCTGATTCGGAAGTCACCGCTCCGCGGCAGCCGCTGGCTGCCGTTCGTGGTGGTCTCCATCTGCCTTGCCTTCAGCGCGTTCTACGAGCTGATCGAGTTCTGGACCGCACTGGTCGCCGGAGGAGGGGCGGAGGCGTTTCTCGGGACCCAGGGTGACGTGTGGGACACGCAGTGGGACATGCAGATGGCGCTCGTGGGAGCGATCGTCGCGCTCGTGGCGCTCTCGAGGCTTCACGATCGGGAGCTGGAGCGGATGGGCTTGCTGCCGCGCGTGCCGGACCTGGTGAAGAACGCTGTGGCCTGACCGCCGTCCGGTCATGCTCGGACCCCGCGGTGCTCGACCACCCACCGAGCTTGGCACGGACCCCCGCCCCTGACTACCATGCAGGCCGCATGCTGCGTACCCACCTCGGCTACTTCCTGGCCATCATCTGCGCGATCACAGGGTGCGGCGACTCGCCGCGCGAGGTGGCTGCGCGCGACTCGGCTCCCGCACCGGCCCCGCCGCCGAAGCCCAAGGTCTGGGAGCCCAGGCCGGTCGTGGCGCCTCCCGCGGCCGCAAAGGACACCCTCCCCGCCGACACCACGGCTGCGGATTCCCTCGCGGACTCCGCATCGGGCAGGCCTGACAGCGTCCCGCTTCGTTCCCGTGTCCGCGGTCCGCGGCCGTTCGTCCTGAGCCCGGCCGACTCCGCCAGGTGGCCGGTCAAGGGCCCCGCTCCGCTGCCCGGCGCGCTTCTCCCGGAGCACCGCATCGTCGCCTATTACGGCAATCCGCGCTCCACCCGGATGGGGATCATGGGCCAGGTGCCGCCCGACTCGATGCTGCCCAGGCTGGAGAAGGTGGCCATGGACTGGGCGATGGCGGACCCCGAGCGGAAGGTGATGCCGGCGCTCCATCTCATCGCCACCGTGGCGCAGGGGAAGCCCGGGGCGGGGAAGAAGTACCGGCTCCGGATGGCGGACGGCCTGGTCGACACGGTGGCGTCCTGGGCCGAGGAGCGGGGGTGGATCGTCTTTCTGGACATACAGGTGGGGCACAGCACCGTGGCGGATGAGATCGAGCCGCTGCTCCCGTTTCTCCAGCGGCCGTACGTCCACCTGGCGCTCGACCCCGAGTTCTCCATGAAGAGCGGCGGTGTTCCGGGGCAGCGAATCGGCACGCTCGACGCCGCCGACGTGAATCACGCCATCGAGGTGCTCGCCAGGGTGGTGACGGAGCACAAGCTGCCACCCAAGGTGCTGGTGGTGCACCGCTTCACCCGGAAGATGCTGACCAACACCGACAGCATCCGGCTCGATCCGCGGGTGCAGGTGGTGATCCAGATGGACGGCTTCGGCTCGCCGGCACACAAGCAGGACGCCTACCGCCTCTGGATCTCACCGCAGCCGGTGCAGTTCACCGGGTTCAAGCTGTTCTACAAGAACGACCGCGACCCGCGGACCAGGGTGCCGGGCTTCGAGCCGAGCTGCGACAGGGTGACGTACGAGCTGGTGGGGTGCGGGGATGACGGCCTGATGACGCCGGAGCAGGTGATCGGGAGGCTGTACCCGGTGCCGCTGTATGTGCAGTATCAGTAGGGCGGGCTGGCGGAGGGACGGACGGAAGGGCCGAAGGCTGGAACGGCGGACGGGCGGTCTGGGGCAGGAGAGCATTTTGTCATCCTGAGCGGAGCGAAGGAGCCTGAGCGCCGCTTCGGCTCCTTCGCTCCGCTCAGGATGACAAGTGCTTGCTACTACGCGTCACCCCGGAGCCATTGCTCCTGCCCGGCCGGCGAGCCCGGGCTCCTCCCCC
>CAMPKP010000169.1 GCA_946887295.1 uncultured Gemmatimonadota bacterium | reverse complement strand
GGGCCGCGAGCGCCTACACCAGCGCCACGCCCGCCGGGTCGCTGGCCGCTGAGCGGAAGGGCGGGGAAGACGACTGAACCGCGATTTCCAGGGCCGCGGGTTGACGGGATGCTCGCCCTGCAGGCGACTATCCCACCCCTGTCGCGAAGCGTTCGAATCGGTACGCCAGCTCCGGGCCGCTCTCCCCCTCGTACGCGAGCTGCGCGATGAGCAATGCGAAGGGCTCGGCATACCGGGCGCTACGCAGGGGACCGGCGTCTACCGGCTCGAACCCCACGTCGCGGATCAGCGCCGCGGCCACCTGTTTGGCGTCGGCGTCGTCGCCGCAGTACACCAGGCCGGGCCGCGCCGCGCGATCCCGGGCCTCGAATACGCCGAACAGCACCTCGCTGGGTACGGTGCCGAAGGCGGAGACGACCTGCGCGCGCTCCAGCTTCCGCGCGAGCTCCTCCGCCCCCGAGGAGGTCCGCCCAACGATGAGCTCGGTGTCGTCCTCGTTCATCGGCAGCGAGCAGCTGACGAGCACCTTGCCCGAGACGTCGCCTGCCTGCCGCAGCACGTCGTCTACCTTGGACCAGTGTACCGCGAGCAGAAGCGTGTCCGCCTCCTGCGCGGCCTCTCGAGGGGTGCCCGCCCGCGCACTGCCGCCGGCGTCGCGGACAAGCCGGTCGAGCTTCTGCCGGCTGCGCGAGTAGCTGAAGACCACATCGTGGCCAGCCCGCGCAAAGAGCGTCCCGAGCTTGCCTCCCATCAGTCCCGAGCCAAGAATGCCGATCCGCATGGCGCTCCTCCTGACTGAACCGCAACTGCTGCTCGAATGCTTCCAGACCCTTCCGCGTGAAGCTATCGCCGGGCGTGCGGGGTATCGTGTGACTCGAAGCACATCGCCGCCCGGGCCTGTCTTCTACCATGCACGCCCGGCGCGTGGCCGGTGAGCGATTATCCCTTCTGAGCGATTATCCCTTCCACGGAGATCGACTACGGGAGGGCGCTCGAGGCCGGGAACGACGCCGTCCCACGGCGGATCGCCGATAAGCTCGCCTCCCCGACCCGAATCACGATCTGAACCGAGGAGTTTCCGTGACACATACGCATGACGCGGCCGCGGCCGGCGCCGTGACTTTGACCGGCGGCCTGCCGACTCGAGGCTATGCGGCCACGAGTGCCCGCTCGCCGCTCGGCCCGTTCGAGTTCGAGCGGCGGTCGCCCGGTCCCAAGGACGTCCACCTGGACATCCTTTTCTGCGGCGTTTGCCACTCCGACCTCCACCAGGCCCGGGACGAATGGGGCGGCTCTCTGTTCCCCATGGTACCCGGTCACGAGATCATCGGGCGAGTGAAGCAGGTGGGGGCCGAGGTCACCCGCTTCGCCGCCGGTGACCTGGTCGGCGTCGGCTGCATGGTGGACTCCTGCCGCCACTGTGCCGATTGCCGGGAAGGGCTCGAGCAGTTCTGTCAGAACACGCTCACGCTGACCTACAACAGCCCCGATCCCATTCTGGGCGGCTCCACTCACGGCGGTTACTCGAACCAGATCGTGGTGGACCAGGATTTCGTGCTGCGAGTGTCGGAGAAGCTGAGCCCGGCGGCCGCTGCTCCCCTTCTTTGTGCTGGGATTACGACGTACTCGCCGCTTCGCCATTGGCAGGTGGGACCTGGTCAGCGGGTAGGCGTCGTCGGCTTGGGCGGGCTCGGCCACATGGGCGTCAAGCTCGCCCATGCGATGGGAGCGGATGTCTCGCTCTTTACGACTTCTCCTGGAAAGGCGGACGATGCCAGGCGGCTCGGGGCCGATGAAGTGATCGTCTCCCGGGACGCCGAGGAGATGAAGCGCCACAGCCGCCGATTCGATTTCATCCTCGATACCGTGGCCGCGCCGCACGACCTCGATGTCTATCTCACGATGCTCAAGCGGGACGGAACGCTCTGCCTGGTCGGCGCACCGGACCAGCCCCATCCGTCGCCGGCGGTATTCAAGCTCATTCTGGGGCGGCGCCGACTCGCCGGCTCCCCTATCGGCGGCATCAAGGAAACTCAGGAAATGCTGGACTTTTGTGCCGAGCGGGGGATCGTCTCGGACGTCGAGGTGATCCCGATCCAGCGGATCAACCAGGCGTACGAGCGGATGCTCAAGGGCGATGTGAAGTATCGATTCGTGATTGATCTGGCGACGCTCGCTCAGTAACGGGTCCTCGAGGCCATTATCGCAGGTGCTGGGCCGAAGGCGCGTGCCGGCCCCAGCGCACGATGACTCGCGCCTGCAGCGACGCGTACCCGATGCCGAGCCACTGGTCGTCGGCCGGCCGGCCGGCGCGCAGGCGCGCCACGGCACCAACGCCGATGGGGCCATTGCCCGGGAACAGGTCCACACCCAGGGCGCCGCTCACGCCTGGTGCCCACTCGGTGCTGCCCCCATCGCTGCTCAGCTCCCGCACGGGAGCGCCGGTGATCGCGTCCGAGGTCTGCCGCGCGCTTTGGTTGCGGATTCCGTACAGCCCGACTCCAAACTCGGCGCTGGGGGACAGCGCGCGGGCCGGGGAGAAGGTGTACCGGACCACCCCTCCGACGTGCCACGCCGCAGCGACATACTTCTGAGTGAACCTGACGCGCTGCCACGTGCACGGTGCGGGGCACTCGCTGCTCGTGACGTTGGTGCCGTTCCACCAGACCTCGCCGCCCGTCTCGAACACCTCGTGCCGGTCGTAGCCGCCCTCGATGCCCAGCGAGAGCGTACGGGTGCGTGCGCGGAGCGCGGAGCCACCAAGTGAGAACGAGCCCAGGCCGGAGCTGCCCGCGTCGAGCTGTGTGGCGTAGCCACCGCCGGCGGTCAGGGTCCAGCCCCGGACTGCCTCCTGCGCGGCGACCGGTACTGCCAGACAGGCCGACCAGAACGTCATGGCGACAGCGGCAATGGAACGATGACGGGTCGGCATGAACGGCTCCCGCGCGGTCAAGGTGCGGGAAGTCTACCTGCCGCCCGTCTCCCGGCCGTGACCTGGTCCGCCGCTCGCGCCAACCTGCAAGACAGCGAACCCTCGTCGGGCCAGGTACCTCTTGCGCTCGAGTCGCCACGCTGGTATGATGGTCAACATATGAACGCCCCCTCGAGACGGCCCGTCCCCAGCCGCAAGGAAGCCACCCACGACCGCATCGTGGAGTCCGCCGCCCGCGCCATCCGGCGCAGCGGCTACGGCGGCACGGGCCTGGCCGAGATCATGAAGGAGGCCGGCCTCACGCATGGCGGCTTCTACGCCCACTTCGAGTCGCGCGAGGGGATGCTGGCCGAGGCGGCCGACCGGGCGGGCGCCGAGGGGGTGGCCGTGCTGGCGCGGGTTGCCGCCGCGGCACCGCCCAACAAGGCGCTCGAGGCTATCCTCCGCGCCTACCTCTCGAAGGAGCACGTGGAAGCCGTGGAGACGGGGTGCCCGGTTGCCGCGCTCGGCTCGGAAATGCCGCGCCAGTCGCCGAAGGTGCGGCGGGCCGCCACCCGCCGGATCAAGGAGATGATCGATCTGGTCGCCCGCCAGTCCCCTGACTGGGGGCAGCCCGGCGCGCATGAGCGGGCCCTCGTCACCGTGGCCACCGCGCTCGGTGCGTTGGTCCTGGCCCGCGGCGTGGATGAACCCAAGCTCTCCGACGCGCTGCGCGAGGCGGCGCTGAACCACCTTATTCCAACCGACTGATACCCCAGACACCAGTGCCGGGTTGCGTTTGCTGTAAAATATGATGTGCATCATATGTGGATGGAACAGTTGTCCTCAATGGAAAGCGAGCACGGTATGTCAGGCAATCAGGAGCAGGAGACTCGGCCCGTGGCGATCGTGACGGGCGCAGCAGGTGGGATCGGAGAGGCGACCGCGCGGGCGCTTCACGCGGCCGGCTATCGGGTGTTCGGCACCTATCGCAGGCCTCCTGTGACCAGGTTGAGCGGGGTCGAGTACCTGGCGTGCGATGTGACCAGTGACGAGTCGGTACAGGCCGCGGTGGGTCAGGTGCTGGCGAAGGCGGGCCGCATCGATCTGCTGGTGAACAACGCCGGGGTGGGACTGGTCGCGGGAGCGGAGGAGTCATCGCTGGAGCAGGCGAAGTCCCTCTTCGACGTGAACCTGTTCGGCCTGATCCGCATGACCAAGGCGGTACTTCCGACCATGCGTCAGCAGCGGGGGGGACGGATCGTCAACGTCAGCTCGGTCATGGGCCTCATCCCGGCGCCGTTCATGGCCCTGTACGCGGCCAGCAAGCACGCCGTGGAGGGCTATTCCGAGTCGCTGGACCATGAGGTCAGGAGCTCAGGGGTCAGAGTGGTGCTGGTCGAGCCCGCCTATACGCGGACTTCGTTCGAGGGCAATGTCTACCAGGCAGACCAGCAGCTCGACGTCTATCGGTCGGCACGCACCAACGCGGAGGGAGTCCTGCGGGACGAGATGAAGACTGCCGACACGCCGGAGCTGGTCGCGGGCGCCGTAGTGAAGGCTTCCACCGAGGCCAGCCCGCGCCGCCGCTACGCCGCAGGCCGGACTGCCCGCCAGGTCAGTTTGCTTCGCCGCTTCGTTCCCGAGTCGGCGTTCGACAGGAGTCTGCGGAAACAAATGCGCCTGCCCGCATAGGTCGGATCGGCTGAGCGGAAGGGTCAGTGGAGCGAACGTTGAGGATGAGTGTCCCGAACCGTAGGTTGGGGAGCGGGGGTTTACCCCGCTTTGCCGAGGAGTCCACATGACAAGAGAACGCGAGCGGGCAGCGGAGACCTCCACCGCTGCACCGGAGAGAGTCGAGCTCAAGGGGCTGTTCGCCCAGATGCTGGGGGTGTGGTATCCCAAGGACTACCTGCTGGCAGCCATCGATCCTGCCGAGGCGGCGGCGGCGGTGAAGGCGTTGCTCGCGGCCGGCTTTGGCAGCAACTCGGTCCGCCTCGAGGATGGCGCCCGGGTCGGCCAGATCCGGGCAGCGATCTACGAGCAGCGTTCGCCGCTGCAGCGCGCCGCCGCCGCCGTCAGCCGCGCGCTGACCGACGAAGGATTGATGAGCCAGGAGTACTTCGAGGAGGCTGAAGCGGGGGCTTCGCTCATCGCCGTGCTCGCGCCTGAGCCACGACTCGTCACCGAGGCCCAGCGGATCCTCGCGGCGCATGGGGCGCGGCACATGAGGTTCTACGATGACAAATCCATCACCGACCTCACGTGAGATGGGAGTCAGCTCTTCTCTCCATGCCCGGGACTCTTGACCCCTCGAGGTTCCGAGGGATGGTATCGGTAGGAAAGAAACCGCCCGCTCAGGGCGCTCACTCCTTCCGGGCAAGCCTCGCGAGCGCCTCCCGCGCCTCGCTGACATAAGGCCGTAGCTCCGGATCCGGCTGGCGCCAGGCCTCGGTCACGAAGCGGTAGCTCTCGAGCGCCTTCTCCCGCTCGCCCGACCGCTCGGCCACGCGGCCGCGCTCCAGCGTCGCTAGAACAAACCACGGGCCGGCAGCGACGCCGGCGCTCCAGCGCCAACGCTCCAGCAGGGCGCCGGCCCGGCGGTCATCGCCTCGTGCGGAGAGGAGCCGTGCCAGCGTGAGATTCAGGTGGAAGCAACTGGTGAAGCCCACCAGACACAGCGTGTCGGGTATCGCTTCCAGGTGCGCCAGTGCCCCGGCGGAATCGCCGCGGGCGAGGGCGGCATAGGCGGTGGACGTGGCGCCGAGCAGCCGGGCTCGAAGGACCACGAGCGGAGGGTTGGGCCGGCGGGTCTCCTCTGCAGCTCGGGCGGCGAACCGCGTGAGGGAGACGGTATCACGGTGGGCGAGCCACCAGGGGATTGCTCTCAGATACCGCGGGGTATCCTCAGAGTCCCACCGCGCGGTCGGTTCGAGCGCGCGCGCGAAGATGGGCCCGGCGATGGAGTCCGGGACTGCCCCAAGCAGGACCAGGTCCATGAACGGGTCGTAAGACTGGCTCCATTTCGAAGTGGCCGGGTCGAGTAGCAGGCGGCGGTTGGTCTGGTAAGCCTCGCGGAGGTGGCCTCGATAGGCGAGTGCGTCGGCCAGATACTGCGGCCACATCAGCGAATCGACCACCCAGCCCGCGTCTCCGCCCGCGCTCCGGTGTGGGTCGGCCATCTTGCGGACCAGCCGGACCTGAGTTTCCGCGGAGTCGGTGAAGTAGCCGAGGATGTCGAAGGCGGCCCGCCAGATGTCGCTGACCGACGCGCTGTCGACCAACCGGGCCGTATCCGTCGCGCCGGACTGGGTGGGATCCAGCGCCAGGAGGGCCACGCGAACGTGCGAGGTGGTACTGGGGTCGGGATACAGACTCAGGTAAGCGGCCGCGAATCGCCGGGCGTGCTCGGGGCGGCCCAGCTGGATGGCCAGGTCTGCCATGTGCTCGTAGGCCGGCGCGAAACCCGAGTCCAGCGCGATCGACCGGCTGAAGGTCTCGAAGGTCGTGGCGGGCGGGGTACGTATCGGAAATCCCTCGTGCATGCGAGTCTCGCCGAGCAGATACCACGCTTCGGGGTCTTCGGGATAGCGGCGGACCGCCTCCTCGAGCGCGCCCAGGGAGCGAAACCTGAAGCCGATGTAAGCTGCCGGGTCGGTCCCCGCGTCGGCGGCCAGGTTGAACGAGTCGGCCACGATCAGCAGGCTTTCTCGCGGTGACAGGCCGTGGTTGTACAGCGTCGAGCGCCTGGCGTATTCCTCGCCGGGCAGGTACGCGGCCGCGGTCGGCGGGTGCCAGCCCAGAACTCGGCTCATCCGGCCCAGTGCGAGGGCGAA
>CAMPKP010000168.1 GCA_946887295.1 uncultured Gemmatimonadota bacterium | reverse complement strand
CCTACCACACCACTGCCGCGCTCCCCCAGAGGAATCCGGACCCGAACGCCGTCAACGCGATCAGATCCCCCTCTTGAATCCTCCCCGCGCGCACGCATTCGTCCAGCGCGATCGGAATCGTGGCCGCGGTGGTGTTGCCGTAGAACATGATGTTGTTGTAGACCTGGTCGTCGCGGAGGCACAGGGTGCGCTGCATCATCTCGGAGATGCGGAGGTTCGCCTGGTGGGCCAGGAGGAGCTTGAGGTCGGCGGTGGTGCGTCCGCTGGCTTCGAGCACCGCGCGGACCGACTCGGGCATCCGCACCACCGCGTGGCGGAAGACCTCCTTGCCGTCCATGTCCAGGTACTGCCGGCCGGCCTCGATGTGCTCGGCCGAGACCCTCGGGTGATACATGGATCCGGGGCTGTCCACCCAGAGCTTCTCGGCGTACCCGCCGTCGGAATGGAGATCGAACGCCAGGATGCCCCGGTCGTCACGGTCCGTGGGTCCGACCAGCACGGCGCCGGCCCCGTCGGCGAAGATGACGGAGACGTTCCGCCCCTCGGTCGTCATGAGCATGCCGGTGGACTGCACTTCGGCGCCCACCACCAATACCCGCCGGTACTGTCCCGTGCGCACCCAGCCATCGGCCACCGAGAGCGCGTAGACGAACCCGCTGCACTGGGTGCGGATGTCGATCGCCGGGATGCTCCCGACGCCGAGCGCGCGCTGGAGAAAGACGCCGTTCCCGGGAGCGAAGTGGTCCGGCGTGGAGGTGGCGTAGACGATGGCGTCCACGGCGGAGGGCGCTACATCCGCCATCTCGAGCGCCCGCCTGGTCGCGGCGAGCGCGAGGTCCACGCCGGTCTCGCCCTCGCGCACCCAGCGCCGCTCCTGGATCCCGGTGCGGGTCCGGATCCACTCGTCGCTGGTGTCCATCATCTCGGAGAGATCGTCGTTGGTGACGACGCGGTCGGGCACGGCGAAACCGGTGCCCAGGAAGCGGGTGCGGAGCATGTACAAATGTACTGCGGGCCGGGCGGTTGTCAGGATGACGGCAGATACCGGGTCCTGCCCACCACCCACAGCGTCCAGATCCACATCAGCCAGGCGGCCGTCATCGCCCAGCCCATGCTTCGCCAGGTCTCCCACACCACGCCGACCGGCGTGAGCCAGGCGGGCCACCAGTCGTCCGGCCGGAGCCGGTGGCGCTCGACCACGGTCACCGCGGGAAAACCCGCCTCGAGCTCCTCCAGGATGCCGGCACAGAGCCGGGCGGGCCGGAGCTCCCAGCCGGGGACCTGGACCAGGCTCCAGACCATGCTGGTCGCGCCCCAGCCGTGGTGGTCGCTCACGCCGACCACGAACTTCCCGGTCCGCCGGGCGAGCGCGATCACGGTGTCGCGGCGCGCGCGGCTCAGCTCGTTCGCCTTGGGCGACGCGTTCACGATCTCGAAGCCGTCGAGTCCCGCGTCCACCAGCGAGTCGAGGCGGCCCCAGTGGTTGCGCTCGTATTCGGGGAGGGAGGCGACCGAGAGGGCGCCGTAGGCGGTGTCGGCGTCGGCGAGCAGCAGGAGAAGTCCGGCCCAGTCCCGTCGGTAGGGTCCGCGCACCGAGTCCACCTCGCCGCCGAGCAGCACGATGTGCGCCCGCCACGCGCTCACCTCCCGGCCGCGGCACAGCGCGACGGGGACGTCGGTCGGCACCAGCGCCGCCGTGGTGTTGTGATCGGTGACGAACACCGCGTCGAACCCGGCCTTCTCGTGCCAGGTGAGGTTCCTCCGGGTGTCGAAGCGAGCCATGGCCGTGCCCCGCACGTCGTGGGAGGCATTGGTGTGACTGTGGAAATCCACCACCGCCGTCCCCGGCCTCGCACCCACCAGCTTCACCATCGGGCGCTGGTTGATGAGGCCGCCGGCGACGAACACCGCCAGCCCCGCCAGCGCCACCGCGAGCGCCCGGCCCTCCTCGCGAAGGCCGAGCCGGCGGCGGCGGATCAGGCGGACCAGCCGCCACACGAGGTAGAGCAGCGCCAGGCCGAGCAGGAAGCCGTGCAGCCGGCTCAGGCTGAGCATCGCGACGCCGTCCCACATCGAGTAGAGGGGGGAGAGCACCAGATACGACGAGGGGGCGATGAGCTGGAGGTCCGGCGGCAGGGGCCGGCCGAGGGGATCGGACAGTGGGGGTGCGGCGGCGGCTCGCGCCACCAGCAGCCCGAGCGTCAGTCCGCCGGGCAGGACGAGGCTAGACGCCCGCGAGCCAGGGATAGCCCTGGTCCTCCCAGTACCCGCCGTGGCGCTCGTGGGTGAAGCTCATGGTGGTCACGTACTTGGTGAGCTTGTAGCCGAGCTTGACGGGTGAGTAGAGACGGAGCGGGGCGCCGCGCTCGCGGGGGAGGGGGCGGTCGTTGAAGGCGTAGGCCAGGATCGTCTGCGGATGCATCGCGCTGGCGAGATCCCACCCATTGGAGTAGCCGCTGTCGAAGGAGTCGAACCGAAGATAACGCGCCTCGGGCAGGGGCCGCGCCAGCCCGGCCAGGACCGACACGGGCACGCCGGTCCAGGTGCCGACCGCCGTCCATCCCTCGACGCAGTGGTGCTTCACGGTGTAGGAGACGCGGGGCAGGCCCTCCAGCATCTCGAGCGTGAGCCGCTGGGGCGAGCGGACCAGCCCCTCCACGCCGAGCTCCCAGTCGCGCGGCGGGTCGGGATAGACCCGCTTCCTGTTGTACGTGATCGAGTAGGCGGGAAAGAGCCGCTCCGCCGTGCGGGCCGTGACCGGATACTCCGGGGCGAGCCGGGAGCGAGAGAGGAAGATCTTCTCGCCCACCCAGTCGTTGATCCGCCCGAAGGCGCGGAGACGCGGCTCCAGCGCGGCCCCGCCGTCCCAGCCGCACGCGGCCACCAGCGAGGCCGGTCCGGCCGCGAGTCCGAGCCGGAGAAAGTCCCGCCGGCTCACGCCAGGCCGGTCAGTCATGGCTCGGAAACCTCCCGCGGTACCATCCGGAGACCATCCCCCTGAGCGACGCCGGGTCCACCAGCAGCACCAGCGCGACGTGCAGCAGGGTGAACCCGACGAAGATCCATACCGTGACGAAGTGCCAGTAGCGGGTGAGCTCGTAGCCGCCGAACAGCGCGGTCAGCCAGGAGAGCTGGACCGGCTTGTAGATCGCGAAGCCCGTCGCCACGGACAGTGCGCCCAGAACCACGATTCCGGTATAGGCGGCCTTCTGGAGGGCGTTGTGCTTGCCCTGCGGCGGGTGGTCACGGCGGAGCCGCAGGTAGTAGAGCTGCATCTCCAGCGCGGGGCGAAGATCGCGGGGGCGGAAGAGGAGCGACCGCCACTCTCCGGTGAGCGCGAGGAACCCGAGGTACACCAGCCCGGTGAGGACGAAAGGCCAGGCGAGGGCGAAGTGCCAGTTCAGCGCTCCCGCGAGCCAGCCGCCCAGCCGGGCCCACTCGGGAAGGCTCTCGCCGGCCCAGGGGTTCGGGAGCGGATAGGGGGCGCCCCGGGGGCCGAAGTGGGGAAACGCGCCGTAGATCTGCAGCCCGCTGGCGATCATGCCCAGCAGGAAGACCGCGTTGAGCCAGTGCGTCAGCCGCACCAGGCCGTGATTCCGCTTGACCGGTGCCCGCTCCGACATGCTACTCGTACCTCAGCGCCACGATGGGATCGAGCCGCGCGGCCCGGCGCGCCGGCCAGATGCCGAAGAAGAGGCCGACCAGCGCGCTGAACCCGAAGGCGACCGCTACCGCCATCGGCGAGATCAGCGTGTTCCACTGCATGACCCGCGAGAGGACCATCGCGGTGCCGATGCCCGCCAGGATGCCGAGGACTCCGCCGACCAGGCAGAGGGCCAGCGCCTCGACCAGGAACTGGAGCATGATGTTCCCGCGGGTGGCGCCCAGCGCCTTGCGAACGCCGATCTCCCGGGTCCGCTCGGTGACGGACACCAGCATGATGTTCATGATCCCGATGCCGCCCACCAGGAGGCTCACCGCGGCGATGCTCGCCAGGAGGGTGGTGAACACCTGGGTGGTCTGCTGCTGGGTGGCCAGGATGTCCTGCTGGTTCCGGATGGTGAAATCGTTCTCGCCCCCCGGCCGGATGCGATGCTCCCGCCGGAGAATGCGCTCCAGGTCCACCATGCCCTGCTCCATGGGCACGCCGTCGGCCACCTGCACCGACATGGAGCGCAGCCGGTCGGACCCGAACACGCGGTACTTGGCCGTCTGGAGCGGGATGAGGATCTGCTCGTCCGGATTGGACCACCCGCCGGCCGACCCCTTCTCGCTCAGCACCCCGATGATCTCGAAGTTGATCCCGCGGATCTGCAGCGTCTGGTGGATCATCGCCGCGGGATTGGCGCCGAGCATCCGGGGGACGGCGGCGCCGAGCACGGCATGGCGCTGGCGGGCCTCGTCGTCGCCCGGGGTGAACATCCGGCCGTGGGGAACCGTGTAGTTCCGGACCTCGATGTAGTTCGGCGTGGTGCCGACCACGTTGATGTTGCTGTTCTGGTTGCCGTACTTCACCTGGAGCGACTGCTGCATCTCCGGCACCACCGCCTTGAGCAGCTTGCCGTCGCGGACCAGCGCCTCGTAGTCGTCGGTGCTGAGGATGGTGCGGTCGGTGATGCGGATGCCGCCGCGGGAGCCCTGCCCGGCGAACACGGTGAAGACATTGGCTCCCAGCGCGGCGATGCGGTCCTGCACCGCCTTCTGGGCGCCGCTGCCGAGCGCCACCATGGTGATGACCGCGCCGACCCCGATGATGATGCCGAGCATGGTGAGCACCGAGCGCAGCTTGTTCGCCCGGATGGACTGGAACGCGACCGCGACCGTCTCGCCCACCAGCATGGTGTCAGCGTCCTCCAGGGGTCGTGGGGCGGCTGCCGCCGGCCGGGGCGCCCTGCTGCTGCATGCCCGGCACCCCGCCGCCGCCCGTCACCCGATTGATCCGCTCGGCCGCTTCCTGCTGCGACTGCACCAGACTGGCGCTGGGCAGGACCAGCACCGAATCGGCGGGCTGGAGCCCTTCGACGACCTCGCTGTAGTCGAGATCGGTCAGGCCGGTCCGGATCCAGACCGCCCTGGGGCCCTCCGGGCGCTTCACGAATACGATATAGCGCCCGCCGAACGATGCGTCCACCGGGCCTCCCCTCGCACGGCCCGTGCGGCCCGTGCGGCCGGCCGTCGTCCCAGCAGCCTGCTGCCGCGCACCCTGGGCCGGCGCCTGGCCGCTGTCGGGCGCCGCGCCGCCGGCGCCCACGGAGGCCGCTTCCTGGGCGCCGCTGGCGCCGCTGGCGCTGCCGGCGGTCGGGCGCGTCGCGGGGCGCTGCGCGGCCAGCTCGCGCTGCACCTGCTCCGCCGACAGCCCCAGCACCTGTGCCGCCGACCCCACGTCACGCTGGGTGCGGAGCGCCGCGTTGGGCACCGCCAGCACGTCCTCGCGCTGCCCCACGTGCACTTCGACCTCGCTGTTCATGCCGGGTCTGAGCAGCCCGCCGCGATTGTCGATCCGCACCAGCACCGGGAACATGGTCACGTTCTGCTCGGTCTGGGCCTGGGGCTCGATCTTGAGGACCGAGCCCTCGAACGGCCGGTTGGGGTAGGCGTCCACCGTCACTGTGGCCCGCTGGCCCACCTGGATCTTCCCGATGTCGGTCTCGTCCACCAGGGTCCGCACCTGCACCAGTCCCAGGTCGGCCATCTTGAGGAGCACGGTCCCGCCGCCGACGTCGCGGGTGGGCGAGGAGATCACCTGGCCGCGCTCGACCAGCTTCTCGATGATCGTCCCCGTGATCGGCGCCAGCACGTTGGTGTCGTCCATCTGGTTGCGGGCGTCGTCCACCGCGACCCGCGCGCGCACGACCTCGGCGCGGGCGTTGGCGTAGTCGAGCAGGGCGTTCTCGTGCTCCTGCTGGGTGATGGACTGCGACTGGTACAGCTCGTCGGCGCGGCGCTTCTGCGAGGTGGCGTTGGCCTGCCGCGCCTCGGCGACCTCCAGGTCGGCCTGGGCCTGGGCCAGGAGGTTGCGCGGGTTCCGCGGGTCCACCCGCACCATCAGGGCGCCGCGCTTCACCAGCTGGCCGGTCTCCACCTTCAGCTCGAGGATCTCCCCCGAGGCCTTGGACTTCACCTCGACCACCGTGTCGGGCTGGATGGTTCCCGATGCCCGCGCCGAGACCACGATGTCGCGGCGCTCGACGGGAACCGCCTGATAGACGACGGCGGCCTCCTCCTTCTTGCAGGCGGAGAGGATGGCGCCCGTCATCCCCAGCGCAGCGAGGGATCTGCTCAGCCAGCTCCGGGCGGCGCCGGGCACGATGCCTCGCGGCGCGGGGGAGGACGTCGCGTTCTCCTCGTGGTCGGTCGGTCTCATTGCGACCTTCCATCGGTCGCGAAGTCCCGCTCCACCCTGCCGTCCTTCAGGTGGACCTGCCTCCGCGCGTGGGCCGCGATGTCGTTCTCATGGGTCACCAGGACGATCGTCTGCCCCTCGGTGTGCAGCGCCTCGAACAGGACCATGATCTCCTGGCTGGTGGCGCTGTCGAGATTGCCCGTCGGCTCGTCGGCGAGCAGGATGCTGGGCTGGTTGACCAGCGCGCGGGCGATCGCCACGCGCTGGCGCTGGCCGCCGGAGAGCTCGTTGGGACGGTGCTGCATTCGATCCTTCAGCCCGACCCGGTCGAGCGCGTCGGCGGAGAGCGCGCGCCGCTCCCTGGAGCCGATCCCGGCGTAGACCAGGGGCAGCTCCACGTTGTGGAGCGCCGTGGCGCGGGGCAGCAG
>CAMPKP010000167.1 GCA_946887295.1 uncultured Gemmatimonadota bacterium | reverse complement strand
CGGCATCGGGCCGCCTCCGCACCAGGATGGAGAGGGCGACGATGTCGTAGACGGCGTGGGTGACGATGGGGACCAGGAGATTGCCGGTGACCAGGAAGAGAATGCCGAGGTACAGCCCGATGAGTCCGGCGAGCACCGCGTAGGAGGGCGTAAGCCAGTGCGCTGCGCCGAACAGGAGTGCCGCGATCCCGACCGAGACCGGGATGGGGAACCACTCGGCGAGACCGGCTTGGATGACCCCGCGAAACAGCGCCTCCTCGGCGATCCCGGCCATGAGCGAGAGCAGCACGATGCCGGCGGTCGAGGTTCCCGCCAGATAGGGCCCGACGTGCTCCTCGACCAGGCCTACGAGCCGCCGAACCGGCCCCCATCGAGTGCGGAGGCACCAGCGCAGCAGGCCGAGCAGCGGCAGGGTGGCGGCGACCCCGTAGGCCACCGCCGGCAGCTCGGGCCGTGAGCGCTCGAACGGCGGAACGCCCGCGAGCCAGCCGATCGCGAACGCCGCGCCGAGCAGCGCGGACTCGGAGACGAGGCCGGCGACCAGCAGGCGTGACAGCGGGCTACTTGGCTCGCTCCAGATACACGCCGTCGCGGGGGTTCACCCGGACCCGCTCCCCTTCGCCGATGAACTCGGGGACCTGGATGGTGACCCCGTTGCTGAGCTTCGCCGGCTTGGTGCTGGCCGTCTTCGTGGCCGTCTTCATGATGGGCGCGGTCTCCACGACCTCCAGCTCGGCGACCGCCGGAAGCTGGATGCCGATCGCCCGCCCCCCGAGCCACTCGGCCTGGAAGGTGAGTCCCGGCTCCATCCACTGGCCCTGGTCGCCGACCGTCTCCTCGTCCAGCGTGTACTGGTCGTAGGTGCCCGCATCCATGACGTGGACGCCGTTCCCGTCGCGGTAGAGCACCTGGAGCTCCCGGGTGTCGATCCGGGCGTCCTCGACGAACTCCGTCGCGCTCAACCGAGTATCGAAGGTGTTGCCGGAGCTGAGGTTACGCAGGCGGAGCTGAACGAACGCCCGGAGGTTGCCCGGAGTCCGGTGCTGGAAGTCCATGACCCTGCAGGGCTGCCCCTCCAGCATGATCACGTGACCGCGCCGAATGTCGCTTGCCTTCATCGCTTCCTGCTCCTCTGTCGTCTGTCCCGCCTCCGCGTGCCGGGCGCCCGCGGACGGTGGAAGATACACCGCCCTCCCCTTTCCTCCAGACGGGAGTGACGCCAGCAGACGGGAGTGACACCAGTCATTGCCGCCTCCGGCCGGGCCGGTCTACGTTGACCCGGAGTGACATCGCGCGAAGGCGGTCTCGAGTCCCGCCTGGTGGGCTGGCGGCAGAACGTGGGCGAGGCGGTGGCCCTGGACCTGGCTGGGCCCGACGCGGCGCGGCGAGCCGACGCCGTGACCAGCTTCGCGGTGTTGAGCTGGAACGTCTGGGTGGGGCACGGACGGCTGCTGGAGGTGGTGGAGCGACTCGAAGCCGGCGACCTGGGCGTGCCGGGCCACCTGCCGCCCGTGCTCCTGATCCAGGAGGCGTTCCGGCGCGACGACACCATTCCCGAGGCCGCCAACCGGTTCGCCCCCAGGGAGCTGGCGACCCGGCTCCGGCCCCGGTACGATATCGTGGAGGTGGCCCGCCTGCTCGGCTGGAACCTGCGATACGTGCCCTCGATGCGGAACGGCCCCGAGCGGAGCGACCGCGGCAACGCGATCCTCACGCCCCTGCCGCTCGGACCTGCCACCGGGATCGAGCTCCCCCTGGTGGTCCAGCGCCGGGTCGCCATCACCGCCGAGGTGACCGTTTCCGGCTGGCCCGTCCGGCTGGTGAGCGCGCACCTCGACCCCCGCGGCCCGGTCGGCCACAAGTGGCTGGGCGCCGCGGGGCGAGCGCTCCAGATGGCCCACCTGCTCGCCGACCTGGAGGATCCGACCGTGATACTCGGTGCCGATCTCAACCTGGGGCGCGGCCGGGCGGAGGGGGCGTGGCGGTTGCTCGTCGAGGCAGGATTCCGGCCCGGCGTCCCGCCCAGGATGCCGGATTGGTCCCACACGTACCACGCGCTCCCCCGCCTCGTGATCGACTACCTCCTGGTCCGCGATCGCGCCGGTGCCATTCGCTCCTGCCTGGTCCAGCGGGTGGACGAGGATCCCGCTGACCGCGGTCCCAACGTGTTCGGCTCGGATCACCATCCGCTGGTCGCACGCGTGGATCTCGCGAGATGATCGAGGCGCTCGGCCTCGCGCTCCCCTGGTGGGGGTGGGCCTTCTTCTGGATCGGGGTCATCGCCCTGGTGGGCGTGATGGGCGCCCTCTTCTTCCCCGACTGGCCCACCCCGGACTACTCCCTCGGCTTCGAGGCCGAGCCGGGCTCCGACGCGTTCCTCGCGGCGGCCGCCGGCTTCCTCAACATTCCGCTGCTTCGCGGCGGCACCGCCGAGATCCTGCAGAACGGCGACCGCTTCATCCCGGCGATGCTCGAGGCGATCGCCGGCGCCAGGGAGACGGTCAACTTCGAGGTCTACATCTTCGACTCGGACGAGACCGGGGGGAAGTTCATCGAGGCCTTCATGGAGCGGGCCCGGGCCGGCGTCGAGGTCCGGCTGCTGCTCGACTGGTTCGGCTCTCTCAAGCTGAAGCGGGCGGACCGCCGCAGATTGCGGAGCGCCGGCGTGAGGCTGGAGCTCTTCCGCCCGCTGGCGCTCCGCAACCTGGTCCGCATCTATCGTCGGACCCACCGCCGCGCCATCGTCATCGACGGCACAGTCGCCTTCATCGGGGGCGCGGCCGTCTCCGACAAGTGGCGGGGCGACACCCGCACGCCGAAGGAGTGGCGGGACAGCATGACCCGGGTGACGGGGCCGCTGGTGATCGGGGTCCAGTCCGCATTCGCCGCCAACTGGGTCTACTGCTGCGGCGAGGTCATCGCCGGCCCCAAGTTCTATCCGACGGCCCGCGACACCGGTCCGGCGTCCGGGCTCTCGGTCGTCAGCTCACCCTCGGACGCCCAGCAGCCGATCCGGCTCCTCTTCTGGCTCAGCTTCATCAACGCCCGGCGCCGGCTCTGGATCGTGAACTCGTACTTCATTCCCGACCAGCATCTGCGCGAGGCCGTGCAGGCGCGCGCCCGGGCCGGCGTGGACGTCAGGATCCTGGTTCCCGGAAACCACACCGACGCGATCCCGGTGCAGTACGCGGGCAGAGGCTTCTACGACGAGCTGCTGGAGTCGGGCGCCAGGATCTTCGAGTACCAGATCTCCATGATGCACGCGAAGACGGTCGTGGTGGACGAGGAATGGTCCATCGTGGGCTCCGCCAACCTCGACGAGCGCAGCATGGAGATCAACGAGGAGAACGTCCTCGGGATCCGTGAGGCGGGATTCACCGGGGCGATCGCGGAGGGGATCGAGCTGGATCTGACCCGGTCGAAGGAGATCCAGCTCGAGCAGTGGCGGCGCCGGCCGCTGTACCGGCGGATGCTGGAGGGCCTGGCCAAGGTGCTGATCGAGCAGTACTGATCAGCCGCCGGCGATCGCCGCCACCACGGTGATCTCGTCCCCCTCGGTCACCGGCGTGGAGAACCCGCTCCGGAAGCGGATGTCCTCGTCGTTCAGGTAGTAGGTGACGAACGGATAGGGCCCCCCCTTGTCGTCCCGCAGCCGCGGTGCGAGGCGGGGAAAGCGGTCCGCGATCTGGGCGACGACGTCGCCCAGCGTGGTGCCGCTCGCCTGAATGGTGGACTGTCCGTCCGCCAGCTTGGCGAGCACGGTGGGCAGGCTAAAGGTCACGGCCATACAGCGCCTCCAGTTCTCGGATCTTCGGTGCGATGACGGGGGCCTCGGGCAGCACGCCCTGAAGCGCCTCCACGGTCTTGAGTCCGTTGCCGGTGATGCACAGAACGACTTCGTCCTCGGGGCCGAGCCGGCCCGCCCGGGCCAGCGCGGCGGCGCCGGCCACCGTGGCGCCGCCCGCCGTCTCGGTGAAGATGCCCGTCGTCTCGGCGAGGAGGCGGATCCCCGCGACGAGGTCCTGGTCCGAGACCGCGGCCACCCAGCCGCCGGTTCCCCTGATCGCCTGCGCGGCGAAGCGGCCGTCGGCCGGATTGCCGATCGCGATGGAGCGGGCGATGGTATTCGGAACGACCGGCTCCAGCTGCTCCCCGTCGGATTCCACCAGCCGCACGATGGGCGAGCAGCCCTCGGCCTGGGCGCCGTAGAGGCGTGGCGGCCCTCCGGATACCAGTCCCGCCTTCGCGAATTCGGCGAATCCCTTCCCCAGCTTCGTCACCAGCGACCCGCCCGCCATCGGGGCGACGACGGCGGACGGTGTCCGCCAGCCGAGCTGCTCGCAGATCTCGAACGCGACGGTCTTGGACCCTTCGCCGTAGTAGCCGCGGAGGTTGATGTTGACGAGACCCCACCCGTACCGGTCGGCCGCCTGGGTGCAGAGGCGGTTGACGTCGTCGTAGTTGCCCCGGATCCGGACCAGGTGCGGGTTGTACACCGCGGTTCCCACGACCTTGCCGATCTCGAGATCGTGAGGGATGAAGATCCACGCGGCCAGCCCCGCACGGGCGGCCTGCGCGGCGACCGAGTTGGCGAGGTTGCCGGTGGAGGCGCAGCCGACGGTGTCGAGGCCGAAGGCGAGGGCCGCGTTGATCGCGGAGGCGACCACGCGGTCCTTGAAGGAGAGCGATGGATGGCAGACGGCGTCGTTCTTGACCCAGAGGCGCGCCACGCCGAGCCGGCGCGCCAGCGCGGGCGCCTCCACCAGGGGGGTGAACCCGCTGTCGAGCGACAGCACCGGCTCACCCTCGAACGGGAGCCATTCGCGGTAGCGCCACAGCGACCCGGGTCGCGACGCGATCGTGGCGGCGTCCGGCAGCGGGCGGTCGGGATCGTAGACCGGCTCGAGGGGACCCAGACATTCTTCGCAGATCGCCACCGGCGCGGCCGGCTGGGAGGCGCCGCAGAGCCGGCAGGCCTGTGGCAGTGGCCGCAGTGTCTGTTGCTGGAGCGACTGCTCGCGCTCGGTGATCAGGGCCGTCGTCATTCTGCTTCCTCCCGCCTCACTGGCCCCCTCTCCCGGCACCGGGCCCAAAATGAAAAAACGCCCGGTGCCAAAAAGCACGCGGGTCGCGAGGCTTTTTAGCATTTGTTTAACGTGGCTGCAATACGCCGCAAATGACCACGAGCTTCGGTTGTTCAGTCAGGTTAGGGCATTCGACGTTCCGGCGCAAGAGGCCATCGGCTCACCAGTCGCGCTCCCCCGTGGGCCCGCGCTTGGCCTGGCGACCTTCGTGGCTCGTAAGCTGTTGTCGCTCGACCGCCTCCAGCAATCGGCGGGCTTCGTCCGGGCTCAGCTCTTCCACCGACTCCCCCTCGGCTGAGCCGTAGCCTCCTCCCGCCATCGCTCCCACCGCGGCGTCGGGGTTCCCCTCGTAGCCCGGCACGTTGTTGTCGCCCCGGCCGTAGTCGCCCGCGCGCCCCCGGCCGGAAGAGCCGCCGGTGGTCCGATCGTCCCCCAGCCGCCGAAGCGCGACCTCGAGATTCCACCGCGCCTCGGCGTCACCGGGCGCGAGCGCAAGCGCCTCCTCGAAGGCCGCCGCGGCATCGCGCAGCGGCGCGCTCTCGCCGGGCCGCTCCTCGGCCGCGCGCACCAGCGCGTTGCCCAGGTTGTAGAGACTCTTCTGCCGCAGCTCCGGCGTCCGGCTCGACTGCCGGAACGCCGCGACCGCCTCGTCGTACCGCTCGAGCCGGTAGAGCGCACTCCCCGCATCGAACGCGACCCGCCCGGCGCTGTCGTGCTCCAGGCGCTGCCGGAAGACATCGTACGCCTCGGCATAGCGCCCCTGGTGATAGAGCCGCTCGCCCTGGCGGACGGGGGAGCACGAGGTGGCGACGAGAGCCAGGACCAGCAGCGTCGCTGCAGCAGGCAGCTTCTCTCCGGGACTCGACGGCAGGGCCCGCCGACCGGGGACATCGGCCGCGATACGGTCCCCGCTCGGCGGCCCCTGCCGTCGAGTCCCGACACCGATTCCGAGCCCCTCGGCACCGAGCAGCAGCGCGAGCGCCAGGCCCAGCGGCCATTGATACCGATCGGCCCGCTCGCTCGAGGAGCGCGCCTCGAGCGTCCTCGCCCTCACTTCCCCCAACCGCGCCACCAGCCCCCGAACGTCCTCCGAGCGGTCCCACCTCGCGAACGCCCCGCCGCTCCCCTCGGCGATGCGCCGGAGATCGCCCTCCTCCAGCCGGGAGACCGCCACTCGTCCTATGTGATCCCGGTGATAGGGATCCGGCGCGTCAGCGCTGTCGGCCGGCACCGGCCCTCCCTCGGCGCTCCCCACCCCGACCGCGAAGACCGGCAGCTCCTGGTCGCGCAGCGCGGCGGCCGCCGCGTCGAGATCGCCTTCCCCGCTCTCGCCGTCGCTGACGATCACGATCGCGCGGCGGCCGGTCTCGCCCTCGTGCTCGAAGGTGGTCGCCGCGGTGAGGAATGCCGCCGACAGGTCCGTGGCCGGATCTCCCAGGTCGTCCCGGCTGGCCGCGTCGAGAAAGAGGCGCAGCGATGCCCGGTTCGACGTCAGGGGAAGCTGGAGGAAGGCGCTGCCGCCGAAGACCACGAGTCCCACGCGGTCGCCCGGGTAGGCGGCGGTCACGTCCCACGCGAGCTGCTTCGCCACTTCGAGGCGGGTGCTCCGCCCCGAGACGCCGCTCGACACATCCGTCACGCCCATCGAGCGCGACAGGTCGAGCAGCACGAGCACGTCGCGGCCGGTGCGCACCAGCTCGCCCTTTCGCTCGCCCGCCTGG
>CAMPKP010000166.1 GCA_946887295.1 uncultured Gemmatimonadota bacterium | reverse complement strand
CGGCGCCCGCCCCAAGTACACGGGTCGGGCGGCGTGCGTGACCCCGCCTCCCGTTCGCGCCGGATCCTCGCAGCCGCCAAGACCGTGTTCATGCGGCGGGGAACCGCAGGCGCCCGCATGCAGGAGATCGCCGAGGAGGCCGGAGTCAACCAGGCCCTCCTTCACTATTACTTCCGCACCAAGGACCGGCTGGCCGAGGCTGTGTTTCGGGAGGCGGCGGGTCGCCTGGCTCCTGCCGTCGCCGAGGTGCTCGGCTCGGACCGGTGCATCGAGGAGAAGGTGGAGCAGTTCGTCCACCTCTACATCGACACCGTCCGGCAGCAGCCCTACCTGCCCGGCTACATCCTGTCCGAGATGCACCACCACCCCGAGCGGCTGACGGCCGTGGCGTCGGAGATGGCGGGCGCCTTGCCCACGCCGGTCGCCCGGCCGGTCACGGCCCGGCTGGGCGCGCAGCTGCGGGAGCGGGCGGCGGCGGGCACGATGCGCCCCATCGAGCCCGAACAGTTCCTCGTCAACCTGCTCGGGCTCTGTGTCATCCCGTTCGTCGCGCGGCCGATGCTGACCTTCGCCTTCGGCATGGACGATGAGGCCTTCGCCCGGTTTCTGGACGAGCGCCGGGCCGACCTGCCGGGCTTCATCCTCGGAGCGCTCCGGCCATGATGCCAGCGAACCTGCTGCCGCTCGTCCTGATCGTCGCGCTCCTCGCGGGCAGCTCGGCAGCCGCCGACGCCCAGCAGCCCGCGGCACCCGGTCCCCTGCGCCTCGGCGACATGCAGGACGCCGCCGTCGGCCGCGACCCGCGGAGTCGTCAGCTCGACCTCCTGGCGTCGCAGTCGGCGCTCCGGCTCCGGAGCATTCGGAGCGAGTGGCTGCCCCGCCTCGAGGCCGCGGCTCAGGCACGCTACCAGTCGGACGTCGCATCCATTCCGTTCGAGCTCCCCGGCGGAGGCGCCCCCTTCACGCCCCACAAGGACACTTACGACGCCTACGTCGGCGTCCGGCAGCCGCTCTACGATCCGACCCTCGGCCCCCGGCGCTCGGTCGAGGCCGCCCGGCTGGCCGAATCGCAGGCGAGGGTCCGATCCACCCTCTTCACCCTTCGGCAGCAGGTCGCCGACGCATTCTTCACCGTCCTGCTGCTGGACGCCCAGCGCGCCGAGCTCGAGGCGGGGGTGACCGATCTCGAGGCGCAGCTCCGCGTGGCGCGCCAGCGGGTCGAGGCGGGAGAGGCGCTGGGGAGCGAGACCGCCATGCTCGAGGCCGAGCTGCTGCGGAGGCGGCAGTCGCTGGCCGAGCTGGCGGTGGACCGCGGCGCGACCCTCGAGGTGCTCGGCGATCTCTCGGGACGCCGGCTGGGCGAGCGCGACTCCCTGGCTGCGCCCGACCTGGCCGCCGAGGTGGCCCAGGCCCGCACCGCGGCGGATGCACGGAACCGCCCGGAGTACGCCGCCTTCGCCCGCACTCGCGAGACCCTCGAGCAGCAGAGCGGCGAGCTCGGCCGGCGCCGCTGGCCCCGGCTGAGCGCGGTGGGCCGGGCGGGCGTCGGCCGGCCGGGTCTCAATCCCCTCGGCGACGACTTCAAGGGTTACTGGCTCGCCGGGGTGCAGCTCGAGTGGTCGCCGTGGGACTGGGGGCGCACCGGTCTCGACCGCGAGGCGGTCTCCATCCAGCAGGAGATCGTGGCCACCGAGGAGGCCGCCTTCAGCGAGGAGATCCGGCGCGCCGCCGTGCAGAGCCTCGCTTCGGTCGGGCGGCTGGAGGAGGCGCTGGAGGCGGACAGCGCCATCATCGCGCTCCGCGAGCGGGTGCTGGACGAGACCAGGCTGCGGTTCACCGAGGGCGTGCTCACGTCCGCGGAGTTCGTGGACCGCGAGACCGATCTGCTGGCGGCGCGGCTCGCCCGCGCCACTCACCGCGTGGAGCTGGCGCAGGCCCGCGCCCGGTTCCTCACCATCGTCGGCCTCGAGGTGCCGTGATGCGATCCCTCATCCTTCCACTCGGTCACGCCGCGCTCGGCACGACCCTGCTCCTGGCCGCCTGCAAGGGCGAGCCCGAGCCCGACGCCTACGGCAACTTCGAGGCGATCGAGGTGGTCGTCTCCGCGCAGACCGGCGGGCCCATCGAGCGCTTCATCCCGGTCGAGGGGATGCGCCTCGAGCGCGGGGCGGTCGTCGCCCTGATCGATACCACGCCGCTCGCGCTCGAGCGGCGGCAGCTCGCCGCCCAGCGCGCGGCCGCCGCCGCACGGAGCGTCGAGGCGGGGGAGCAGCTCCGGGTGCTCGAGGTGCAGCACGACGTGGCTCGCCGGTCCTACGAGCGTACCCGGCGGCTGCACGCGCAGCAGGCCGCCACGGCATCGCAGCTCGATCAGGCGGAGCGCGACTATCGCGCCCTCGGCGCCCAGATCGCGGCGATGCGGGCACAGCGCCGGAGCGTCGGATTGGATGCGGCGTCCGCGGAGGCACGGGTCGCGCAGATCGGCGACCGGCTCGAGCGGAGCCGGGTCGCCAACCCCCGGGCGGGGACGGTGCTCGCCATCTACGCGCGCGCCGGGGAGGTGGTGCAGGCGGGCCAGCCGCTGTACAAGATCGCCGATCTCGACACTCTCGAGCTCAGGGCATACGTGACGGGCTCCCAGCTGACGTCGGTGCGGCTGGGCCAAGGGGTGCGGGTCCGCGTGGACCGGGGCGGCGAGCTCCTGGCGCTTCCCGGGACGGTCTCGTGGGTCTCGTCCTCGGCGGAGTTCACGCCCACCCCGATCCAGACCCGCGACGAGCGCGCCGACCTCGTCTACGCGGTGAAGATCCGGGTGCCCAACCGCGACGGCGCCCTCAAGATCGGGATGCCCGGCGACGTCACGCTGGCGGGATCATGACCGCCGCGACTCCGCTCGTGGTGCAGGGGCTCGGCAAGCGGTTCGAGACGACCGTGGCGCTCGAGGACGTGTCGTTCGAGGTGCGGCCGGCCGAGCTGTTCGGCCTCATCGGGCCCGATGGAGCCGGCAAGACGACGCTCTTCCGGCTCCTGACCACGCTGCTTCTGCCCGACTCCGGATCGGCGACGGTGCTCGGTCTCGACGTCGTGCGCGATCTGTGGGCCATCCGGCCCCGGGTCGGCTACATGCCGGGACGCTTCTCGCTCTATCCGGACCTCAGCGTCGAGGAGAACCTCAGGTTCTTCGCCGCCGTGTTCGGCACGAGCATCGAGGAAGGCTACGCCACCATCGCGCCCATCTACCGGCAGATCGAGCCGTTTCGCGACCGCCGGGCGGGCGCGCTCTCGGGCGGGATGAAGCAGAAGCTCGCTCTGTCCTGTGCCCTGGTGCACCGGCCGGACATCCTCTTCCTCGACGAGCCGACCACCGGAGTGGACGCGGTCTCCCGCCGCGAGTTCTGGGACCTTCTCGCCCAGCTCAAGGCGTCCGGCCTGCCGATCGTCGTCGCGACGCCCTATATGGACGAGGCCGGCCGGTGCGACCGGGTTGCCCTGATGCAGCGCGGCCGGGTGCTCGCGATCGACGAGCCGGAGGCGATCGGCGAGCGGTTTCCCGATCCGCTCTTCGCGGTGCGCGGTGCCAGGCGCTACGAGATGCTCCGCGCCCTGCGCGGCTATCCACACGCCGCCTCCGCTTTTCCCTTCGGCGCCGAGCTGCACTACGGCGATGCGCGGTCCGGAACGGCGCCGGCCACCATCGCCAAGGAGGTTCGCGCCTACCTCCGCGCGCACGGCTTCGGCGATGCCGAGGTGGCGCCGATCCGGCCTGGCATCGAGGACACCTTCATGGCCCTGATGGGCGCGCCCGAGGGCATCGGCGCATGAGCCTCGCGATCGAAGTGCACGCCCTCACGCGCCGATTCGGCGGCTTCACGGCCGTGGATGCGATCACGTTCGACGTGCGCGCCGGCGAGGTGTTCGGCTTCCTGGGCGCCAACGGAGCGGGGAAGACCACCGCGATCAAGATGCTGATCGGGCTTCTCGCCCCCACCAGCGGCGAGGCGCGCGTGGCAGGGTTCGACGTGCTTCGCGAAGCCGAGGAGGTGCGCCGCAGGATCGGGTACATGAGCCAGCGCTTCTCCCTGTACGACGACCTCACCGTGCGGGAGAACATCACGCTGTACGGCGGGATCTACGGGCTCACCGATGCCCAGATCCGCGACCGCGCCACCGCGCTGCTCGAGGGGCTCGGGCTCGCGCACGCCCGGGACCAGCGGGTCGGATCGCTGCCGCTCGGCTGGAAGCAGAAGCTGGCGTTCTCGGTCGCGCTGCTGCACCAGCCGGCCGTGGTGTTCCTCGACGAGCCGACCGGCGGCGTGGACCCGATCACCCGGCGGCAGTTCTGGGAGCGGATCTACGGCGCCGCGGCTCAGGGCACCACGCTCTTCGTCACCACGCATTACCTGGACGAGGCGGAGTACTGCGACCGGATCTCGATCATGGTCGACGGCCGAATCGGCGCCATGGGCACCCCGGATGAGCTCAAGCGGCAGTTCGGGGTGCCGACCCTGGACGAGGTCTTCGTCCGACTGGCGCGGCCCGCCGCATGAAGCGTCGCTCGTCCCCGCTCGCCGCGTTCATGGTGAAGGAGCTGCGGCACATCCTGAGGGACCGGC
Source organism: uncultured Gemmatimonadota bacterium (assembly GCA_946887295.1). The sequence continues at coordinate 2,196 of CAMPKP010000166.1, read as the reverse complement.
AGACCCTGCTGATCCTGCTGCTGCTGCCGCTCGCGCAGGTCATCGTCTTCGGCTTCGCGCTCAGAACCGACGTGCACGACATCCGCGTCGTCTTCGTGGATCCCGCGCCGGACTACGCGACGGCGGCGCTCCGCGGCCGCTTCGCGGGAAACGGCGAGTTCGAGATCGCCGGCATCGTGCCGACCGCCGCCGCGGTCGAGCTGCTCTTTCGCCGGAGCGAGGCGGAAGTGGCGGTGGTCTTCGAGCCCGGGTTCGCCGCTCGGCTCGCCCGGGGAGCGCCGGCCCGGGTCCTCCTCATCGGCGATGCCTCGGATCCCAACTCCGCGAGCCGGAGGCAATCGTATGCCGGCGCGGTGATCTCGGCATATCAGGACGAGCTGAGGGCCGAGGGCCGCGGCGTGCGCATCGTGACCGAGACCCGGATGCGGTACAACCCCACGCTCGAGAGCGTCAACCTGTTCGTGCCGGGGCTGATCGCCCTCGTCCTCACGCTGGTCTCGGCGCTGATGACCGCCATCTCCCTCTCCCGCGAGAAGGAGCGGGGCACGCTCGAGATCCTGCTCGTCTCGCCGCTCCGTCCCTGGCAGATCATCGTGGGGAAGGTGCTGCCGTACCTGGGACTGGCCTTCGTCAACGTCGCCACCGCGCTGCTGGCGGCGTGGGTGGTGTTCCGGGTTCCCTTCCGCGGCAGCCTCACGCTGCTTCTTCTCGCCAGCATCCTGTACTCGATGGTCGGCCTCGCGCTCGGCGTCCTGATCGCGGCGCGGACTCCGTCTCAGCGGGCGGCGATGCTCGGCGCCCTGGCCGGGACCATGCTCCCGAACACCCTGCTCTCGGGGATGATCTTTCCGATCTCGAGCCTGCCCGGCTGGCTGCAGCCGGTGACGGCCATCATCCCGGCGCGCTGGTTCATCGTCATCTCCCGCGGGATCATGCTCAAGGGGGTCGGGCTCGGGCACCTCTGGGAGCCGCTCGCGGTGCTGGGCCTGATGCTGGTGGTCCTGATGCTGGCCGCGGTCAGGAGCTTCAAGCCGAGGCTGGCCTGATCGTGCGGGCGCTGCGATTCCTGCTCCGCAAGGAGTTCCTGCAGATCTTCCGGGACCACGTCATCCTGGGCATGCTCTTCGTGATGCCGATGGCGCAGCTCCTCGTGCTGGCCAACGCGGCGACGTTCGAGGTGAAGAGCGCCCGGCTCTACGTCGTGGACCAGGACCACGGCACGATGTCACGCGGGGTGGCCGACCGGCTCGTGGCGTCGGGCCGGTTCGTTCCGGTCGGACACTCGCCGTCGCTGGCCCTGGCGGACGAGGCCATGCTGAGCCGGAAGACCGACGTGATCCTCGTGGTGCCGGCGAACTTCGAGCGGGACCTGGTGCGCCACCGCCGGGCATCGGTGCAGCTCATCCTCAACGCCGAGGACGGCTCCGCCGCGGGGGTCATCCAATCCTACGCCGGCCGGATTCTCGAGGCCTATTCCCGGGAGGTCGGTGCCGAAGTGGCTCCGCGGCTCGCCTCGCTCGATGCCCGGCCGGAGCCGATCCCCCAGCGGGGCGAGCCGGTGATCGAGGTGCGCCGGCGCGGCTGGTACAACGCGGAGCTGGAGTACCGCGACTACATGGTGCCGGGAATCCTGGTGGTGCTGGTCACGATGATCGGGACGCTGCTCACGGCGATGAACATCGTCCGGGAGAAGGAGACCGGGACGCTGGACCAGCTCAACGTCACGCCGGTGACCCGATCGACCTTCATCGCCGCCAAGCTCCTCCCGCTCTGGAGCCTGGCGCTGCTGGATCTGGTCCTCGGGCTCGTACTGGCCCACCTCGTCTTCGACGTGCCGGTGCGCGGGAGCATCGCGGTCGTGATCCTGGCCGCGGCCATCTACCTGGTCGGCACGCTCGGCATCGGCCTGTGGATCTCGACCGTGGCGGAGACTCAGCAGCAGGCGATGTTCGTGGCGTTCTCGATCATGATGGTCTATCTGCTGATGAGCGGGCTCTTCACGCCGGTGCGCGGCATGCCGGTGTGGGCCCAGTGGGTGGCGCAGCTCAGCCCGGTGATGCACTTCACCCAGCTCATGCGGGCGGTGCTGCTCAAGGGCGCGGGGCTGGCCGACGTGATGCGGGAGCTGGTCGTGCTCGCGATCATGGGGGCGGCGGTGCTGACGCTCTCGGTGCGCCGGTATCGCAAGCGGGCGGC
>CAMPKP010000165.1 GCA_946887295.1 uncultured Gemmatimonadota bacterium | reverse complement strand
GGTGACGAGCGAGCGCACCATCTTCGAGTCCACCGCGCCGCTCTCCCGAGCAGCATCGAAAGCCCGCCGACCACCGCTCCGAGGAGCAGATACCAATGGAGCCACGAGGGCGGCTCGGCGGGCGGCGGCGGCGCGGTGGACTCGAAGATGGTGCGCTCGCTCGTCACCAGGGGCGCCTGGGCGCCGTCCTCGCGGGTCACGGTCACCCCGCGCACGTGCTCGCGCAGCGCCATGGGCAGGAACATCTCCTCCCATGCCGAAATCGGGCGGTCCACCCCTTGTCCCAGCGCGAGCAGCAGGCCGGTGAAGACCAGCGGATCGTTCGCAGTGAGTCTCTGGGTGTGGAAGCGGTAGGACCTGCCCGTGGGGCGGAAGGCCGTCTGGTCGGCGATCGCGCCGCCGGTGACCCGGTCGATCGCGTCTCGAATCCGGGTGGAGCAGTTGTCGCGGTAGTAGTCGTAGTGGTAGAAACGGTTCTCCGGCAGCTCGTTCCATCGCAGAAAGTCGCGCAGCTCCAGCCGGGCCCGTGGCGGCAGGTTCAGCTCCTGCAGCCAGACCGAGCGGTTGTCCTGCAGGTAGGTCCGGATGTACGGCTCCGCGGGAAAGCCGGCCATCCAGTACCACATCTGCCCTCGAATGAAGCGGAGCAGGAAGTTCTCCTGCCCGAAATCGAAGAGCCCGTAGTTGTAGGCGGTGTCGGACTGGACCGCGGGGTCGTCGATCCAGATGGCGTTGTGCCCGAACCGCTCCCACACCGCGGCCCCCGGGCCCATGGTCACCAGATAGACCCGAATCTCCGAGCCGGGAGGCGCGGCCCCGGGGTGAGGCTCGGGCTCCGGCTGTGCCAGGGCCCGGCCGGGGGCGAGCATGACGAGCAGCGCCGCGAGGAGCGGCGCGATGGATCCGGCCCTCCTCACAGCTCCACGTCTCGTCCGTCCTGCCCCGATCGGTAGATGGCGTCCACCACGCGGTGCAGCACTACGTGGTCCTGCAGGGACGGCACCTTGGCCTCACCGGCCAGCGCCGCCTCGAAGTGCGCCCACTCGGCGCGGTACGAGGCGGTGAAGGCATTCTCCCTGCTCACCGACCCGGTGGGGGACACATCCACCGGCACCCCGTGCATCTCCTTCCACACCGTGAGCGGGTTGATCGCGGCGCTGCCCTTGCTGCCGCGCAGCCCGACGCCGAACCTCTCGCCCTCGCCCAGGTGACGCCAGGTCACGTCCACGAAGAGCGACATGCCGTTCTCGCAGACCACGAATGCGCTGCCCGACTGCTCGACCGTTCGCTCCTTGCCGCTCACGTCGAGGCTGGCGCTCACCCGGACCGGCGCGGGATTTCCACCGAGCCACAGGCCGAGATCGAGGATCGAGAGCCCCAGATCCATCATGGCGCCGCCGCCGGCCTGGTCGCGCTTCTGCCGCCAGCCGAGCTGGGCGCGGCTGGGCCGGAAGATGTGCCAGCTTCCCCGGATGCTCTCGATCGTCCCCAGCTCGCCGCTCTGCACGAAGCTGCGGACGATCTGCACGTCGGGCCGGTAGCGGTGGTTCATCCCCACCATCACGACCCGGCCCCGCTTCTCCGCCGCGCGCACGATCCGTTGCGCGCTCGCCGCCGACATCGCGAGCGGCTTCTCCACCAGGACGTGCAGGTTCGCCGAGAGCGCGGCGAGGATGTGGGATTCGTGCAGATGGTTGGGGGAGCAGATGACGACGGCGTCGAGCGACTCGAAGCGGAGGAGGTCCTCGATGTCGTCGAAGGCGTCCTTCACGGCGAACCGGTCCGCCAGCGCACGGGCCTTGGGCAGATCGGTGTCGCAGATCGCCTGCACCTCGATGGTCTTGAGCTTCTTGAGCACCGGCAGGTGGGCGACCTGGGTGATCGCACCGCCACCGATGACCCCGACCCTGAGCCGCTCGCCGCCGGACCGGCTGGCCGTCATGCGATCCTCCTCAATAGAGACGCTGGAGCGCCGCACCGGGGTAGTACGCCGCCAGGATGCGCTGGAAATCCTGGCCGGCGCGGGAGCGCCCGACCGCGCCCCACTGGCAGAGCCCGACGCCGTGCCCCGCCCCGCTGCCCTCGGCCACCAGCCGGGTGATGCCGCTGCCGGAGCCGCTGGAGGTCAGGGTGAACGCGGCGCTGCGCAGCAGATCGCCGGAAGCGGGACGCAGGACCTGCCGAACCGCGGGACCGTCCACCATCACCTGGTTCGCGCCGAGCGTTATCGCGAGGCGCCCGACGCGGCCGGAGGCCGTGCGCTGCGCCACCCAGACGTCGCGAACGTCGTGGACCCGGTCGGCGCGCACTCCGGCGGCCGCAGGCAGCGTGCGGCTCAGGGTTGCCCGGAGAGCATCCCCGGTCCACTCCTCCCGCCAGTGATAGCGCGGCGAGATGCGGCAGTACGCGGCGCCGTGCTCGTCGACGTCGGGGAACGAGCGCAGGTACGGGCGCGAGGCCGCGCGAAACGCTTCCACCCCATCGGCAGTCTGCCCGCCGCAGGTCGAGTAATAGAAGGCGTCGATCGGCGCCCCCAGGTACGTGAGCACCATGCCGCGGGTGGAGCCCACAGCCTCCAGTCCCTCGGGGGTCTCCGATCCTTTCCCCACGTACACCTGATCGGCGACGCCGGCATGCAGATCGAACCCCAGAGCCGCGCGCCGGCGGAGGTTCCGGAGCGCGTAGGTGCGGGAGACCACGGCCTGCGCCTTGAGCGCCTCGAACTCCGCGGGATTGCGGCGTCCCATCTCGGCTGAGACCACGCCGAGCAGGTAGGACTCGAGCAGCACCCGGTTGACCAGCGTGATCCCGCCGGTATCAAGTACGACTTCGACGACGCCTCGGTAGGCTCGGCCGTTCACCCGCACCTGCTGCGAGGAATCGGTGGCGGTGACCGCGATCATCTCGGAAGGGGTGGACCCGATCCGCCCGGGAGGCTGCACCGACACGCCCGTGCCTGAGGGAACGACCCGCCACTGCTCGCCGGCCGGAATCGCGGCCAGGACCGCGCCGCTGGGATCGGTCACCACCAGCTCGGAGCCGCCACCAATGATCGCCGACGGAGCGCCGACCGCCAGCCCGATCCGGAGCCGGGGCTCGGCCGATTCCACGCCGGGCTCGGCCTTCCGCGCGGGCGGCGCCTCGGGTGTCGGTCGACCCGGCTGCTCGGTCGGAGGCTCGCCGCCCGGCTCCGGCGCCGGCTGCCCCGGCGGCCCCGCCGGCGTGCAGCTGCCGAGCGCAGCCAGCGCCACCGCGACGGCGAGAGCCGCGCCGCCGAGGACGCGGCGCTCAGCCGCGGTAATTGCCAAACTTGAGCTCGATGCCGAAGTCGCCGGCCCGCAGCATGGCCATGACCGACTGCAGCTCGTCCTTCGACGGGCTGGTCACCCGGATCTCGTCACCCTGAATCGAGGCCTGGGTCTTCTTGAACCCGCCGTCCTTGACCGCCTTGACGATCTTCTTCGCGGCATCCTGCGGGATTCCCTGGGTGAGGCTGACGGTCCGGCGCACCGACTGCCCGGTGCCCGGGATCAGGTCGCCGATCTTGAGATTCTTTACCGGCACCCCACGCTTGATCATCCGGGTCTGGAGCACATCGAGCAGCGACTCCATCCGGAACTCGTCGTCCGCCGCGAGCCGGATCTCGGCCTTGGGGCGGTCGAACTCGATGGTGCAGTGGGTGCCCTTGAAGTCGTATCGCTGCCCGATCTCCTTCAGGGCCTGGTTCACGGCGTTATCGACCTCCTGCAGGTCGGCGCCGGTGGAGATATCGAAGGAGGCGTTGCTGGCCATGGTCGATGATGGATCGGGTGAGGAGAGGGGTCGGGGGAGAAGGATTACCCCGCCGCCCCGGACGGGCAAGGCGTCGGCTCCCGGGTAATGGGTCAAATCGGATTGCTACAGCCGTGGAGTCGGGTCACCCCCGCACAACGAATGGAGAGGGAGAGATGTCCCAGCGACTTGTGCGTTCAGGCGCCTATGGAGTCTGGACCCTTGCGATGGCCGCCATGGTGTACCTCACATACCTGCACGGAACCTACGCCGACCGTATGCCGCAGGCGCCACAAGCACAAACTGGTCGGGCACATGCCGTGTTCGTTATGCGAAGTACGCGATACGTCTCTGAGCGCGATGCGTCTGATTTTGAAGGGGAAAGGCAGTTCGACTGGGATGGTCCGTTAGGCGCGCGGGCTGACGCGGCCCCATCCGAGCCACTGGTAGGCGCCGGGACTCGACATGCTGACCGAGACCCTCCCGCCCGCACGATATCGCCCTCGTGCGCCGTGTATGCCAGCCCCCCTGAGACGTTGGTGTCCGAGGTCGTCGTGGACCGAGCGCACGTAGAACGAGGGACTAGTTGAGAATACCAAGACTCATCCTGCTTCCTGGACGCCTAGGCAGCGGCTGGCCGGCCCCGCAGGCCAGTCGCGTATCCTAGTAGTAGCGCTCCGTAGATAAGCACCGTAGACCAGCCCATCGCGTTCACCAACCCATTTAGCTGCCCCATGAGGGCTACCGTCAGCCCGGCCAAGGAGCCAAATACTCCAGCGATCACCAGGCCACGCTGCGTCCCTGGCTCTCGAGCCTCACGTACCAAATAGAGGGCAGTTCCGAGCTGCATCAGCGCGGCACCGAAGAAGCGAGACATCAGCACTGTTGCCGGACCAGGCTCGACTCCGTAGAGGGGGAGAAGCGTGGCAGGTATGAGTAGGAAGCCGAGACCGAAGACCAATGCAAGCAGGCCAGCGATGAGCAGCAAGGTGTTGAGTCGCATGAGGCTGTCTCCTATCGAGAGATTGGCGGGGAGAATCCTTCGGCGTCCACACTTTCCCGCAGCCCCGACGGGTATCCCCCGCGGCAATGCGTGCAATCGGCGCGCTCTAGCTCTCTGGACGGCGCGTGTTCCAGACATAGAGCGCCACGCGCCACTGCCCTTCGCTGGACCGGCCGCGCCAAGCTCAAGGCCACCGGACGTCCTGGTCCAGTTTCACTTCGTCGCGCGCGTCACGGTCGAATCGCGGAGTACCAGCTCCCGTGCCAGTTTTGAGCCGATGATTTCACGAAGCTCGGTCCGCGCCACCGCTTGCGCCTGCCGCTCTTCCGGGGTAGCGCCGATCTTCTGTGCGATGGGCTCATTCCGTTCGCGAAGTCCGTCGAGCGCCGCCATGTTCCGGTATTCCACCATGATCATCATGTCCCAGTCGTCCCGGGTGGCCGCCGACGCCCGAAGCAGCTTCCAGGAGAGGATTAGTCCCTGGCGCTGGGCTTCCGCGAAGCTCCGGGCCAAGGTGGCCCGGAGGTCATTCAAGTACCGGTCTCCCATCGCGGGCTTGACCCGCATGAAGGTCAGATTCCATACGCTCCCCTCGGTGTACGGGGCACTCTGCCCCACGACGTCGTGTGCGCCGAGCGCCGCGAGCGCCAGCAGCGCGGAGAACGTGCGAGTAATGCGCATGACTCTGCTCCTTCTGTGTGGTGGTGCCCGGTTGGCCCGCGACCAGGGGTGAGACTCGCGGCCGAGGCCTATGGGTTGTCACTCCCGCTTGCGCTTCAGCGTCGCCAGGTTGGATAGCCCTCGCCGGCCGAATGATTGGTGATCCGGGCGACGTTGCTCCCGTCGGCGTCCATGACGAACACCTTGAAATCCCCATCGCGGCTGCTGTTGAACGCGATGCGGGTGCCGCCGGGCGACCAGCTCGGCCGGGTGTCGATGCCGGGGTGCGCGGTAAGCCGGGTTTGCCCGCTGCCGTCGGGGTTCATGAGATAGATCTCCTGATTCCCGTCCCGCTCACTCATGAAGACAATTCGGGCCAGCGATCTACCCGTGCGCACCTCCTGAGGTGCAGACCCAGGGCGAACAACCCGGTCCACGAACGGCGCGGCGCATTGATGGGACTCCTCACACGTAGGTCGAGCGAGATGCGGCGGCACCGCCGCCGGGCCGATCGGTGCTCCAATCGTCAATCGAAGCGAGACCTTCCTCGATCAACCAGCTGACATCGTACTTGTCGGCCGTTAGTTCGGCGTTTGCGCGCCCTCATCGCTGGGGCCATCTTGCAGGTGCCCAGCCCATCCACGTCCCCTCCGGTCCCGGCATCAGCACACCCGCCTCCTTCCACCACCCGATCATCTCCGAGGCGAGTGCTGCAGACACGAGCAACTGGCCCAGGAGCACCGCCATCGGAAGAACGACAGCCAGGAAGACCAGCGCTCCCGAAAATGCGGAAATGAGGCGGTCGCGGACCGGCCGGATCAGCGCGGGTCTCGCGTCCGTCAGCCCGATGGTACCGATTCGCCCAGCCTCCGCGCGGGGGCTCATGGCCATGGATCTCGGGTGGTCTGGCCCGGGTATGGACTTGCGGCTACCGCCATACTGCTGGCGTCCCGGTCTCGAAGTGACCGGGATCGCGATGACCGCTCGAGACGCATAGAGTGTCCGATGTGCCGGGAGATGTCTGGCTACATAGGATTCAACGGCAGGCGAGCGATCTTTTTGCTAACAGCGGAGTGCGAGCGGTGGCGAGGAGGAGAAACTGCCGGTGGGGTTGGCTGTCGGCGACATCGGACGCGGGGCACACGCAGGCTCGGCGTGAGTGGGTGGCCTGGCAGGCTGAGGCCGCTGGTCGGATTAGCTACTTCGCCGGTGTCCCCCGCGGTCCTCGCGCAGGGAGACGAGCAACCGCGGCAGGGCGACTTGCAACCCTACCTGCAGGGGCAGGAGGGCTCCCGGGGCCTGCCGATCCAGCCGTCCTATTTGCCGGAATTCATCGGCTGCGTGTCAACCATCCCGACCAGCAGAGGGCGGGACACCGCGCTCCCGTC
>CAMPKP010000164.1 GCA_946887295.1 uncultured Gemmatimonadota bacterium | reverse complement strand
GCTTATGCCCGGTACCAGTTGGACCTACCGCCTCGTGGCGCGTGTCGGAACGGCGCTCGCCCCCGTCGTCGGCGTCATCGATGCCAAGGTGCGGGCCGGCAACCGTGGCCGACAGGGCGCGGTGGACCGCTTGCGGGCGTGGGGCGCCCGCGGGCGACTACCCGACGTGCCATTGGTCTGGTTTCACGCCTCCTCGGTCGGGGAGGGGCTCCAGGCGGAGAGCGTGCTCCTCGAGCTGCGGCAGCGGCACCCGGACGCCCAATACGTCTACACCCACTACAGCCCGTCTGCCGAGGGGCTGGCGCGCCGGCTGCCCGTGGACGTCGCGGACTTCCTTCCCTACGACCTCCCCGCCGCCGCCGATCACCTGCTCGATGCACTGAGGCCGACCCTGCTCGTCTTCTCGAAGCTCGACCTCTGGCCCGAATTGGCCACCCGGGCGGCCGGCCGCGGCGCGATGGTGGCAATCGTGGCGGCGACGGTGAGCCCGGGCAGCGGGCGGCTCCGCTGGCCCGCACGGACCCTCCTCAGGGAGGGGTATCGCGCCGTCGGGCTGGCGGCCGCCGTATCGGAGGAGGACGCCGGCCGCCTCGCCCGGCTGGGTGTCGATCCGTCTCGCATCCGCGTGCTCGGCGACCCTCGCTATGACAGCGTGATGGAGCGGATCGGGAGCATCGACCGGGACGACCCCCTGCTCCGCCTGGGCCGTGGGGCGCCCACGATGGTCGCCGGCTCGACCTGGTCCCCCGACGAGGCGGTGCTGCTCGAGGCGTTCGCGAGGGTGCGAGCCCTTCGGCCCGAGGCGCGGCTCATCCTGGTGCCGCACGAGCCTACGGCGGCCCACCTCGCCCAGGTGAATGAGGCCGCGCGGAGAGCGCGGCTGCCGGAGCCCGTGCTGCTGAGCCGGGCCACGGAGCCGGCGCCCCTGCTCCTGGTGGACCGGGTCGGCGCGCTGGCGACCCTGTACGGCGCGGGGGGGATGGCCTACGTCGGCGGCGGGTTCGGTACCGCCGGGCTCCACTCGGTGCTGGAGCCGGCGGCCTGGGGCATCCCGGTGGCCTTCGGGCCCCGCTGGCACCAGAGTCGGGACGCGGCACTGCTGCTCGAGGGGGGCGGGGCGGCCGCGCTCACCGGCGCGCGACCTGCGAGCCAGGAGCTGTATCAGGTGTGGACCGGTTGGATCGACGACGCGGCTGCCCGGACGAGTCAGGGCGAGCGGGCCAGGGATGTGGTGGAGCGCGGGCGGGGAGGGTCGCGCCGGTCGGCCGTGATGCTCGCGGACGCTATTTCGTCACGACCCCTTCGAACGTCACCGAGCGGGGGACGAGCAGACCGAGCGTGAGGCCGGTGATGAGGACGTCGCTCCAGCGGCTGCGGACCCTGATGCGCAGGTCCGCGATGCCGCCGCCGCCGACGAGCTGAGCCGCCAGCGCCTTCCGCAGGGACGGCTCCTTGTACCGCAGCAATCCCCAGAATCCGAAGACCGCCTTGCTGGTCACCGAGAAGCGGTCGCCCTGCGCGGGCTGGCCCGCGGGCGAGGCCATCGTGGCGGGGACGCCCAGCGTGGTCGCGTCGAAGGTGTGGGCACAGCCGGCGAGCAGCAGCAGAATCAGCAGCGCCGGCGGCGCCCGGCGCGTCAGCCTCACAGGCCTGGGACTCTGAACGTGTAGTGGGCCCCGACGCCGAAGACGCCCGGCGTCCCGCCGTCGGCGAAGACCGCGTCGTAGCTGGCGTGCACGCCGAAGCCGCTGAGCATGTTGAGCTCCAGGCCGCCGCTCAGGCCGAAGTTGGTGTCCGTCCGGCTGTCGCCGGCGACGGACGTGCGCACGATGTCGAGCCTCGGCGCGAGCCATGGCCGGATCGCGAGGATGGGGTTCGGAATGACCAGGCCGAAGCCGAGACCGATGGGGAAGTGCCAGTCGTGTACGTCCTCGCCGGGAAGGAACCCGCTCTCGGGCTTGGCGTAGCCCACGCCGCCCTGAAGCGTGACGGAGAGCGGCACCAGCGGTCCGCCGAACAGCCGATAGTTGAGCGTGGCGCCGACCGAGAGGTCGGACCCGCCGGGACCATCGGGGTTGTAGGTGGCCAGGGTCGCCGTGGCGCCGAACGGCCCGAAACCCGACTTGGCCGTGACGCCGTACGCGGTGCCGCCGCCCGCCTCGTCGTTGGGAAAGCCGACGTCCCCATGGATCCCGATGCCTCGGGGCACACCGCTGTTGTACACCGGCAGGCCGCGCACCTGGGCCTGTGTCGTCACCGCACCGCCCATCAGGGCGGCCGCGACCACGGCTCCGAGCACGGCCTGCTTCATAGTGGATCCTCCGGCGAACGGCGGTTGGCTACCCCCCACGAACGGCGCCGCAAGCTACTCGGGGGCTTCGAAGTATGTCAACCGATTCGAGCGAACGCACCGACGCCCGGCCGCGGAGGTCCGCGGCCGGGCGTCGGGATGCGTACGGGACTAGCGCAGGTACGCGAGGCTGACCCCTACCCCCTCGATGTCGCCCAGGCCGCCACTGGCGCGCACGGCCCACTGCTCGCCGAACCGGATGTCCACGCCGAGGCCGAGGGTGAACTCGACGTCGTCGTCACCACCGCCGAAGACGGGGACGATGTTCGGGTGGACATACGGGACGAACGTGGTAGAGGAGCCCTCGACGTCGAAGCGCCGCCCCAGCGAGACGCCGACGGGGAGCAGGAACACGTCGTCGCCCTCACCGAAGAGACCGCCCAGCCCGATGGTCAGCGCTCCGTCGAGCGGGAAGGTCTCGCTGTAGTTGATGACCTGGGTTCTGAAATCGCCGCCGATCAGGAAGATGCTGCCGTCCCCGTCGGAATCGGCGAAGCCGCTGCGCACGCTGAAATCGTGCGGGCCCTTGCCGTACCGGTAGAAGCCCTCGAGCGCGAAGCTGACCCCCTCGCCCGGGTCGGACAGCGACGCGCCGATCTCATGGTTCTCGAAGGCGCGGTACGGGGCCTTGAACACCGGGGTTCCGGTTTCCTGGGCGACCGCCGGCATGGCCGTGCCGGCGAGTATGGCGATCACCAGGATCCCACTACCACAGACGCTACGACGCATGAGACTCTCCTTGTACGTGTTCGGCGACGATTCGCACGCGATTGTCCACGACCTGGAGAAACCCACCTCTGACGGCAAACCGGCTGGCGGTCCCGGCCCGGCGGATGGTCAGCGTCCCTGCTCCCAGGAGAGTCATGAACGGTGCATGGTTCGGCAGGATGCCCACCTCGCCGTCATACGCGGGCGCGACCACCGCGTCCGCTTCACCGTCGAACATAGACGCATCGGGAGATATCACCGTGACTTGCATCACGAGCTACCGAGCTTTTCCGCCTTGGCCACGGCCTCGTCGATACCGCCGACCATGTAGAACGCCTGCTCGGGCAGGTGGTCGAACTCGCCCGAGAGCACGCGCTCGAAGCTGGCGATGCTCTCCTCGAGCTTCACGTACTTGCCGGGGAAGCCGGTGAACTGCTCCGCCACGAAGAACGGCTGGGAGAGGAACCGCTGCACCCGGCGGGCCCGCGCGACGATCTGCTTGTCCTCCTCGGAGAGCTCGTCCATGCCCAGGATCGCGATGATGTCCTGGAGCGCCTTGTAGCGCTGGAGGGTCCGCTGCACGCCGATGGCGACGTTGTAGTGCCGCTCGCCGATGAACTGCGGATCGAGGATCCGGCTCGAGCTGTCGAGCGGGTCCACCGCGGGGTAGATCCCCAGCTCCGAGATGGCGCGGGAGAGCACCACGGTCGCGTCCAGGTGGGCGAAGGCCGTGGCCGGCGCCGGATCGGTGAGGTCGTCCGCCGGCACGTAGATCGCCTGCACCGAGGTGATCGAGCCCTTGGTGGTCGAGGTGATCCGCTCCTGCAGGTCGCCCATCTCGGTGGCCAGGGTCGGCTGGTAGCCGACCGCGCTCGGCATCCGGCCCAGCAGCGCGGAGACCTCGGAGCCGGCCTGGGTGAACCGGAAGATGTTGTCGATGAAGAGCAGCACGTCCTGGCCCTCGACGTCGCGGAAGTACTCCGCGATGGTGAGGCCGGTGAGCCCCACCCGCAGCCTGGCGCCCGGCGGCTCGTTCATCTGGCCGTAGATCAGGGCCACGTTGTCCAGGATCTTGGCTTCCTGGAACTCGAGGTAGAGGTCGTTGCCCTCGCGGGTCCGCTCGCCCACGCCGCAGAAGACCGACTTGCCGCCGTGTCCCTTGGCGACGTTGTTGATCAGCTCCTGGATGACGACCGTCTTGCCGACGCCGGCGCCGCCGAAGAGGCCGATCTTGCCGCCCTTCACGAACGGGGCGATGAGGTCGATGACCTTGATGCCGGTCTCGAAGACCTCGGTCTTGGGCTCGATGTCGGTGAACTTCGGAGCCTCGCGGTGGATCGGCCAGCGCTCGACGTCCTTGGGGAGCGGGGGACCGCCGTCCACCGGCTCGCCGAGCACGTTGAGGATGCGGCCCAGCGGCGCGCTCCCCACCGGCGCGGTGATCGGGTGCCCGGTGTCGGTGACCTTCATGCCGCGGCTCACGCCGTCGGTCGAGCTCATCGCCACCGCCCGAACCTGGTTCTGGCCGATGTGCTGCTGCACCTCGGCGGTGACCCGGACGTGGAAGCCGCCGCTGGAGTCCTCGAGCTCGAGCGCGTTGTAGATCTCGGGCAGGTGCTCCGGCTCGAACTCGACGTCGAGCACCGGGCCGATGACCTGGACCACCCGCCCGATGTTGCGGGCCGCGGTGCCGGCGGCGTTCTTCTTTTCGGTTGCGATCGCTGTGGCCATTATGCTCTCTCTCGTTCCCGGTTTCGGGCTCCGCCCCCTTCGCTGCGCTCGGGGTGACGACGGCCCGCTGTCTGACTTGAGCTCCCTACCCCTGCAACGCCGCCGCACCACCGACGATCTCGGCGATCTCCTGGGTGATGCTGGCCTGCCGCTGGCGGTTGTACGTGCGCTTGAGCACCTCGAGAATCTCCCCGGCGTTGTCCGTCGCGTTCTTCATCGCGGTCCGCCGCGCGCCGTGCTCCGCCGCCGCCGTCTCGACCAGCCCGCGGTACACCGCGTTCCGGACGTAGAGCGGCAGCAGCTGCTCGAGGATCGCCTCCGCGTTGGGCGCGAGGATGTAGTCGTGCGCCGGGCGGTCGGCTCCCTGCCCCGGCGCACCGGCCGTCCCGGTCTCCACCGGGAGGATCCTGACGGTCGTCGGCGGCGTGGTGAGCGCGCTGACGAATTGCGCGTGCACCAGGTCCACGCTGGCGAGCTCCCCGGAGGCATAGGCCTCGATCAGCGGCTCGGTGATCGCGGCGGCGTGATCGACGCTCGGCTTGTCCCCGATGTCCGTGCGCTCCAGCGCGAACTTCCGCCCGAGATAGCGGAAGAAGCCGATTCCCTTCTTGCCCACGCCGTACAGCTCGACCGCGTAGCCGCCGGCCTCGAGCGTCTCGATCCGGCGCCGGGCCTCCTTGATCAGGTTCGAGTTGAACGCACCGGCGAGCCCGCGGTTGGAGGTGAGCAGGATCACCGCCGCGCGGGTCGGGCCGCCCTTGGCGGGCGGTGCCGGGCGCCGGAGCAGCGGAAAGCGCTCGGCCAGCTCCGGCGTCACCAGGTCCCCGATCACCTCGCGCAGCGCCTCGGCGTAGGGCCGGGCGGCGATCACCCGGTCCTGCGCCCGCTTCAGCTTGGAGGTGGAGACCAGCTCCATGGTCCGGGTGATCTTCCGGGTGTTCTGGACCGAGCGGATCCGCCCCTTGAGCTGCTGGCCCTTGGCCATCAGTCGGCCTGGAAGAGCGGCTTGAACGCGGCGAGCGCCGCCTTCAGCCGGGCGGTGATGTCATCGTCCAGCGCCTTCTTGGCCGAGATGTCCTTCAGCAGGTCGGGATGCGAGGCCTCGAGGTATTCGAGGAAGTCGCGCTCCCACTGCCGGATCTCGCCCACCTTCACGTCGTCGAGGTAGCCGTTGGTCACCGCGTAGATGATGGCCACCTGCTTCTCGACCGGCACCGGCTGGTACTGCGGCTGCTTGAGCACCTCCACCAGCCGGGCGCCCCGGTTGAGCTGGCGCTGGGTGGCGGCGTCGAGGTCGGATCCGAACTGGGCGAAGGCCTCCAGCTCCCGGTACTGCGCCAGGGAGAGCCGGAGCGGACCCGCCACCTGCTTCATCGCCTTGATCTGGGCGTTCCCGCCCACCCGGCTCACGCTGATGCCCGCGTCCACCGCGGGACGGACGTTGGAGAAGAAGAGATCGGTGGTGAGGAAGATCTGGCCGTCGGTGATCGAGATGACGTTGGTCGGGATGTAGGCCGAGACGTCGCCGGCCTGGGTCTCGATGATGGGAAGCGCGGTGAGCGACCCGCCCGGCTTCTTGATCCGGGGGTCGAGCCGCACCACGTCCTTGTCCTCCGAGATCTTCGCCGCGCGCTCGAGCAGCCGGCTGTGGAGGTAGAACACGTCGCCCGGGTACGCCTCGCGTCCGGGCGGGCGGCGGAGAATGAGCGAGAGCTGCCGGTAGGCCGCGGCCTGCTTGGAGAGGTCGTCGTAGACGCAGAGGGTCGCCTTCCCCTCCTCGTACATGAAGTACTCGGCGATGGCGCAGCCGGCGTAGGGCGCGATGTACTGCAGCGGCGCGGGGTCCGAGGCGGACGCGACCACCACGATGGTGTACTCCATCGCGCCGGCCTCCCTGAGCCGCTCCACCACCGTCGCCACGGTGGAGCGCTTCTGCCCGATGGCGACGTAGACGCAGATCACCCCGGCCCCGCGCTGGTTCAGGATGGTGTCCACCGCGATGGCGGTCTTGCCGGTGCCGCGGTCGCCGATGATGAGCTCGCGCTGGCCGCGGCCGATCGGGATCATCGCGTCGATCGCCTTGATGCCGG
>CAMPKP010000163.1 GCA_946887295.1 uncultured Gemmatimonadota bacterium | reverse complement strand
GGGTCGGACGCCGACGCCGGCTCTACGGCAGGTGGTGCCGCGGCGACAGGTGGTGCCGCGGCGACGCCTCCGGCGGCCGCGGACACCCACACCACCGGCGCCGTCGGGACCGCGCCCGACACCCAGGCTGCCAAGGCGGAGGCCGGAGACACCCAGGCCTCAGCCGCAGCGCCGGCGAAGCCCAAGGCCGCCGCGTCCGGCGGCGGCGGAGGTCCCGGCGACCCCAAGCTCATCGCGCTCGGGGACAGCATCTTCCACGGCCAGGCCGGCGGGGGCACCTGCTACGCGTGCCACGGGCCGGACGGGAAAGGGTCGGCGGTGGGGGCCGACCTGACCGACAAGGAATGGCTGCACTCCGACGGGAGCTACGAGGCCATCGTCAAGACGATCCAGACCGGCGTCCCGAAGCCCACGAAGGCTCCGGCCCCGATGCCCCCGATGGGTGGCGCCTCTCTCACGCCGGAGCAGGTGAAGGCGGTGGCTGCCTACGTCTATTCGCTGAGCCATGGCGGCGGGAAGGGTTGACCCCGGCGCGGCACGCGCTTGCGTTAGCCCGAACCCGGTTCTAGTCTTCGAGATGGATCAGCCAAACTTCGGCCCGCCAGGCGCCCCCACCGGGCTCGGGCGGGCCGCCGTGCATCCGGACCGGACGCCGACGCCGCCCAGGAGCGCATGACAGTCATTCGCCCCAAGCCCGGCCTCACGTTCGACGACGTCCTCCTGGTACCGCGATACTCGGCGGTCCATCCGCGGGAGGTCTCGACCGTCAGCCGCTTTACCCGCACGATCTCCCTCAACATTCCGCTCATCTCCGCCGCCATGGACACCGTCACCGAGGCCGACATGGCCATCGCGATGGCGCGGGCCGGCGGCATCGGCGTGATCCACAAGAACATGACGCCCGAGCGTCAGGCGGCCGAGGTGGACCGGGTCAAGCGGAGCGAGAGCGGGATGATCCTCAACCCGATCACGCTGGGGCCCGACCGGCCCCTCCGCGAAGCGTACGCGCTGATGCGGCGCTTCAAGATCTCCGGCGTGCCGATCGTGGACGGACAGGGGCGCCTGATCGGCATCATCACCAACCGGGACCTCCAGTTCGAGCGCAACCTGGATCAGCCGATCCGGGAGGCGATGACCAAGGACCGGCTGATCACCGCGCCGGTGGGCACCAGCCTCGACGACGCCGAGCGCATTCTGGCCCAGCACCGCATCGAGAAGCTGCCGGTGGTGGATGCGCAGGGCATCCTCAAGGGCCTGATCACCGTGAAGGACATCTTCAAGCGCCGCGAGCACCCCCACGCGAACAAGGACCAGCACGGGCGGCTCCGGGTCGCGGCGGCCGTCGGGGGCGGGGCGGATGCCACGGCGCGCGCCAAAGCCCTGGTGGACGCGGGTGTCGACGTCGTCGTGGTGGACTCGGCGCACGGCCACAGCGAGGGCGTGCTGACCACGGTCTCCCAGCTGCGCGAGGCCTTCCCCGACGTACAGCTCGTCGCGGGCAACGTGGCGACCGAGGCGGGCGCGCGAGAGATGGTCCGCCGCGGAGTGGACGCGGTGAAGGTCGGCATCGGGCCCGGCAGCATCTGCACCACCCGCGTCGTCACCGGCGTCGGCGTCCCCCAGGTCACCGCGGTCATGGACGCGGTGCGCGGCGCCGACGACGTGCCGATCATCGCCGACGGGGGCATCAAGTACTCGGGCGATGTGGTGAAGGCGCTGGCCTCCGGGGCGTCCTCCGTGATGATGGGCTCCATGCTGGCCGGCACCGAAGAGAGCCCGGGCGAGTCGGTCCTCGCGGAGGGGCGGCGCTACAAGATGATCCGCGGCATGGGCAGCCTCTCCGCCATGCAGGACGGATCGGCCGACCGCTATTTCCAGGAGGGCGAGATGGCCCCCTCGAAGCTGGTACCCGAGGGGATCGAGGGGCGGGTGCCGTACCGGGGGCCGGTGGCCGACGTGATCTTCCAGATGGTCGGCGGGCTCCGCAGCGGCATGGGCTATTGCGGGGTGTCCTCCATCCCGCAGCTCCAGTGCGAGGTCGAGATGGTGCAGATCACCAGCGCCGGCCTCCGCGAGTCGCATCCGCACGACGTGACGATCACGCGGGAAGCACCGAACTACAGTGCCTGACGTGCAGTAAGGCTTGTCGCGCAGTCCTCTCACCATCTCCCATATTCGCGAGCACCTCATGAGTCTCTTCCGTCGCAAGGATGTGTCCGCGCTCCAGGCCGAGGTCGCCTCGGACCAGAGTCTCAAGCGCGTGCTCGGACCCGTCAACCTGGTCCTGCTGGGAATCGGCGCGGTCATCGGCGCCGGGATCTTCGTGTTGACGGGGCAGGCGGCCGCGAGCTATGCCGGCCCGGCGATCGTGTACTCCTTCATTCTCGCCGGTACCGCCTGCGCCTTCGCCGGACTGTGCTACGCGGAATTTTCCGCGATGATCCCCATCGCCGGCTCAGCCTACACCTACGGCTACGCGACGCTGGGTGAGCTCGTCGCCTGGATCATCGGGTGGGACCTGATCCTGGAGTATCTCTTCGCCGCCTCCACGGTGGCGGTCGGCTGGTCGGGGTACATGGTCTCGTTCCTCCGCGACCTGGGCATCGTGATTCCCGAGGCCTACACCTCCGCGCCGTACGTGCACACCACGCCGCCCGACGCGGGGCTCAACATCTGGCGACTCTTCACCGAGGGGTGGTCCGCCACCGGACACGTGCTCAACGTGCCGGCGATGTTCATCGTGGGCCTCATCACGATCCTCCTGATCATCGGCATCAGCGAGTCCGCCACGTTCAACAACATCGCGGTGGTCATCAAGGTCACGGTGGTGCTGCTGTTCATCGCCTTCGGGATCGGCTACATCAACGCCGACAACTGGACCCCGTTCGTTCCGCCGCAGGAAGGCCCCGGCAAGTACGGCTGGGACGGCATCGTCCGCGGCGCCGGCGTCATCTTCTTCGCCTACATCGGATTCGACGCCGTCTCCACGGCCGCCCAGGAGACGCGAAATCCGCAGAAGGACATGCCGATCGGCATCATGGGCTCCCTGGCGATCTGTACGGTGCTCTACATCGCGGTCGCACTCGTGCTCACCGGTATCGTCCACTACTCCCAGCTCAACGTCCCCGATCCCATCGCGGTCGGCATCAACGCCGCGGGCCCGGAGCTCGCCTGGCTGCGGCCGATCATCAAGATCGGCGCGATCGCCGGACTGTCGTCGGTCATCCTGGTCATGCTCCTGGGTCAGCCGCGGATCTTCTACACCATGTCGAAGGACGGATTGCTGCCGCCGATCTTCAGCGCGGTGCACCCGAAGTTCCGGACGCCCTGGCTCGCCAGCGCGGTCACCGGTGGCTTCGCGATGATCTTCGCCGGCCTCCTGCCGATCGGTCTCCTCGGCGAGCTGGTCTCGATCGGCACGCTGCTCGCCTTCGCCATCGTCTGCGCCGGCGTGCTGGTGCTGCGCTACACCGATCCCGAGCGGCCCCGGCCGTTCCGGACCCCGCTGGTGCCGTTCGTGCCGCTCGCGGGGATCGCCGCCTGTCTCTACCTGATGCTCGGCCTGCCGGTTGATACCTGGGCCCGGCTGATCGTGTGGATGGCGCTCGGCCTCGCGATCTACTTCCTCTACGGGAAGCGCCACTCGAAGGTGCAGCAGGCCGCCAGGTAGCACGGTAGAACCATTGCGGGAAGCGGCGCTCCGGGTGTTTACCGGAGCGCCGCGCTCGTGCACGCACCGTCGGCCGTTCCGCCCTACCATCGCGCGTCCCTCCCATCCATCTTCCGCGAATGCCCTTCTCCCTCTCTGCCGACCGGCTTCAGGCGGCCCGGGATTTCGCCGCCGCGTTTCGGCCCGGGCAGCGGGTGTGCCTGACCACGCACGTCAATCCCGACGGCGACGGGCTGGGAAGCGAGGCGGGGCTGGCGCACCTGCTGAGGGCCCGCGGCGTCGACGTCGTGATCACCAATCCCACCCCCACGCCTCCTCGCTTCGCCTTCCTGTTCGAGGACATTCCGGAGCTGGACAAGACCGCCGAGGCGGTCAAGGAGCTGAGGCGGGCCGAACTCATCGTAGTGCTCGACATCGGGGACCTCGGCCGGCTGGGCATGCTGGCCGAGACCGTGCGGAGCCGCGGCGTGCCGGTGGCCTGCATCGACCATCACGTCGGGGCGGGGGCGCTCCCGCCGGGTCCCCGGTATCTCGATCCCGAGGCGGCCGCCACCGGCGAGCTGGTGTTCGAGCTCGCGGTCGCCAACGGATGGACGGTCGATCAGTCCGTGGCCCGCGGGCTCTACGTCGCCATCCTCACCGACACCGGCGGCTTCCGCTTCAGCAATACCCGCCCGCGCACCCTCAGGGTCGCGGCCGAGCTGCTGGAGACGGGCGTGGATCCGGAGGACATCTACACCGAGGTCTACGCCCGCGCGCCCGAGGGCCGGCCCCGGCTCTTCGCCGAGGCGCTGCAGACGCTCGTGGTCGAGCCCGACCACGGCCTGGCGTGGGTCACGGTTCCGCCCGGCGCCATCGAGCGGCTGGGCGTCTCCTCCGACGACCTCGACGGCGTGGTGGAGTTCCCCCGGTCCATCGACGGGGTGCGCATGGCGCTTCTCTTCCGCGAAGTGAGCCAGGGGCGGGTGAAGGTCTCCCTCCGCTCCATCGGGCCGGTGGACGTCGCGGCATTCGCCAAGCGGTTCGGAGGGGGAGGACACACCAAGGCCGCAGGCCTGGCCATCTCTGGCTCCCTCGCCGAGGTGCAGGCCACCGTCCTCGCCGCGGCCCGCGAGTACCTGGGGAGCGACGGCGGTCCCGACACCGGCCGCGGTTGAAGTTCCACCCGAAGAACCTATATTGCCGACTATGGTGGTAGGAATTAGCCGTTCGGTGGCACATGGACACGCTTGATCGCATCGAGCGCACGCTGGACACGTTGCGGCCCTACATCGCGTCGCACCGTGGCCACGTGGAAGTGGTGGACTTCGACGAGGGCGATGGGGTGCTCCTGCTCCGCCTCGGCGGGACCTGCCACGGCTGTGCCGCTTCCACGGTGACGCTGCGCCAGGGCATCGAGGCCCGGCTGCGCGAGATGGTGCCGGAGGTCAGGCACGTGGAGGCGGTCTGATGGCCGAGTCGCTCGAGGCCAAGGTCGTCGCCGCGCTCGCCAGAATCCGGAATCCCCGCCTCGACAACGATCTCCTCTCCGCCGGCATGATCCGCGATCTCGTGGTGAGCCCGGACGGAGCGGTCGGATTCACCTTCCTGCTGGCTCCCGAGGATCCCGCCACGCTCGTGCGCCAGGCCCGCTCGGCCGTGCAGGAGGTGGAGGGAGTGCGGCGCGATTCGGTCAAGATCGCGGTGACCAATCCCAGCGGCCCTCCCAAGGTCACCCACGGCCCTCCGGCCGCGGCGGGCGCGCCGCCGGCGGCGGCGGCGCCCGAGATGCCCAACCTCGGGCGCATCATCGCGATCTCCTCCGGCAAGGGCGGAGTGGGCAAGTCCACCGTGTCCGCCAACCTGGCCGTCGCGCTCGCTCGCGCGGGCCATCGGATCGGCCTGATGGATGCCGACGTCTACGGACCCAACATTCCCCGCATGTTCGGCGTCTCCGAGCGCCCGCCGGTCACCGGCGGAAAGATCCAGCCGCTCGAGGCCTTCGGCGTCAAGCTGATGTCACTGGGCTTTCTGGTGGAGCGCGACGCCCCTGCGATCTGGCGCGGCCCGATCATCATGAAGATCGTGACGCAATTTCTGCGTGACGTGGAATGGGGGCCGCTCGATTACTTCCTGGTGGACCTGCCTCCCGGCACCGGCGACGCGCAGCTCTCACTGGTCCAGGCGACGCACGTCTCCGGCGCATTGATCGTCACGACGCCGCAGGAGATGGCGGTGGGGGACGCGCTCCGCGGCGCGCGGATGTTCGAGCGTGTCGGAGTGCCGGTCCTCGGCATCGTCGAGAACATGAGCGGCTTCGTGGATCCCGAGAGCGGCCGCCGTCTCGAGCTCTTCTCCTCGGGCGGTGGACGGCGGCTGGCGAGCGAGCTCGGTGTGGACCTGCTGGGAAGCATCCCGTTGCAGCCCCGCCTCGCCGAGCTGGCGGACGGCGGGCGCCCCATCCTCGTGGCCGAGCCGGAGAGCGCGGCCGCGGCCGAGCTTCAGAGCGTCGCCGACCAGCTCCAGCGCAGGACCGCCGGGCGTTCGGCCGCCCTGCCGATCCTGCGAGGCTGATCGCGCGGCAGGCCTAGGAGCCTCGAGGTCCTTCGTCGTACCCTTCAGCACGCCGTCAGCGTCGCGTACCTCCACGTCCTTCTCGCCGTAGCCGCCGTCCAGCAGCAGTTGCCGAACCTTGTCCGCATCCGCTCGCGACCTGAAGATGACGATCACGGCGGGGAAGCCCTCTCGGAGCCGCACCGAGTGAGGGCTATACTTGGCGGACCATGAGCCTCATCACGCTCCTCACGGATTTCGGCACGGCGGACTCCTATGTCGCCGAGGTCAAGGGAGTCCTGCTGAGCGCCGCCCCCGACGCCACGCTGGTCGACGTGACCCACGCGGTGCCGCCGGGGGACGTCCGTGCGGGCGCGTTCCTGCTGGGACGAGCCTGGCACCGCTTCCCGGAGGGCACCGTCCACCTGGCCGTCGTGGATCCCGGTGTGGGCACCGATCGGGCCGCGCTGGCGCTGGCCGCGCACGGCCACTACTTCGTGGGCCCGGACAACGGCCTCTTCACCTTCGTGCTGCATGACGCGGAGGTGCAGATCGTCTCGCTGCCGAGTCCCGACGGCGCTTCCGCCACCTTCCATGGCCGCGACCTCTTCGCTCCCGCGGCGGCCGCACTCGCTCATGGCACGGCGCTGGCCAGCCTCGGCGAGCCGTTCGCCGGCATGCCCGGGCGCCTGGTCTACACCGAGCCGCACTACGAGGGCAAGTCGGTCGTGGGGCAGGTGGTGTACGTGGACCGCTTCGGCACGCTGGTGACCAACCTCACTCCGGAGCTGGTGCCGCCGTACGCGGTGGTGGAGGTGGAGGGGCTGGAGG
>CAMPKP010000162.1 GCA_946887295.1 uncultured Gemmatimonadota bacterium | reverse complement strand
GCATGGGAAGCACCGAGCCGAAGTCGTACGCGCCTCGCCGGTCGATCAGGTGCCACCGCATCCCCTCCCGCGCGGTGAGAAACCCCAGCTCCGCGATCCGGTGGTAGTCCGCCTCGACCTCGCGATCGTGCTGCGTCGCGGCCACGAGGTCGAGCCGGACGCCGCGACTGTTCACGTGGCAGGCGGACTCGAATCCCGCGATCCAGAACGAGCGGCAGAGCCGCGAGAGCGGTTCGGTCATGGCTCAGGCCGAAGCCAGCGTCCCGATGGCCGCCTCGGGATCGCTGACGTAGCTGCGGAACTGCTCGACCAGCGGGGTGGCCCTCCAGCGGCCGGCGCTCGAGCTGCCGTCGAGGGAATAGAGGCCGAGGTCGAGGCGGTACTCCTCGAGCGGACCCCGTCCGAAGCGGTAGCGCCAGTCGATCATGGTGAACAGCGGGAACCAGGTGTACCCGAGCACCGGCACGCCGCGCCCCCGGAGCCCCCGCAGCGCCGCGACCGACGCCTCGAGCCAGCGGGCCCGGATGTCCTCGTCGCCCCGGGCGCTGGTCTCGGTCACCATGATCGGTATTCGATAGCGCTCCCAGTATTGCTGGATGAGCTCCGTGAAGCCGGCCCCGTCCTGCTCCACCGGCTGATAGGCCAGGCGCCCGCGCCGGTCGATGTAGAGCTGGGTGGTGGACCACTGGGGGTAGAAGTTGAGGCCCATGAGGTCGAACGGGGCCGGATGCGCGCTGAGGGCGGCCAGCCGGTCCGGGGCCGCCCCGCTGCGCACCAGCCAGGCGAAGAGCGGGTGATCCGGGGTGACCCGCCCGGTGAGCAGGTCGTAGGAGAGATAGGTGCGCGACTGCTCTTCCCGGGCCACGGCGTGCAGGTCTTCGCGGGCGGTGCGGCTCAGGCCGCTGGCCTCGACGTGAACCAGCACGATCGACGGATCCACCGCGCGGAGCACCGCGGCCGTGGCCACGATGCCCTCCACCGCCTTCAGGAGGATCTGTACGTAGCCGCTCTCGCTGCGCAGGTAGGGAGGCCACAGCCCCCGCTGGCCGCAGTAGAGCGCCGTGACGATCGGCTCGTTGAGCGGCGTGTACCAGCGCACCAGGCCCTTGTAGCGCTCGGCGAACGCGCCGGCGTAATCGGCCACCGCGGAGGGGTACTCCGCGCTGGCGAACTCCCGCCGAAGCCAGAACGGACAGCCGTAGTGTACCAGGTCCACCACCGGCACGATGCCGAGGTCCTGCACCAGGTAGGGGATGACCTCGTCGGTCCAGCGCCAGTCGAACGCGCCGGGCTGGAACGGCTCGACCCGATACCACGGCACTCCCCACCGGATCGACTTCACTCCCAGCTCGCGAGCGAGCGCCAGGTCCTCGCGCCAGCGCTCGTAGTGTCCCATGAGCTGGTACTCGTCGAGGGCCCGGTGCCCCGGGCGGGTCTGGGGAACGAAGGTGTCCTCGATCCCGGTGGCCCAGATGAAGTCCTCGGGCCGCCGTCCCGGCATCCCGGTCGTCATCGTCGTGGGCGAGACCTCAGCCCCCCGACACCGATGCCGCCTCGGGCCGGCTGCCGGCGCGCCGTCGCTCGAGCACCTCTTCCGCGGCCTTCTTCCCCGCGATGAAGGCGTGATCCGAGTTGTAATACTCCCACTCGGCGTATCGGCCCGCCAGCACGATGTCGCAGGACGAGAGCCAGGCCCGGATCAGGTCCACGTTTTCCGCCCGCTCGTGATCGTAAACGACGTAGGCCACCGGCAGGTCCACCTGGTTCGCCGCCCAGATCGGATCCTCGGGCGCGATGATGCCGACCCGGTGACAATCCTCGATGCAGCGCCGGACCAGCGCGTCGCCGTCGCAGGGGAGCGGCTTGGCCTCGGAATAGGTGATCTCGCAGGTGAGTCCGAACCCGCCCGGCGGATTGCAATGCGGGCTGGCATTGCCCTGGACGAAGATCCGGTGGAAGACCGTCTCCTCGGGATAGTAGATCCAGTGCTTCTCGGTCAGCGCCTCGCGCCCGACCCCGATGTTGACGCAGCGCACCGAGACGTGGCGCAGCGCGGCGGCGGCCTTTCGGACGTTGGGAGGTGCCTCGCTCCCCAGCAGCTCCACGAGGCGCGGCAGCGGCATCGTGTTCACCAGCTGCGCGTAGGCGAGAGCGCTGCCGTCGTCGAGCGTGATCGTATGGCGCGAGGGCGACACCGAGGTGACTCGGGTCTGCAGGCGCAGCTCGCCCTCGAGCAGCGGGAGGAAGCCGTCCATCAGCGCCTGGAACCCGCCCCGGAGCGGATAGCCGAAGCGGGCGTTCGGTCCCATCGGCTTGGACGAAGGCGAAAGCGCTCCCTCGATCATCTCCTCCAGGTTGGGCAGCGGAACCCGCCCGCCGAGCCAGGAGGTCTCCATCTCGGCCAGGGGGACGGCCCACAGCTTCTGATTGTATGGGATGGCGAAATGGCGGGCGATGCCTTCGCCCCAGACCTTGTAGATGAACTCCTCGAAGTTCCTCGGCGCCCCCTTGTGCGCCACCCTGCGCCGCCGCTCCGACCCGGAGTAGAGTGGCCGGACCCGGGCGGGGGTGCGACCCTGCTTCATCAGCGGCTCGAACATCCCCCGCCGCTCGGGGCCGGTGTAGTCGTCGGTCTCGGCCGCGTCGGACGGGGTGGCCCGCGGCTGCAGCGGCCCGAAGCGCGCCTCGATCGCGCCGATGATGCACTCCTTGATCACCGTCGGCGGCAGCCCGTAGAGCGCCCCCTGAAAGGGATACCGGGTGTAGACCTCCTTGCTGTAGATCCAGGCTTCGCGGTCCTGCCAGTGGACGTTGTCGCCCAGCAGGAGCTCGTACAGCCGGTGCACGTATGGATCCTTCGAGAACATGATGTGCCCGGCCATGTCGAAGGTGAAGCCGTTGTCCTCGATGGACCGGCACCAGCCCCCGACCCGATTCTCCTGCTCCAGCAGGACGGCCTCCGGTCCCAGGTGGTAGGCCGCGCTCAGGCCCGTGGGACCCGCACCGATCACCACGACCGGCGGGAGGGCGCGCTTCGATTCAATAGGCTTGGGTGGCATGCGACAGCGTCTTCCTTTCCACTAGTGCTGCGTGACGATTGCGGCCGACCGCTTCCGTCACGAGTCGTTCCATGTGCGCCGCGGTCGCGTCCCACGACGTGCCGGCGAGCACCTTCCGCATCAGGCCGACTCGCCGCAGGTGCTCCGCGGCGTCCTCGCCCAGCGCGGTCTCGCAGGCCGCCACGAACTCGGCGGGCGTGCTTCCCAGGTATACGATATCACCGTAGGGCTCCGCCACGTCCGTGATCGGCGTGCTCACGATGGGCCGCTCCGCGGCCATGTACTCGAGCGTCTTCGTGGGGCTGATGAACCGGGTGGCATCGTTGCGGGCGAACGGGAGCAGACAGACATCCCAGCCCGCCAGATATGCCGGCAGCTCGCCGTAGGAGCGAGGCCCCGGATAGTGGATGTTGGGCCGCTGCGGCAGGACCGCTGGGTCGATCTTCACCACGGGGCCCAGCATGACGATCTGCCACTCGGGGTGGGCGTCCGCCAGCGCGGCCACGATGTCCAGGTCCAGCCGCTCGTCGATCACCCCGAAGAAGCCGAGGCGGGGGTGGGGGATGCCGGCCTGGTCGGCCGGCTCCGCCTCACGCACCCCCGCGGGACGGCGGGGCCGGGCTCGGCCGAAGTGCGCCGCGTCCACGCTGCTCGGGAAACAGTGAATGTCCCCGTGCCGGTGACGCTTGGCGCGGTACAGGCTGCGTCCACCGGTGAACACCAGATCCGCGCGCGCGAGCAGCTCGTTCTCCCGCTCGACCAGCTCGGCCGGCGCGTCGAGGAACAGCGACAGCTCGTCCATGCAGTCATACACCACGGCCACCGGGTCGAGCCGCTCCACCAGCGGCAGCGCCAGGGGTGTGTATACCCAGGCGATCGGGTGGCGGCCCGCCGCCGCGAGGAGCTGGGGCAGGAGCGGCTGCATCGCCGCGAGCTGCTCGGGGTGGAACCCGATCGTTCGACTGGGTGTCTTCGGCCGATAGACCGTGACGTTGGGAGCGACCTCCATCGGCTCCCACCGGGGTCCGTCGGCGTGGTGCTCGGGCTCCTCGACGTACAGCACGGGGCGACCCGCGGCGAGCCGCGTGAGCAGGTGCTGGGGACGTTGATGAACGAAGTTCCAACGGAGATGCGAGAAGACCACGAGAGAGGGATGAGACCGCATGGTTCGCCCTTCGGTTGATACCACCCGGAAGATATGGCCGCGCGCGGCCGGACGATCCTCTTCCGCGCGCGGAGCGGCGGCAGGTGGGGCAAAGCGTCTCGGCCGTGAGGTCGACGGGGTGTCGCGTTCGACCGGCTGGAATGTGAAGCCCGGTGCCACTTTTTTCGGCAACCTGCACCCCGCTCGTCCTGTGAGCCCGCTCACGGAACTGACACTGCAAAAGGGCAGCTTTCCTTCACTTACCTTCCGAGGTGACGAGCATGCGCAAGGGAGGACTGCTGGTCGGCATGGCCGTGGGCGCGGGTCTGGCGTATCTGCTGGATCCCGAGACCGGTGAGCAGCGGAGAAACCGGTTGCGGGCCCGTCTCCAGGAGCGCTTCGGCGAAGGATGGGGAATCGGCGAGCCGCTCCTCGGAGCTGCGAGCAGCGGGCCTCCGCTCGGCCGCTACGGCTCACGCCGCGACGACATCCAGGGACTGCAGTCGGCGACCCTCGGGCGGAGAGCGGGATCCGGGTCGCTCGATCGGGTCCTCGCGCTGGCCGGAGGCGCGCTGACCCTCTACGGCGTCGCCCGCCGCGGACTCGTGGGAGCGACCGCCCGTACGCTCGGCGCCGGGATGCTGTGGACCAAGCTTCGCGACGCCCGGAAGCCCACCCAGGGCGTCGGCCAGGAGCGCCGCAGGACGGTGGACATCCAGAAGAGCCTCTTCATCGGCGCCCCGGTGGATCGGGTGTACGAGTTCTGGACGGACTACGAGAACTTTCCGCGCTTCATGACGAACGTGCGGGAGGTGCGGGATCTCGGCGGCGGGCGCTCGCGGTGGGCGGTCAGCGGGCCGGGGGGCGTGCCGATCGAATGGGAATCGATGATGACCGAGCAGGTGCCCGGCGAGCTCATCACGTGGCGAAGCCTGCCCGGCTCGATGGTGGAGAACGCCGGCACGGTGCGGTTCCGGCGCGAGGGGGCGGGCACCCGGGTGGATCTTCGCCTCTGTTACAATCCTCCCGCGGGCGGTGCGGGACAGGCGGTGGCCGAGCTTCTCGGCGCCGATCCGAGGGCCAAAGTCAACGACGACCTCGGGCGGCTGAAAGCATTGCTCGAGGGCACCGAGAGGAGCCAGACGCATGGTGGATAATCTGAGCGACAAGTTCGCGACGATGAGCGAGGAGGAGCGCCGCCGCTTCGGTCTGCAGCAGGGCCGCTCGGCCTCCGAGGGAGACGATGAGCCCGCGGAGGAGCTCGACTTCGAGAACCCGCGCACGGAGCCGGGGAGGACCAAAGCCAACCTCGAGGATCGGGACGGCACGGCGGCCCTGCTGGACGACCGCGAGCACGACAAGCGGCTGGAGGAGGAGGCTCGGGCCCGCGAGAAGCGCGCGCCGGAATGAGCTCGCCGGTTCGTGTGTTGGCCGCAGGCGCCCTGGCCGGATGGGCGGCCGCGAAGCTCCTTCGTCGAGCGCCGTACTCGTTCGAGGGGAAGACCGTGCTGGTCACGGGCGGGTCGCGGGGGCTGGGACTGGTCCTGGCCCGGGACCTGGCGGCCGAAGGGGCGAAGGTCGCCATTTGCGCCCGCGATCCCGAGGCGCTGGAGCGGGCCCGGGCCGCGCTGGAGCGGATCGGGGCATCCGTCCTCGCGCTGACAGCGGACGTGAAGGATCGCGACTCGGTCCGCCGGCTGGTGGCGGCCGTCACCGAGCGTCTCGGGGCGATCGATGTCCTCGTCAACAACGCGGGAGTCATCGAGGTGGGCCCGGTCGAGACGATGGCGGTCGCCGATTACGAGGAGGCGATGGCCACGAACTTCTGGGGCATGGTCTATCCGACTCTGGAGGTGCTGCCCTCCATGCGGGAGCGCGGCGATGGCCGGATCGTCAACATCACCTCCATCGGTGGCAAGCTCGGCATCCCGCACCTGCTGCCCTACAGCGCCAGCAAGTTCGCGGCCCTCGGATTCTCCCAGGGCCTTCGGGTCGAGGTCGCCGGCGACGGTGTGAAGGTCACGACCGCCATTCCCGGCCTGATGAGGACCGGCAGTCCCCGCAACGCGATCTTCCGCGGCAGGCACCGGGCCGAGTATGCGTGGTTCAGTATCGGCGACTCGCTTCCCGGCCTCTCCGTCAGCGCCGACGAGGCCGCGCGGCGCATTCTCGGCGCCGCCCGCCGCGGGGACGCCGAGGTGCTGTTTCCGGCGGCGGCGCGAGTCGCCGTGATCGCCGCAGCGGTGGCGCCGAACCTGACCGCTTCCGTGCTGACCCTGGCCGACCGGCTGCTGCCCGGCGCCCCGGGCGAGGGCACGGGACGCAGGCAGGGCAAGGACAGCCAATCCGGTCTCTCGCCCTCCTGGCTGACCAGGCGAGGTGACGAGGCCGCGCGACGATTCAACCAGATTGCGCCGGCCGAAGGCTCCAGCGCGTGAGCCGCGGCCGAGCCGGAGAGGATGAGAAGATGACGGTGACCTACGATGGGATCGGCCGGACCGAGAGCTGGGAGAACCTGCGCCGCAGGGAGGCGCCCGAAGGCGGCGTCAACGTCGGGCGGCGCGAGCGGTGGATCTCGGCGGTCGCGGCCGCCGCGGTGGCGGCGTACGGGCTACGCCGCCGACGCGGCAGGCGGCTGCTGCTTCCCGTCGCCGGAGCGCTGCTCGGGCGAGCGCTCAGCGGCCGCTGCGCGGTGAACCGGGTGCTCGGCCGAAACACCGCCGCCGACGACGAGCCCTCCAGCCCGTTCACCAGCGTGCGCCGCGGCGAGGGAGTGCGGGTGGAGGAGAGCATCGTCATCAGCCGACCGCGGGGAGACGTCTACCGGTTCTGGCGCAACTTCGAGAACCTGCCCCGCTTCATGGACCACCTCGAGGCCGTCTCCGTGCTGGAC
>CAMPKP010000161.1 GCA_946887295.1 uncultured Gemmatimonadota bacterium | reverse complement strand
AGAGCAGCGGACTGAAAATCCGCGTGTCGGGGGTTCGATTCCCTCTCTGGCCATTGTAGTTAGCCCACCGCACGAGTCTCCACTTTTGACCGACCTTTGTCCATGTCGCCCGGATCGCCGGGCGGAGTGTGGATTTTGCGACCATGGGTGCTCGTCCCTCCAACGGAGCGAGTCGATGGCGAGGTCGCGCGAGCGCGGCACCGGGTCGGTCTATCTGCCCGAGGACCCGAAGCACCCCCGCCTGGGACTCCTGAGCACCGATAAGGGCTCCGGGTCGTGAAGCGGTTCCCTCACGGCTCCGAGTTTCGCCTGCGATAGAATCGCTTTCCTAAGTGGGTTCTCCCCCTTCGCGGCCACCTCTTGCATACCGCGCACGCCGCCGTCATCAGGCACATCCGATGGAAGCCGCGCCAGGGAAATTGCGGGATCGATGATGAGAGCTTCCTCACGCCTGATTCCACTCCTCCTCATAGCTGCCACCGGATATTTCTCTACCGTCTGAACGCCCCGAGTTTCCCTCCGGCTGAAGACCGCCTCAACTCCTGCCGGTGCTGTCGGCGGCAGATATCGCGGCTGAAGGGAGTGTCTCATGCATACACGATCACTCATCATCGCGGGCGCGGTGGCGCTCGCCGCCCTCGCATGCCGGGAGGAGCCAACAGCTCCGACGGCTGAGATCTCGCGCGTTGGATCGGCGGCACGTCCCCTGGAGGGGTGGTTCCATGTCGTCTGGATTGACCCCCCAGCGCAAGATCGGCCGGGGCTCGTTCGGTACCATCTCATTGACGCGCAGGGGCATGCCACCGAACTCGATCTGGACTCCGGGCTGGTCGCCCGGAGGGGGGGAGCACGCGGACTAGACCGGAGTAAAGTCCGGGTGGATGGGAACCCCGTTGCCGGTGGGCGGCTCCACGTCCGCTCGATCGAGCCGGTCGCAGGGCCTACCGGGGCTGAAGCGGCTGCAGCACAAATCGGCTCCCACCCCTTTGTCACAATTCTCTGTAAGTACTCCGACGTCGCAACCGTGCCCCACACGGTGGCGACGTATACCGCCTGGACGGCGGGCACGTCGTACCCCGGCCTCGACCACTACTGGCGTGAGGTGTCGTACAACCGGATGAACGTCACCGGCAGTACCGTGGTCGGGTGGTACACGCTGCCCCAGCCGATGGCCCACTACTTCCCGAACGGGAGCGTGGACATCTCCGCCCTGGGCGCCGACTGCACGTCCGCGGCGGACGCCGATGTCTACTTTCCGCAGTTTTACGGCATCAACCTGCAGTTCAACGGCCAGGTGGAAGGGCAGCCGGGTGGCTGGGGTGGCAGCTGGACCCTCCCGGCGGACGGCCAGACGAAGAGCTACGGGATGACCTGGCTGCAGGGGAGAACGACCGACCGGTACGTCTACGCTCACGAGGAAGGTCATAGCCTCGGACTCCCGCACTCCTCCGGCCCATACACACAGACTTACGATTCGGATTGGGACGTGATGAGCGGGGTGGCGGGGTACTGGCCGCGCGAGGGAAGCGCCGTTCCGGAGCACACCATCAGCTATCACAAGGACCTCCTTGGGTGGATCCCCGCAGGCCGGAAACTCACGGTGGAGCCGAACACCACTAGGATCATCACGCTGGAGCGCCTCGCCCAGCCAGGTCCCGGCAACTATCTCATGGCAACCATTCCCATCACCGACGCCCCCGGCCAGTTCTACACGGTCGAAGCCCGCCGCCGGGTGGGGTACGACGACAGTCTTCCCGGTGACGCGGTGGTGCTGCACAGGGTCGATCCCAATGACCCGTCAGGCCGGCCGGCTCGAGTAGTGGACGTCGACAACAATGGCGACCCGAATGACGCCGCCGCGATGTGGACGCCGGGCGAGACCTTCACCGACTCGCCCAACGGGATCACCGTCACCGTCAACGCGAAGACCGCCACCGGCTTTCAGGTCACGCTCAAGCGCGGCACGTCCGGGGCGTGGGTGAGCCGCGCTCCGATGCCGACCGCTCGCCGAGCCCTCGCCGTGGCGGCCGCGAACGGACTGGTCTACGCGATCGGCGGCGCGAACCCCTCGGGCACGGTGCTCCGGACGATGCAGGCGTACAATCCGACTGCCAACGGATGGACGACCAAGGCGTCGATTCCGGCGGCTCGACAGGGCGGCAACGGTGCCGTCACGCTCAACGGGATCGTATACCTGGCCGGCGGCGAGGACGCGACGGGCGCGTTGACCCGGACGCTGTACGCCTACAATGCCGGCACCAACGTGTGGAGCACGCGCGCCTCGATGCCGGCGTACGGCGCATGCGGCGGCTCGGCCGTGATCTCCGGCAGGATCTACGTGTTCAGCGGCTGCACCCGCTCCAGCACGGGTGCGCGGCTCGACGCGGGGCTCCTACACCGGTACAACCCGACCACGAATTCCTGGGCCACGCTGAAGGCGGCCCCCGTGACACACTTTCGACCGGTCGTCGGGGCGATCGGCGGGAAGCTCTACGTGGTGGGCGGAAACAACGGCTCGGGCACCGCGATGCGCCGAGTGGACATGTATGACCCGGCGACCAACACCTGGTCCAGCAGAAAGGGCATGCCCACTGCTCGAACGAACGCGGGGGCAGCCATCATTGGCGGCAAGCTGTACGTGGTCGGTGGCCGCAATACGGCGTATCTGAATACCGTCGAAGCCTATGATCCGGTCGCCAACGCGTGGACCAGTCGGGGGACGATGCCCACTGCTCGCGCGGCGCTCGGAGTCGGCGGCGTGAGCGGCCTGTTGTACGCCGTTGGGGGTCGCAACTCCACGCCTGCCCTCGCGACCAGCGAGCGCTTTACACCATAGCGGTGGCGTTCCTGGATCCACGCTTGCCACGCCGGTGTCTCACGGGCGGACCTGAATTGCGCCATCCTCGGTAGCTCTCGATACTCACGCCTCCCGCGGCTCCGCCGCGTACCGGAGGATGACGCCGCTGGTGGCCAGCGGGCGCGCCTGCAGCAGCGTGAGCTTCTGGCCAGGGCTGCCCGACTTGAACAGCGGAACGCCGGTGCCGAGCACGACCGGCGCGACGCAGATACGGAGCTCGTCGAAGAGGCCGCGGCGCAAGAGCGAGTCTGAGAGCCTGGCGCTCCCGAACACGAACAGGTCCTTGCCCTCGCCCCGCTTCAGCTCCGCGACCTCCTCGGCTGCGTCGCGACGGACGAGACGCGTGTTCTTCCAGGTCGCCGCCTGGAGTGTGCGCGAGAACACCACCTTCGGAACGTCGTTCATGAAATCCGCGGTGGGGCCGGTGGCCTTGGTCCAGTAGCTGGCCATGCCCTCGTACGTGGCGCGACCGTAGAGCACAGTGCCGACCTCCTTGATCTGCTCATCAGAGAACTGCTTCAGCTCGTCGCCCCACGCGGCCTCGTGGAACTCGAGGTCCCAGGGCGCCTTGCCCTCGAAGTAGCCGTCGAGCGTCTGGAGGTTCCACATCACGAGCCTGCGCATCGTCAGCGTCCTTTCCGGATGAGGGTGGTCACGTAGAGTGCGAGCCTGCCGAGCGTCTGCTTGCCGCCCTCGATCGCGTGGTAGCGCTCGACCACTTCGTCGCGCTGCGCCTTCGTCTTGAAGACCGCCCGCATGGTCACCTCGGTCGCCTCGCCGCGCTCGGCCAGCGTCACCGTCGAGACGAACGCCCCCGGATCGCCCGGCCGGTCGCCGTGGAGGAAGACGAGCCGCTCGGGCGGCTCGATCTCACGCCATTCGATCCAATTCGGGTAATCGGTACCGTCAGGCCCGTGCATCACGAAGTCCCACACGCCGCCGGGGCGGAACTCGAAGGCGCGCGTCGTCGTCGTGAACCCGTTCGGCCCCCACCAGTGCGCGAGGTGCCTCGGATCGGTGTAGGCCTCGAATACGAGGGGGCGCGGCCCCTCGATGATGCGCGTCACGACGATCTCGCGATCCGACGGGGCCGGCGTGCTGCCCACGACCATCATCCGCCTCCTTCCTTGCGCTGGAGTCGCTTCACGTAGGCATCGAGTCGATCGAAGCTCTGGCTCCAGAACTCCTCGAATCCACCGACCCAATCGTGGATCGGCTTGAGCCCCCGGGCGTCGAGCCGGTAGAGGCGCTGCCGCCCCGCTTCGCGCACGGAGACGAGCCCGACCTCGCGCAGTACGCGCAGGTGCTTGGAGGCGCGGGTCTGGGAGACGCGGAGCGCCCCGGCCACCTCGTTCACCGAGCGCTCCCGCCCCTTGAGCAGGGTGAGGATGCGCCGGCGCTGCGGCTCGGCGACCGCGTTGAACGCGTCCGACGTGGTTGCGGCTCGGGCCATGATGGAAAAATATGCCCATATCGGAATATGACAAGAGCGGGCCTTCGGCGCGGCACAGCGTCTAGCCACGCACCGGCCGTTGCCACATGTTAGGGGCGGTCCATGGCCGACCCCCTTTCTCGTCTCACCGCCGCCCTGTCCGACCGCTACCGCATCGAGCGCGAGCTCGGCGCGGGCGGCATGGCCACGGTCTACCTCGCCCAGGACCTCAAGCACGACCGCAAGGTCGCCATCAAGGTCCTGAGACCGGAGCTCGCCGCCGTCATCGGCGCCGAGCGGTTCCTTTCCGAGATCAAGACCACAGCCAATCTCCAGCACCCGCACATCCTGCCGCTGCACGATTCGGGTCAGGCCGAGTCGTTCCTCTTCTACGTCATGCCGTTCGTCGAGGGCGAGTCGCTCCGCGACCGCCTCAATCGCGAGAAGCAGCTCCCGGTGGCCGACGCCGTCCGGATCGCGACCGAGGTGGCCACCGCGCTCGACTACGCGCACCGACACGGGATCATCCACCGCGACATCAAGCCGGAGAACATCCTGCTGCACGACGGCAGCGCGCTGGTGGCCGACTTCGGCATCGCGCTGGCCGCCAGCAAGGCCGGCGGCACCCGGATGACCGAGACCGGAATGAGCCTCGGCACGCCGCACTACATGAGCCCGGAGCAGGCCATGGGGGAGCGGGAGATCACCGCCCGCTCCGACGTGTATGCGCTTGGCTGCGTGCTCTACGAGCTGCTGCTCGGCGAGCCGCCGTTCACCGGCCCCACGGCGCAGTCCATCGTGGCCAAGGTGATGTCGGAGAAGCCGGCGCGGCTCATCGCGCGGCGGCATTCGATCCCGCCGGAAGTCGAGGATGCGGTACTCAACGCGCTGGAAAAGCTCCCGGCCGACCGGTTCGGCTCCGCCGCCGAGTTTGCGATCGCCTTACATGACGGAACGAAGGACCGCCGGAAGGCTGCCGAGCGGCACCACCCGAGAGTCTTCAGCCTCAAGCACCGTGTGCTTTCGGGATTGGGCCTGGGTGTGCTCCTGCTCGCAGCGTTCCTGCTGGGGCGTGAGAGCGGAAAGGCCCCTCCAGCGCCCCTGACGTTCGGCCAGTCGACCAAGGTGACCTGGGATCCCGCCGTCGAGGCGCTGCCCGCGATGTCGCCCGACGGAAGGAGCGTCGCCTACGCCAGCGGCACGCCCGCCCGCATGCGGGTGTTCGTGCGCTCCGTAGCGGGAGGGCGCGGCCTCGCACTGACCGACGACACCACCCAGGTCCAGTCCCATCCGCGCTGGTCGCCCGACGGCAGCCGGGTGCTGTTTCTGCAGGGCGGAGGCGTGTTCAGCGCTCCCGCATCCGGCGGAGCCGAGCGCCCGGAGGTGCCTCCCGGTCGGACCAGCCCGGTCGCATCGGCCGTGTGGTCGCCGGACGGCAAGAGGATCGGGTACGTCATCGGAGACTCGCTTTTCGTGCGGGATGAGAGAAACGAGTCGCGAGGCATCGCCGGCTTCTTCGAGCCGAATGCCTGTCAGTGGAGCCCCGGTGGCGAGTACATCGCGTGCGCCTCGGGCAACGCCATCTCGATGATGCCGGGGTCACTCTTCGGGAATCTCTCGCCCAGCCAGATCGTGACGGTGCGGGTCGCCGACGGCGTGGTCGCGTCGATCACCGACAGCCTGTCGGTCAACCAGAGTCCCGTCTGGTCGCCCGATGGCCGATGGCTCTACTTCGTCTCCAATCGCTTCGGACCTCGGGACATTTTTGCGGCCGCGATGTCCGGCGGCCGGAGGACAGGTCCGGCGATTCGACTGACGACCGGCTTGAATGCCCACACGATCTCACTCGCAGCCGACGGAAGCCGGCTCGCCTTTGCCAGTCTCGAGATCGAAAGCAATGCGTGGTCGATCCCGATCCCGGCCGATCCGCCGGCGACCGCTTCGGGGGAGACCCAGCTCACCTTCGGGGTTCAGCTGGTGGAAACGGCCGACATGTCTTCGGATGGCCGCTGGCTGGTCTATGACTCGGACCTGGGCGGCAATACGGATCTCTATCGCATGGCACTTCCGAGCGGGACCCCGGAACGGCTGACCACCGATCCGAGCGATGACTTCTTCCCCGACATTTCTCCCGACGGCAAGGAGATCGCCTTCCACTCGTGGCGCGGTGGATCGCGCGACGTCTACGTGCTGCCGCTGGACGGTGGACCCATTCAGCGGGTGAGCTCGTCGCCCCGGCAGGAGTCCACCGCGTCGTGGTCGCCCGACGGTACGCGGCTCGCCTTCGCCGATTTCAGCAGCAGGGGAGGCATCTGGACCGCGAAGCGCGTCGACGGGGTGTGGCAGCCGCCCGAGCTTCGGCTGGACCGCGGCGTGTGGCCTCGCTGGTCGCCCGATGGAAAATTCCTCTCCTTCAGCAGCAACCTCATACGTGGCTCGATCTGGATGATGCCGGCGGACTCGGGACCGCCGCGCCTGGTGACGGACTCCGCCGGACCCTACGGGGTGTTCAGCGATCAGCCGCTGTGGAGCCCGGATGGGCGGTCGATCCTGACCCGCAGCACGAATCAGGAGGGGGATGCCACGTTCTGGCGGGTCCCCTTGAACGGGGAAGCTCCCAGTCTGCTCCTCACGTTCAACGGTCCGGGACCCAGGCCGTCCCGCGGCGGCTGGGGGATCCACGGCAATCGCCTCGTTTACACGGCCCCCGCTCAGCATAGTGACGTCTGGGTCATGGAAGTGCAGCGCCCCTGAGCCACCGCGAAAGCTCCCCAGGACGCTTCGCTCAGGAAGCGCGGGGCTTCGACCGCCGGTTGCGTCGCTGAGCGTCGAGAAAGTGTTCGCGGTCGGCCGGGGAGGGCG
>CAMPKP010000160.1 GCA_946887295.1 uncultured Gemmatimonadota bacterium | reverse complement strand
GATACCTCGAGCACGGGTGGATACGAGCCGTCGACCGGCGTGGATACTTCGAGCACGGGTGGATACGAGCCGTCGACCGGCGCCGATACCTCGGGCATGGACAGCGGCATGGGCACCGACACCACCAGCAGCACCTCCGAGCCGAGCGTCCCGGCCGACCCGGGCGCCTCGGTGGACACCACGCAGAGCGCGCAGTAACGAGCAGGCTGTACCCCAGGACGAAGGCCCCGGCGAGCTCGCCGGGGCCTTCGTCTTGCCCGGAATGGCGCGGGCAACCGGCCGCGGCTAGTATGCCGCCATGGCGTCGGTCCAAGTCACCCGCACGTACCTGGAGATGCGCTCTCCCGAGGAGCTGCGTCCGGCCTCAGCACCGGAGAGGCCCCCGCGGCTCGAGCGGATCGAAGCGTGTCCGGGCTCGTTCTTCCGCTACCTCTATGCCGAGGTCGGCCGGGCCTATCACTGGACCGACCGGCTCTCATGGTCGGAGGAGCAGGTGCGTGGCCACCTGGCCGATCCCGCGGTCTCGCTCTGGCTGCTCAGCTCGGGGGCCGCACCAGCGGGATACTTCGAGCTCCGCGCGTGCGGCGACCAGTCCGTGGAGATCGCCTACTTCGGTCTGCTGCCCGAGTTCGTGGGCCGGGGGTGGGGAGGCCATCTGCTCACCCGGGCCGTCGAGACCGCGTGGCAGCTGAAGCCGGCGAGGGTGTGGCTGCACACCTGCACCCTGGATCATCCAGCGGCCCTGCCCAACTACCTCAAACGCGGCTTCCGTCCGGTGCGCGAGGAGGTGTACACGGCCGAGCTGCCTCCGCAGGACTGACCGCGCCACCCTTCCGCAGGCCGAAACCTCCAGACAAGTGACGCTGGCGTTGCACCCTCGCCTGGGAGAGTGAGACCGGTCACACCCGTGGGATGCATGGTGATCCAGATCGCGGAATGCGCCGCGAGGTCGGGCGATCATCTCCCGTGTACACAGCAATCACCATCCGGCCGATCGTGGCGGCCGGCCTACGGGGTGACCGCCCATGGCCAGACTTCCGCACGTAGCCGGTGGTGCTCTCTTTCTGGTGCTCGCCTGTTCCCGAGGCGCCGCGGAGCATCCCGCGTCTTCCCGGGGCACTATGGAATCCACGCCCACCACGGAGGCCGACACAGGTCAGGGTACGACCGATTCGGTCGGCGCGGCTGGGGCGGGCCAGTGGGTCATGGCCGGCCGCAACTACGCGAACACCCGGTTCAGCGACCTCGATGAGATCACGGCCGGAAATGTGGGGCGGTTGAAGGTGGCATGGACCTTCTCCACCGGGGTGCTCCGGGGTCAGGAGGCCGCGCCGATCGTGGCCGGCTCGACGATGTACCTGGTGACGCCCTACCCGAACATCCTGTACGCACTCGACCTCTCCAATCCCGGCAGCACCCGCTGGTCCTTCGAGCCCAAGCCTCTCTCCGCCGCACAGGGTGTCGCCTGTTGCGACGTGGTGAACCGCGGGGCGGCGTACGCCGACGGCCGGGTGTTCTTCAACACACTGGACAACCACACCGTCGCGGTCGATGCGGAGACCGGCAAGGAGATCTGGCGAGCCCGGCTGGGCGACATCAACCGGGGCGAGTCCATGACCATGGCTCCGCTGGTGGTGAAGGGAAAAGTGATCGTGGGCAACAGCGGCGGCGAGTTCGGCGTCAGGGGCTGGATTACCGCCCTCGACGCGGCCACCGGCGACATTGCGTGGCGCGCCTATAGCACCGGACCCGACAGCGAGGTGCTGCTCGGGGCGCGATTCAAGCCCTTCTACCCCGGAGACCGAGGCGCCGATCTCGGCGTCAAGAGCTGGCCGGGAGATGCCTGGAAGACCGGGGGAGGGAGCGTCTGGGGATTCGTCTCCTACGATCCGGAGCTGGACCTCCTGTTCTACGGGACCGCCAACCCCGGGCCATGGAATGCGGATGTACGCCCGGGCGACAACAAGTGGACCTCCTCCGTCTTCGCGCGCGACCCGGACGACGGTCAGGCCGCCTGGGCCTACCAGTTGAGCCCTCACGATCTGTACGACCACGACGGCATCAACGAAAACATCCTGCTCGACCTGCCGTGGCAGGGCCGCCCCAGGAAGCTGCTGATACACCCCGACCGCAACGGCTACGTCTATCTGCTCGACCGGGCCACCGGCGAGGTGCTGTCCGCCAATCCGTTTCACTTCATCACCGCCTACCGCGGCGTGGATCTCCGAACGGGCCGGATCCGGTTGGTCGCGGAAAAGGAGCCGAAGTCCGGCACCGTCGTGCGGATGATCTGCCCCAGCGCGCCGGGGGCGAAAGACTGGCAGCCGACGGCCTGGTCGCCCCGCACCCGGTTGCTCTACATCCCGCACCAGAACCTCTGCATGGACTTCGAGGGCACCGAGGCGAACTACATCGCCGGAACCCC
The DNA here is from genome assembly GCA_946887295.1 of uncultured Gemmatimonadota bacterium. The sequence goes on along the minus strand of CAMPKP010000160.1, from coordinate 4,746 downwards.
CTATGTCGGTGCCAATGTGAAGTACTACGCCGGTCCCGGCGGGCACCGCGGCGAGTTCTCGGCGTGGGATCCCATCGCGGGCAAGGAGGTCTGGACCATCAAGGAGCGCTTTCCGGTGTGGAGCGGCGCCCTGGCCACGGCGGGAGACCTCGTGTTCTACGGGACCATGGACGGGTGGTTCAAGGCGCTCGACGCCCGCACCGGCGCGGAGCGGTGGCGCTTCAAGACCGGGTCCGGGATCATCGGCCAGCCGGTGACCTATCGCGGACCGGACGGCCATCAATACGTGGCGGTTCTCTCGGGCGTCGGCGGCTGGTCGGGCGCGATCGTCTCCGCCGGACTGGATCCGCACGACTCGTCGGCGGGGGGCGGCTTCGCCAACGCCATGCGCGACCTGCCCCGGCACACCACGAAGGGCGGCACTCTGTATGTGTTCGGCCTGGACTGACGCCCGCCGACGCCTAGCGCGAGCCTGGAGGCCCGCGCTCGTTCTGCTCCTCGGCCTCCCGGCCTGCGAGCGAGAGGAGCGTCGCTTCCGGGAGATACCGCCCACGGCCACCGCGGACGCCGCGGTGCGACTGAGCCCGCTGCAGGCGGGTCCGGTGGTCCGCCAGGCCCGCCTCCGAAGCCAGTACGAGGGGAACGCATACGCGGTCTCCGAGGGCAAGCGGCTGTTCAGCCAGTTCAACTGTGTGGGCTGCCATGGCCACGGCGGGGGCGCCATCGGGCCGCCGCTCATGGACGCCCAGTGGATCTATGGCAGCGAGCCGGAGAACATCTTCGCCTCGATCGTGGAGGGCCGCCCCAACGGCATGCCGGCCTTCGGCGGCAAGATCTCGACCACCCAGGTCTGGCAGCTGGCGGCATACGTCCGCTCCATGAGCGGCCTGCTCCGAAAGGACGTGGCACCGGGACGGGACGACGCCCTCCAGGTGGCCCCGCAGGAGCAGGCGACCACCAAGCAGAAACCGGTGGAGTCGAGCCCCCCGCCGCAGTCCCAGCGCCCATGATCCAGTTTCCCGGCGCCCACTCCGCCCACGCTCCGGCCGGCCCGCAGGCCCAGCTGCTGGACCGGCTGGGCGACCTGATGTACGCCATCTCGGGCGCGGTGTTCGTGCTCGTACTGGCGGCCCTGCTCGTGGCCGCTTTTCGCCGCCGGGGCGCCGAGGAGGACCCGGAGGATCCGGGCCGAGAGCGGCGGACCGCGCTCGCGGTCGCCATGGCGGCGGGGGCCACCGTCGCGACGCTCATCGTCGTCATGCTGCTGAGCTTCGGCGCCGGCCGCCGGCTGACCGCGACGCCTCCCGCCGAGGCGCTGCAGCTCAGGGTGACGGGCCACCAGTGGTGGTGGGAGGTCGAGTACCGGGACGCGGTCCCGGGCAACTGGGCCACCACCGCCAACGAGATCCACGTTCCGGTGGGCCGGCCCGTCGTGATCGAGCTGCGCGCCACGGACGTGATCCACAGCTTCTGGGTGCCGAACCTGGGCGTGAAGCGCGACATGATCCCGGGCGAGGAGACCAGCATCTGGTTCCAGGCCGACACCGCCGGGGTATACCGCGGCCAGTGTGCGGAGTTCTGCGGGTACCAGCACGCGAAGATGGCGTTCGAGGTGGTCGCCGAGCCGCCGGAGCGGTTTGCCGCCTGGCTCATTCGCCAGCGCGACACCGCCAGCACGCCGGCCGACTCGGTCGCCGCGCGCGGCCAGGAGGTGTTCCTCGCCACGTCCTGCGTGATGTGCCACGCGATCGGGGGAACTCCCGCCGGAAGCAGGATCGGACCCAACCTCACGCACCTCGCGAGCCGGCGGACCATCGGGGCGGGCTCGCTGCCGAACACGCGGGGGAACCTGGGCGGGTGGATCGTGGATCCGCAGCGGATCAAGCCGGGCGCGCGGATGCCGCCCAACTCGCTCGAGCCCGACGATCTGCAGGCGCTGCTGGTGTATCTCGAGAGGCTGGAATGACACTGGACCCACTCACCCTCGCGCGGGAGCGCGCGGCGCTGGAGCGCTCCTGGAGCCAGAAACCCGGCCTCTGGGGATGGCTCACCAGCGTGGACCACAAGTCCGTCGCCAAGCGCTACATCGTCACGGCGTTCGCGTTCTTCCTGCTGGGCGGGATCGAGGCGGCCCTCATCCGCATCCAGCTCGCCCGCCCGGAGAACCGCCTGCTCGGCCCTGACGCGTACAACCAGATCTTCTCGACCCACGGCACGACGATGATGTTCCTGTTCGCGGTTCCGGTCATGACCGCGATCGGGCTCTATCTCGTGCCGCTCATGATCGGCACCAGAAACGTCGCCTTCCCCCGGCTCAACGCCTACGGCTACTACGTCTACCTGATCGGTGGCGTGTTGCTCTACGCCGGCTTCCTGCTCAACAGCGGCCCCGAGGCCGGCTGGTTCAGCTACGTGCCGCTCGCGGGGCCCGAGTTCTCGCCCGGAAAGCGCAGCGACATCTACGCCCAGACGGTCACCTTCACGGAGATCTCGGCCCTGATCACCGCGGTCGAGATCATCGCCACGGTCTTCAAGCAGCGGGCGCCCGGCATGTCGCTCAACCGGATGCCGCTGTTCGTGTGGGCCCAACTGGTCACCGCGTTCATGATCATGTTCGCCATGCCATGGGTGGCGACCGCCAGCCTGTTCCTCGCGATGGACCGGCTGATCGGCACCCACTTCTTCAATCCCGCGGAGGGCGGCGACCCGCTGCTCTGGCAGCACCTGTTCTGGTTCTTCGGGCATCCCGAGGTGTACATCATCTTCGTCCCGGCGCTCGGCATCGTCTCGAGCCTGGTGAGCACCTTTGCCCGGCGGCCCATCTTCGGCTATCCGATCATGGTGCTCTCTCTGGTGGTCACCGGATTCCTCGGGTTCGGACTCTGGGTGCACCACATGTTCCTGACCGGCATTCCGCAGCTCGGCCAGAGCTTCTTCAGCGCGATGAGCATGCTGATCGCGATCCCGTCCGGGGTGCAGATCTTCTGCTGGATCGCGACCATCTGGGCGGGGCGGCCGCACTTCCGGGTGCCGCTCCTGTTCGTGCTCGGCTTCGTGGCGGTGTTCATCATCGGGGGCTTCACCGGAGTCATGGGGGCATCGGTCCCCTACGACACCCAGGTGCACGACACCTACTTCGTGGTGGCCCACCTCCATTACGTGCTGCTCGGGGGGGCGGTGTTCCCCCTCTTCGGCGGGCTCTACTACTGGTTTCCCAAGGTCACGGGACGCATGCTGGACGAGCGGCTGGGCCGGTGGCACTTCTGGCTCTTCCTGCTGGGGGTGAACCTCACGTTCTTCCCCATGCACCAGCTCGGTCTCGACGGCATGCCGCGGCGGGTGTACACCTACCTGCCCGAGACCGGCTGGGGGCCGCTCAACCTCCTGGCCACCGTGGGCGCGGTGACGATCGTGGCGAGCATCGCGGTGCTCCTCGCCAACGTGGTCCGGAGCCTTCGCCAAGGCGCCGTCGCCGGCAGCGATCCCTGGGCCTCGCCGACGCTCGAGTGGGCGACGGAGTCTCCGCCCCCGCCGTACGGCTTCCACCTGCTGCCCGTCGTGCAGGGCCGCCACCCACTCTGGACCCACCCGGACGCGCCGGTGGTGACCGGCCTCCGGACCGACATGCGCGAGATCCTGGTGACCACCATGCTCGACGCGGAGCCCGACAGCCGCATGCGGCATCCCGAGCCGACCATCTGGCCGCTGATCGCTGCCCTGGCCACGGGGGTCACCTTCATCATGCTGATCTTCACGCCGTGGGGCTTCCCGATCGGCGTCGTGCTCATCACGCTCGCGTTCCTCGGCTGGGCCTGGCCCTCCCGCACCGAGCACGAGCTCCGGGTCCGCGAGGAGAGGGCCGCATGACCCGGGCGGCCACGCTGGTGGACGTGTCCCGCCTGCCGACGACCGTCTTCGGCCATCGCAGCCACATGTGGTGGGGTACCCTCGGCTTCATGCTGATCGAGGGCACCACGCTCTTCGTGTGCATCGCGAGCTACTTCTATCTCCGCCTCAACTTCACGACCTGGCCGCCGGAGCACACGCTGCTCCCCTCCGTCTTCTGGCCCACGGTCCATGTGGGGGTCCTCCTCGCCAGCATCGTGCCCATCGTGCTCGCCGATCGCGCGGCGCACCGCCTGGACCTGGGCGGCGTGCGCCGCTGGTTCGTGGTCGCGTCGCTGTTCGCCGTGTCGTTCCTGTTCCTCCGGTGGCAGGATTTTCTCGCGCTCAACGTACGGTGGGACGGCAACGCGTACGGCTCGATCGTGTGGGCCACCGCGGGCCTCCACGGAACCATACTGCTGCTCCAGGTGATCGAGACCGTGATCTTCACCGCCTTCCTCTTCAGCGATTCGGTGGAGGAGAAGCACTTCTCCGACGCCAGCGACAGCGCCTTCTACTGGTACTTCTTCGTGGGGAGCTGGATACCGCTCTACCTCATGATCTACCTGAGCCCCCGGATCCTCTCATGAGGGCAGCCCGATGACAGCCGACACCGGCACGCGCATCGCGGACGGCACCAGGATCGGGGCGCTGTGGGCGGCGAACCTGCTGGGCCCGCTGGCGGTGCTGGCGGGCCTGGAGATCTCCTACATGTTCGCCGATCGGGCCTGTCCGACGGGGGACATGCTGCCGGTGCACCTCACCGCGCTGGGCAGCCTGCTGGTCGCGTTGCTCGGCGGGGCGATCGGCTGGAGAGAGTGGCGCCGCTGGGGCGCCGGACTCGCCGGTGACGAGGGGGGG
>CAMPKP010000159.1 GCA_946887295.1 uncultured Gemmatimonadota bacterium | reverse complement strand
CTCTCGCCTGAGCGCGCTCCCGCGCGGCTCTCCGTAACGGCGCCGGCGCACCCCGTGCCGGCCCATCGGACTCAGGCTCCGCCCCATCAGGGCGGCCTCTGCGGTGGAGAACACAATGATCGGCAGGCATGCGAGTCTGCGAGGTGCGTTGCTGGCGGCGTGCGCTTGCGCGACGGCGACCGCCGCGCGGGCGCAGGATCTGAGCGGCAGCGTGGAAGGCGTCGTCCTGAGTGCCGACGGCAACCGCCCGATCCCGGGCGCGCTGGTCGGAATCTTCGGCCTCGGCAGGCGTGCGACCTCGGATTCGGCGGGTCGGTTTCTGCTCCCCGGCGTGAAGTTCGGAAGCCAGCGGCTGGAGGTGCGCGCCACCGGGTACCAGCCGACCGCGCAGGCGCTGACGGTCGTCCCGGGTGAGGTCGCGAGGGTCGAGCTCCGGCTGCATCCCGCCGTCGTCAATCTGCCCGAGGTGGTGGTCAGCAGCAGCCGGGAGGAGCAACTGGCCTCGACCACCCCCGTGAGTGTCGGCGTGATCAGGGGAGAGGAGATCCGCGAGACCCGCGGTCACCACCCGTCCGAGATCGTGAACCGGACACCCGGCGTCTACCTGAGCAACTTCGGCGGGGAAGGGCACGCCACCGCGATCCGGCAGCCGATCACCACCAAGGCGCTCTACGCGTATCTGGAGGACGGCGTCCCGATCCGCTCCACCGGCTTCTTCAACCACAACGCGCTCTACGAGATCAACATCCCGCAGGCGGGGCGGCTCGAGATCATCAAGGGGCCCGGTACGGCGATCTACGGCAGCGACGCGGTAGGCGGCGTGGTGAACGCCTTCACCCGCGATCCTTCGGCTCACCCCGAGGCCGAGGTGTTCGTGGAAGGCGGGAGCAGTACCTACCTTCGGGGCCTGGGCACGGCCAGCACGACGATCGGACGCAGCGGCTTGCGCGCCGACGTGAACATCACCCGCGGCGACGGGTGGCGCGATGCGACGCCGTACGACCGCCAGAGCGGCACGGTGAGATGGGACTACGCCCTAGGCGACCGCAGCCGTCTCAAGACCGTGGCGTCGCTCTCCCACATCGATCAGCCCGGGGATGGCGGGGGCGATCTTGCGGCGGAGGACTACGCCGGCTCTCCCTCGCTCACCTATTTCCCGATCGCGTTCCGGAGGGTGAAGGCCGCGCGCCTCTCGACCGAGCTCCAGGTGCTGGGCGAGTCCTCCTCCTTCGGTGCGACGCTCTATACCCGATACAACGAGCTGGACCTGCTCCCGTCGTGGCAGCTCGGCTTCGACCCCCAGGTGTGGGAGAGCCGGCATCACTCGGTCGGGCTGCTGACACGCTACCGCCTGCTCGTGGCGCCGCTGCGGACCAACCTGAGCACCGGCGTGGATCTGGAGTACACGCCGGGCAGCCGGCTCGAGACGGAGATCCTTCCCGAGCGATCCGGACAGTTCTTCCGCGCCTACACCACCGGTGAGGTGCAGTACGACTACGATGTGACCTTCTGGCAGGCGTCGCCATACGCCCAGGCCGACATATCGCTGCCGGGCCGGGTTCAGCTGAGCGCCGGCGCGCGGTACGATCACATCGGCTACGACTACGAGAACCGGCTCTCCATCCTGACGACCGGTGCGCACCGTCGCCCGGCGTCCACCGGCGTCACCTTCGATCGACTCAGCCCGAAGCTCGGGGCCACCTGGGAGATCGCCCCCAACGCGAATCTCTTCGCCTCCTACCGGGAGGCGTTCCGTGCCCCGGCCGAGAGCCAGCTCTTCCGTCAGGGCGCGGCGGTCAGCACGGTGGACCTGAAGCCGCTCCGGGCCCGGAGCTGGGAGGCGGGAGTCCGCACCGCGCTGGCCGGCGTCGTGACCGTGGAGGTGACCGGCTACAGCATGCGCCTCAGGGACGACATCCTCACGTTCTTCGACCCCTCGAACGGCCTGCGGCTCACCCAGAACGCGGGCGCCACCAACCACCGCGGCGTGGAGGTGGGTGTCGGCGTCGGCGTCGCGCAGGGGCTGCGGCTCGACGCGGCGGTCTCCTATGCCAGGCACCGCTACGTGCAGTGGGAGCCCCGGCCGGGAGTGGACTACACCGGCAACGAGATGGAGCTCGCGCCGAGGCTTCTCGGCAACGGACGGATCAGCTACCGGCCGCCGTTTCTCTCCCGGGGCCTGGTCGCTGTCGAGTGGGTGAAGCTGGGCTCGTACTGGATGGATCCGGAGAACACCCACAAATACGACGGGCACGACCTGTTCAACGTCTACGCCACGGTGCCGGTGATGGAGCACCTGGAGCTGAGCGGCCGGGTCACCAACCTGGCCGACAGGCGCTTCGCGGAAGCGTCATCGTTCAACGCGCAGCAGGGCGAGCGGTTCCGGCCGGGGGCGCCGCGGCAGTTCTTCCTCGGTGCCCAGTACCGGTTCAACTGAGGAGCGACATCATGACACGACTGCACCGATTGATGCCCGCTGCCGCGGCCCTCGTCGCCGCGTGCGGAGGGCTTGGCGCGGAAAGCCCGTCGCGCTTCACGCCGGCGCGGGTGGTCTCCCAGGAGACCGAGAACGGCGCGACTCCGATGTTTCTCGCCACTCCGGGCGGAGACCGGGTGGTGGCGTGGGTCTCCGCGCCCGGAGGTGGTTCGGACGGCAGCCTGCACGTGTCCGTGACGCCCGCCGGCGCCGAGGAGGCGCTTCCGACCGTCACGGTGCGCGACCCGCTGGGACCCATCGAAGCCCACGGCGAGGCGCCGCCCCAGCTTGCCGCCGACAGCGCCGGGGGCATCTCGGTGTTGTATGCGGTGGGCAAGGAAGTGCCCGGCGAGCGGTTCCCCCGCAGCGCGCTCCGCTTCGTGCGCTCCAGCGATTCGGGGCGAACCTGGAGCGAGCCGGGGACGGTGAACGACGGCACCGAGTTCGGCTCACACAACTTCCATGCGCTCACCGCCGCGCCGGACGGCACGCTACTGGCGACCTGGCTCGACGCACGGCGCGGCAAGTCCGGCGTCTGGATGAGCCGCTCGACCGATGGCGGGCGAAGCTGGGAGCCCAATCGGCCGATCTACACCGATCCCACCTGTCCCTGCTGCCGGACCTCCGTGGCCGTCGCGGGGAACGGCACGATCTACGTGGCCTGGCGCGCGATCCTGCCGGGCGACGTGCGCGACGTGGTCGTCACTCGCTCGTCCGACGGGGGGAAGACCTGGGCCTCGCCGGTGCGGACCCGGGCGGACGACTGGGTCTATCCCGGATGCCCTCACGCCGGCCCCTCGCTCGAGGTGGATGCGAAGGGTGCGGTGCACGTGGCCTGGTGGACCGGCAAGCAGGGCGAGGCGGGCGTCTACTACGCCAGATCCGACGACGGAGCCAAGAGCTTCGCCGCTCGACCGATCGCAACCGGTGACCGCGCTCGGCCGGCGCACGTGCAGCTCGCCGTTGCCGGCGAGCGGGTCTATCTCGCCTGGGATGACGGCCTGGGAGAGACGCCCCGCGTCCTCGTGCGCCGCTCGAGCGACGGCGGCCGGACCTTCGGCTCGGAGCAGGTGCTGAGTGATCCGGAGGTGGCGGCCAGCTTCCCGGTGCTGGCGGTGCAGGGGGATTCGGTGGCTGTCGCCTGGAGCCAGACCACGGCGGCGGAGCACCGGGCGAAGCTCGCCGCGATGCGGGACATGAAGGATCCCAAGGCGGCGATGCCGCTGCCGCGAGTGGGCCAGTCGGAGATCCTGGTGCGGGTGGGAGTGATCTAGGGGCCAAAACCCTTCCCCGCATCGGCTCCCGCCGCTAGCTTCCCGCCCCGATGCCCACCCGAGTTCCCCTCATGGACGACCGCGCGCTGGCCCGCACGCTGGCGCGCATGGCGACGGAGATCGTCGAGCGCGCCAACGGCACCGACGGCCTGGTGCTGGTCGGCATCCAGCGCCGGGGGGTCGAGCTGGCGTCACGCATCCGGGCGCTCATCGCGCAGTCCGAAGGCGTCACCGTCCCGTGGGGCAAGCTCGACATCACCCTCTATCGCGACGACCTGCAGACCGTCGGCCCCCGGCCCGTGGTCGGCGAGACCAGCCTGCCCGACCTCGACGGCAAGACGGTGGCGATCGTGGACGACGTGCTGTACACCGGGCGCACGGTCCGGGCGGCGCTCGACGAGTGCTCGGACTTCGGACGCCCGCGGCGCATCCTGCTCTGCGTCCTGATCGACCGTGGCGGGCGGGAGCTGCCGATCCAGGCCGACATCGTCGGCAGGAAAGTGACCGCGAGCCCGGGCGACCGGGTGGACGTGCTCGTCTCCGAGCTCGACGGCCGCGACGCGGTCGAGCTGGTGCGGGCATGAGCGCCAGCCTCGGCAAGGACCTCATCGGCCTCGAGCCCCTCAGCCGCGAGCAGATCCAGCTCATCCTCGACACCGCCGAGCCGTTCAAGGAAGTGAGCGAGCGCGCGATCAAGAAGGTGCCGGCGCTCCGCGGCAAGACCATCGTCAATCTCTTCTTCGAAGCCTCCACCCGCACCCGGATCTCGTTCGAGTTCGCCGAGAAGCGGCTCAGCGCCGACACCGTCAACGTGGCCGTCGCGGGCAGCTCGGTGAGCAAGGGCGAGACCCTGGTGGACACCGCCCGGAATCTCGAGGCGATGCGGATCGACATGGTGGTGATCCGCCACGGCGCCTCGGGCGCGGCGCAGTTCCTCGGCCAGCGGATCCGGTCCAACGTCATCAACGCCGGGGACGGAAAGCACGAGCATCCGACCCAGGGGCTGCTCGACATGCTCACCCTGCGGGACCGGTTCAAGCGCCTCGACGGGCTCAAGGTCGCCATCTGCGGCGACATCCTTCACAGCCGCGTCGCCCGCAGCAACATCTGGGGCCTGACCAAGCTGGGCGCGCAGGTCGGAGTGTGCGGCCCGGCGACGCTCCTGCCGCGCAACGTACACGAGCTCGGAGTGACGATCCTGCCGCGGATCGAGGACGCCATCCAGTGGGCCGATGCGCTCAACGTGCTGCGGCTGCAGCTCGAGCGCATGCAGTCGGGCTTCCTCCCCTCGCTCAGGGAGTACAACCGGGTGTTCGGCGTCACCACCGAGCGGCTGGCCAGGGCGCCCAAGGATCTGCTCATCCTTCATCCGGGACCGATGAACCGCGGGGTCGAGATCGACAGCGACGTGGCGGACGGGCCCCACAGCGTCATCCTGCCGCAGGTGACCAACGGTGTCGCGGTACGCATGGCGGTGCTGTATCTGCTGGCGGGCGGATCGCCCGACTGGGCCAACCCCGGCGGGGGAGGGGAGTAGCGTGCGGCCCATCCTCATCCGCGGCGGACGAGTGCTCGATCCGTCGCGCGGCACCGACCAGACCGCCGACGTGCTCCTCGCCGACGGGAAGGTGCAGGCCTCGGGACGCGACCTCGGCCGGCCCGATGACGCCGTCGTGGTGGACGCCGCGGGCAAGGTCGTCGCGCCCGGGCTCATCGACCTGCACGTGCATCTGCGCGAGCCGGGGCAGGAGGACCTGGAGACCGTCGCCACCGGCTCGATGGCGGCCGCCGCCGGAGGGTTCTCCGCGATCTGCGCGATGCCGAACACCGATCCGGTGACCGACAACCAGGCGGCGGTCGGCTTCATCGTGAGCCAGGCGCAACGGGCGGCAAAGGCGAGGGTCTATCCGATCGGGGCCGTGTCGCTCGGCCAGAAGGGACGGCAGCTCGCCGAGTTCGGCGAGCTGGTCGGGGCCGGCGCCGTCGCGGTGAGCGACGACGGCAAGCCGGTGGCCTCCAGCCACCTCATGCGGACGGCCCTGGAGTACGCGCGCACCTTCGGGATCCCCGTGGCCGACCACTGCGAGGAGCCCACGCTCGCCGCGGGCGGCGCGATGCACGAAGGCCTGGTGTCGACCCGGCTGGGGCTCAAGGGCATCCCGGCCGCGGCCGAAGAGATCATGGTGGCGCGCGACATCCTGCTGGCGGAGCTCACGGGAGGACACGTGCACCTCTGCCACATGTCCACCCGCGGCTCGGTCGAGCTCATCCGCCGGGCCAAGGAGAAGGGTCTGCGGGTCACGGCGGAGGCCTGCCCGCACCATTTCACGCTCACGCACGAGGCGTGCGAGGGGTACAACACCAACGCGAAGATGAATCCGCCGCTGCGCGAGCCCGAGGACCGGGAGGCGATCCGGCAGGCGCTCCGGGACGGCACCATCGACGTCATCTGCACCGACCACGCGCCGCACCACTACGATGCGAAGGAGCGCGAGTTCGACGACGCGCCGAACGGCATCATCGGGCTGGAGACCGCTCTCGGCCTGGCTGTGACCGAGCTGGTGGAGACCGGACTGCTCTCGCTCGCGGATCTGGTGAGCCGCATGAGTGTCATGCCGGCCCGGATCTTCAACTTGCCCGGCGGCACCCTGGCCCCGGGGGCCCCGGCGGACGTCGTGGTGCTCGACCCCTCGGCAGACTGGACGGTGCAGCCCGAGGAGTTCTTCTCCAAGAGCCGGAACACGCCCTTCGCCGGGCGCCGGCTGACCGGACGGGCGGACATGACGATCGTGCGGGGGCAGGTGGTCTTCGCTCGCCAGCCGGCTCCGGGGTCGAGGTAGACTTCGGCTGGGCGGGCCGCGTAGTTAGATTTTGACAGCGGATCTACCCCCGTATAAGTACATCCCGAGAATCAGGCCGTCCGAACAGATCCACGCCCTCGGCAGAGGAACGCCCGCTATGGCCACGGATACCGACAACAGCATCGAAGCCCTTCTGGAGCAGCGGGCCCAGTTCGAGCAGTGGCTCGCCAAGCTCGACTCCGCGGGGGACAAGGCGCCCCAGGCCGTCCGGCAGAAAGTGCGGGCGGACTACGAGGTGCGGCTCCGCGGAGTCATCGAGCGCCTGCGCAGCCACTCCACCACCATCGCCGACGAGCTCCACCGGCACCAGGTCACCCAGGGCGAGCTCGACGTCCAGCGCCGCCAGGCCGAGGAGGAGCTCGCCGAAGCCGAGGTGCGGCACGCCGTCGGGGAGTTCGGGGACGACGAATGGCGACGGATCAGCGAGGAGAGCGACAACCGGCTGAACGGGCTGCGGGAGCAGCTGAAGACGGTCGGCAAGGAGATCGCGCGGCTGGCCGAGGTCCAGGCGCTGATCACCGCGCCGGTCAAGGCCGCCGAGCCCCCGGCCGCGCCCGCGCCCGTGCCGGTCGAGGACCTGATCGAGCGCTCGCCGCCGCCGCCGCCCGAGCCCGCCGCCGAGCCGCCGGCGCCGAAGCCGGCCGCCCGGCAGGCGCCCCCT
>CAMPKP010000158.1 GCA_946887295.1 uncultured Gemmatimonadota bacterium | reverse complement strand
AAAGCCCCCGCCGAATTCGGCGGGGGCTTTCGCGTTGCTGGTTCGGTCCTGCGGCTCAGCGTCTAGTTGATATTGAGCGTGATGAACGCCGGGTTCGGATCGTTCTCCGGATAACCGGGACCGAATGAAACCACTGCCATGATGTAATCGCCTGCCGGGAAGTCCAGCGAGCAGGATTCCGGCGGCGACGCACGTCCGAGGGCATCGCAAACCAGTTGATCGCCACCGGTATCCACCGCGTCGGAAAGATCGGCAGGATTGAGGAAGTACAGACCCAGATCCGCCGCGTTTGAACCCTCGACACTCACCGTCAAGGTGGTGGGCGCCGCCAGGGAGATCTTGTACAGCTGGCATGGGAAGCCGCTGTTCCCACCGCACTCGGTTGCACCGAAGCTGCCCGCGTCGATCGTCTCGCCCGAGGTGCTGATGGTGGGCGCGGTGGCCGCGTCCTCGGTGCCCTCCAGCGGCGTGAGCGGCGGCACGGTGATGGACTGCACCGTGGACATCGTCAGGATGTTGCTGGGTGCGGCCGTCGGCACCACGCCGTCGATCGCCGCGGTCCCGATCGAGCCGGGGATCGGCAGGAACGTCACCGAGCTTCCGTCGCCCGCGACGGACTGGATGATCACCGGCTGACCGGCGATCGCGATCGCTACATCAGGCGCGAAGGTGAAGCCGGCCGGAGCGGTGAGCGTCACCGCCTCCAGAAGGCCCGGCGTCTGGGTGCTGAACGTCGCGTCGAGCTCCGTCCCGATGTTCGGCGCGGTGAAGTTCGGCCGCGTCGGCAGGGCGATCAGGAAGCCGCCGGGGAACTTGAAGTTCACCACCGTCCCCGAGCCGTTGGCGTTGGGCGGGGTGTCGAAGGTGAGGCTGGAGCTGTCCGGTGCGATGACGATGTTCTGCGGGCCGGCGGCGCGACCGGGCAGCTGATCCGGGTAGACGATCGAGTCTACGGCCAGCGTGATCAGCGGCTCGGGGACGCTCATGGTGACCGTCTGGCCCAGGGTCGGGGTCGTGGTCGAATACACCACGTCCACCGTGTCGATCAGCGGGGTCTGCAGCGGCGTCTGCGTCGCCGGGGCGAAGACCACGGTCGGCGCGGACTGGGAGATCACCCCGTGGATCGTGATCGGCGAGTTCACGCTGGGCGGCGCGATGAACCGGATGGTGGTCGCGTCCTGGCTCACGATCACCGGGATCAGCGTGTTGCCCACGATCTCGAGGTTCGCCGTGTCGGCGAAGGTGACGCCGGCCGGCGCGGTCAGCGTGATGGTGTCGCCGAGGGCCGGGGTCGGGTTGTCGAACGTGGCGGCGATGCCGGCCTCCGGGACCACCTGAACCGGGATCACCTTCTCCACGCCGCCGGCGCTCACCGTGAACGAGGTCTTGGCGTAGCCCGTGCCCTCGACGATGAACCGGAAGCGGGGCCCGACCGCGGGCGCCTGCAGGGTCGAGTCGTTCACGAAGATCGGCAGGAAGGACGAGTCCCGCCGGACCGTGATCCCGGCGCCGGTGCTCGTGACCTCGTAGTTGAAGTCGAGCGGGTTTCCCTGCGCATCCACCGCGCCGACTTCCACCGTCTTCGTCCCGCCCAGCTCGATGAACAGCTGCGTGGGCGTGGCGACGATCTCCGGCGTCGTGTCTCGCAGGTCGCCGGTCGGCTCGCTGCTGCAGCCGGCCAGGACCAGGAGGGCGCACAGTGGAACCAGACCAGATCTAAAGCGATTCATACCTCGCACCTCGGTCAAAGGGCATTTGAAGGGGCTGCTCACCTGAAGCCGGCGCCTGCGTCGAAGAAGTCGATCCCCAGAAACCGTCCGATGTCGGCGACCGCTTCCTCGCGCACCACCTCGCGCCAGTTGGGGACGCCGTTCTCGCGCACGTCGTTCGAGTGCACCAGCTGATAGACGCCGATGCCGTTCGACCGGTCGGCGAAGACGTAGTAGCGGTCCCGACCGCGCCGGTACCGCCACACCTGATAGGGCACCGATCGGCCGGCCTGAACCCGGTCGAGCTGCTCGTCGGGCGACCCGTTCTTCACGTAGATCCGGCCGCGATCGGTCTTCCATCCCGGCTGCGCCGACCGCCCGCTCTCGCCGAACGTCTTGTCGGCATAGGCCACGGCATCGTAGAACAGCTGCCGGGTCTCGTTCACCGGAGTGCCGGGCGTGGGATCACGGCGCTTCCAGAAGTCGGTCATGAACCGCCGCTTGGCGCGGAGGCTCAGGTCCTTGCTCCACTTGCCGAGCTCGCCGCTCTCGGCGATGAGGGACAGCGGCTCCCTGGCCTCCGCGATCTCCTCATCGTTCATCGCCTCGAAGTATCCCTCGTCGGTCGATTTCGCGGCTTCCCGCCGGACGACGTCCTTCTCCAGCGTCTCGTCCAGCCCGGCCATGGTGAAGCCGGCGGAGCGCTCGACGGTCTTTCCGCCCAGGTCCAGCGCCGCCACCATCGCGTACTGGCCCGGCGGCAGGCCACTGAGATCGAGCTGGCCCTTGAGGACCCCTCCGCCCGCCGGCACCTGCACCGGGGTCTCGGCGGTGCTGATCATCTGCTTGCCCGCGGAATCGGCCACCCGCATCCGGAGGGTGCCGGTCGCCTCCCTGGCCGAGTACGCCTCGAGAAGGTAGAAGGCCGTGGACCGGAGCGGGGTGAGATCCAGCCGGGCCGTGGCCGTGACCAGCATCTGTCCCCACCTGAGCTCGGCGGGCCGCGGGACGGTATCGCCGGCCGCCGTGGGCCGGATCTGAGGAGAAAGCAGCAGATCCGACGCCGCGGGCGCGGTCGTGAAGCCTTCCAGGGCCACCGCCGTGTCCGACCGGCGACCGGACACCGAGTCCACCACCGCCACGTCCAGCTTGTAGCGGCCGGGCGCGAGCGAGAACCGCACCATGTCCACGGCGAACGCGTCGGGCCGGCGAAGGGTGGCCGCGGCGTGGTTCTGCCAGGACTGCTCCAGCAGCTTGAGCCCGGTCGAGTCGGTGACCTTGACCTCGACCCGGTAGCTCAACGCCCCCTCGGGTCCGCTCGAGGTGGGCTGCATGAGCATGTAGGGCACCTGCACGAACGCGTTCACCTCCGTGCGGCCCTGCTCCGCGCGGTACGAGCGTACCGCGCGAAGGATGAGATCGGCGCCGGGCTGGCTCGGAAGCTGCCGGGGCCCCGCCATCGCCGTCAGGATCGCCAGAGTCAACAGTCGGACTGCGAGCATAGGTCTGCGCTACTCTATCGAGCGGGGGCCGCGGGGTCGCCGCGGCCCGGTACTGATCCGGCTACCACCCCAGCGTGAAGCTGAAGAAGTTGGTCGGACCGAGGATGCCGAGATACTTGTACGCGTAGTCGAGGCCGAGGCTGAACCCGCCGTTGCCGGTCCCGTACATCAGACCGCCGCCGAAGGCGAGGCCGTGGAGCTTCTCCTCGTCGTCGAGCCCGGTGTCGATGCTCACCGGATCGAGGTCGTTGGCGCCGGTGTAGCTGTAGCTGCCCCGGAGCGCGAACCCGAAGTTGGACCCGCCGATCCGGTTCGACATCCACTCACTGCCGAACGCGAAGCCCGGGGTGTTGTTGTTGGGCTGGTTGAAGTCGCCCAGGACCGTGAGCCGGTTGTTGTCGCCGGCGATCACGTCGTACGCCAGGCCCACGCGGAACGTGGTGGGCAGCGGGAAGTCCTTGGTGAGCAGATTGGCCGTCTGCGGCAGCGTCGGGACGGGATCCTCACCCGGCAGCGGATCGCGGTCCACGTTGCCCTGCAGCCCGGTGCCCTCGTACGTGAGGTTCGAGCCGAGGTTGGCGAGGACGAAGGAGAACTTCACCGGGTGGTTGTTGAGCGTCGCGTGGAAGTTGGTGCCGAAGTCCACGGCGAACGCGCTGCCGCTCACGGTCCCGAGCCGGTCGTCCACGTACTTCGCGGTGAGGCCGGCGGAGAACCGGTCGGAGAAGTTCTGGGCGAAGGTGATGCCCACGAACGTCTGGTTCACCGAGTAGGTCGCGCCGGTCCCGTCGGGCTGATCCTCGGTGAACACCGGCTGGTCGCGGAACCCGAACGTGCCGAGCTGGAAGCCGATGGTCCGGCTGCCGCCCGAGAACGGGAAGGCCACGCCGCCCCATGAATACCGGGTCTCGGCGACGTAGTCGTAGGTTCCGAGGGTGAGCCCCGCCTTTTCGATCAGCGCGGCGCCCGCCGGGTTGTAGTAGAGCGAGCTGATGTCGGTGGCGATGGCGGCGAACGAGCCCCCGAGCGCCGTACCCCGGGCACCGGCGCCGAGCAGCAGGAACTCGGCCGATGTGGTGCCGTACGAGGTATTGTCTTCCTGTCCGACTGGCTGCCCGGTGTCGTTCTGCGCCGCCACGCCCGCCGGCAAGGCGGTGAGGAGGCCGAACGCGAACAGCCATCCAGGTGCAGCGAGGTTCCTCATGATGTGAATCTCCTGGAGGTTGGGACGGGCGCCCTGGCGCCCGTCCCCGTCGTAAGCCTATTGCGCGAAGTTGACGACTGTGAACCGGCCCACCCTTCGGGCATCGCCGGCTTCGACGTGATAGAAGTACACCCCGCTGGCGACCACCTGGTTGTTGCGGTTCCGGAGGTCCCAGTCGAACTCACTTCCCTGCGAACGGCTGGTGGAGCTGTATCTGCTGCCGTCGTGCTCCAGCATCCGCACCAGCACGCCGCTCACCGAGTAGATCCGGATGATGGCCTTCTGGGGCAGTCCCACGAACTTCAGGACCTTCTGCTCGGTGCTCGCCTCGTACGCGCTTCGCACGTAGTACGGGTCGGGCACCGTGTGCACGCGGCTCAGGTCGTTCGCGGTCGCTGCGTTGACCGCGTTCACGACGTTGAACTGGACCTTGACGGTCGCGCCCACCGCGGTGAACGGCGAGACGGCCGGCGTGAAGCGGTAGGGCTGGCCGGTGTCGCCACTGCCCGGACCCTTGCCGCCGGTGATCGCGCCCGAGTAGGTGCGCATGGACCACACCGTGCCCTCGGCCGGCAGCGCCGCCATCTGCATGGCGAACAGGTCGCCGACGATGTAGAAGAGGAACCCGGTACCCGAGACCGGCGCGGTCGTGGCGCTCGTCGCCCTCGCCGGGTTGTCCTTGTACAGCGCGAGGTCGCCCAGCGTTGCGGTGGCCTCGAGCGCGGCCGTGCCACCGCCGCACGGGATCCGCTGGTCCTGGCCCGGAGAGAACTGCGACTTGATCGGCTCGACGCAGCCGATGTCCGTCATGGTGAGCACGGTCGGCCGGGTGTCGAATCCGCCGGCGATGCCGGGGTTGGCTCCGTTCAGGATGCCCCAGGAGGAGCCCATCGTGGCCGAGAACGGCACGACGACGTTGTGGCTGACGTCGATGACCGAGTCCACCACCCCGCCGGCCCCCCAGTACACGTTGTAATCGGCTCCGCGGTGGATCGTTCCGAAGAACCAGGGCTGGTTCCGGAACTCACCGTTGAACGAGATGTATTCCAGCGACTGCTGGATCACGTCCACGCCCGGGAGCGCGCCGGCATTGTTGAACGCCGTCAGATCGCAGGTTCCCGTCGCGGCGAGCGTAGCCGTGCTGCCGCCGGCGTTCGGGATGCAGTTGCCCCCGTTGGGGTCGGCCGCGGTCTCGTTCTTCTCCGGGGACGGCCCTTCGAACCAGCGCGATCCGTTGTAGGGGCACTGGCCGAGCGCCACACTGCTGCCCAGGAGCGCGTCGATGTCGCCCGCGAAGCAGCCCAGACCCCACCCGCCATTCACACCCGGCGCCGGCAGCTGAACGGCACCGAAGGCCGAGATCGCGAACGGAGGTTGACCCTCGAACCGCTGGGCCACTTCGGGCTTCACCACGACCGCCTGGAAGTTGCTGGTGTCGGCGATGAGCTCGGGGCCCGGGAAATTGTAGGACGAAGCGAGCGCCGCCGTGACCTTGAAGCTGTCGGTCGGATTCTTGAGCGTGAGGAAGAAGTTGGTCGGGAACCCGGCGCTGCCGACGGCGCAGCACGCGGTGGTGCTCCACTGGCCCGGCTGAATGCTGTCGAGCCGCATGGACAGCTCCCCGGCCTGGTCGGGCTGAATGACCGCGCCGGCGAACTCGCCCACGAACTCCACCACCCCGCCGTCCGACGGCGGCATCGGGCCGCTGAACCGGCCGGTCGCCCCGTCGATCGTGGGCATCGGGAAGAGCGTGTCGGTGGCGACATCGCGACCTACCACGTGCCGCGCGACCGAGGTCTCGATCACGTTGTTGCTCGCCGACGGGGCCGGGATGACCGGCTTGGTCACCCGCGCGGACTCGAGGCTGGAGGGCCCGGAGACCAGCGAGTTCACGTCGAACGCCGTCACCGCGTAGAAGTACCGCAGGCTGTTGCGGACCCCGCGATCCACGAAGATGAACGGCACCCCGGTGTTGCCCAGCACGGTCGTCGCCCCCTGGGCGATCCGTCCCGCGCTCACGTCGCTGAACGCGGTGTCGAGCACGCCCGGCAGGAGCTGGGCTTCACCGCTGGCCAGGAGCACCCGGTTGCCCGGGGTAACCTGGGTGATCGTGCCGGTCAGATCCACCGGCACCGACCCGGTGAACGGCGTGCCCGGGAGGGGCGGCGCCTGGAGCGCCGCGTCGCAGAGCGTGAAGACGCCCAGCTCCGGCGCGCAGCCCGGGATCGGGTTGACCAGCCCGCGGAAGTCGTTGAACACCCCGCGGCCGGTCTCGTCCGGCCCGTAGTCGTACTGCACCAGGAGCTGGAGCTCGGACGGGTTGTCGGTGCGGCCGCGATAGATCCGGTACCCCTCCACGTCGAACCCGCGGAAGTTCGGATCGTACAGCGGGTTCGGCGAGCCCTCGATGATCGGCTGGCCGGCGACCGCGAAGAACGGATCCGGGTTGGTCTCGGTCGGAGACCGGGCCCAGAGGATGGTGACCTGGTTGTTGCCGGGGACCAGGAAGAACTCCGGGCGCTCCGGCGCGAACGGAAGCAGGAACTTGTTGTCGAACACCGACTGCGCCGTCTGCGCCTTGCGCAGCAGCGAGCCCGGGACGGTGACGAACTCGTCCTGGGTCACGACGGTCGGATCGGGGTCGGGCTCGGGCAGCGTTCTGCCGTTGGTGTTGTCCAGATAGCCCATCATCGTGTCGAGCTTGTTCACGCCGTTGGCCATCCGCACCGGATCGCCGAGAATCGTGAGGTCGGCGTTGGTGTTCGCCGGCTTCACGTCGCAGCCGCCGCCCGGGCAGCCGCCCGACGCGACCGGCGCGGCGAAGATGTACGCCACCACGATGGTGCCGAAGCCGCCGGGAGCCAGGTCGATCGGACCCGACGACTGGAAGAACCGCATGTCCGCCGGGCTGCTGATGTT
>CAMPKP010000157.1 GCA_946887295.1 uncultured Gemmatimonadota bacterium | reverse complement strand
CGCGGGGGTCGTGGCCGCGGCGAGCGCACGGGTGAGGCCGGCCGGGAGACCTCGGGTCGCGAGCCGGCGGCGCGTGATTCCGCGGCGAGCCGGCCGCGTCCCACCGACGGCGCCCTGTCCCTGGCAAGAGCTTTCCAGCTGATGTCGCAGGCGCTCGGTGAGCTTCGCGGTCCGGTGGCCCAGGAGGCGCTGCGGCTCCGCATGGCGGCGCTGCACGGCCGGGAGGATGCACTGCTCGATCCGGCGCGCTTCCCCCGGCTGCTGCGCCAGGCCAACGACGCCGAGATCGCCGACGTGCGCAAGGTCGGCGACGACGACTACGAGATCACCGGCCGCCGCTCGGCGGGGACCGTGCTTCCCGCGCCCTCCGCTTCCCCGCTGCCCGCCTTGCCTGCCGGCGCCCCGCCCGAGTCCGCGGAGCCGGCCGAGACGGTGGAGCGGGTCGCCGAGACCTCGCCGGGCCCTCGTGAGAACGGCCAGCGGCTGGGTGTGCGGTTCCGCCGGGGGAGCCGCGGCGCCATCCGGGCGGGAGACATTCCGCTGATCGGGGTGGTGCAGATGGATGTACCGCCCGCAGAGGCTGCCACGGTAGAAGTCGTCGGCGACGAGGCGGCCTCGCCGGCCGACGAGGCCGAGGCCAAGCCGGCCAAGCCCCGGCGCGCGCCGAGGAAGAAGAAGGCCGCGACCACCGCAGCCGCCAAGGCGGAGAAGCCGCCGAAGGGCGAGGCCTCCGCCGGCGAGGCCGGAGCCGCTCCAGCGGCGCCGGTGAAGCGAGCCCGCAGCCGGGCGCGGAAGAAGGCGGAGTGAGGGCACATCGACGGGCAGCTACGCTGCCCGTCGCTTTTTTCGACCGGCCGGCCGACGTCGTTGCGCCCGATCTGCTGGGCGCCCTCGTGGTCTCGCACGCGGGCGGGGTCCGGACCAGCGCCCGGATCGTCGAGACCGAGGCCTATCTCGGTCATCGCGATCCTGCCTCCCACGGCTACCTCCACCGCCGGAACGAGCGCAATGCGGCGCTGTTCGGCCCCCCGGGGTCGTGGTACGTCTACCTGTCGTATGGAATCCACTGGTGCGCCAACCTGGTCTGCGAGGCCGAAGGAACGGCCAGTGCGGTGCTGCTGCGCGCGCTGGAGCCGGTGGAAGGCCTGGACACGATGCGGAGGCGCCGGGGCAGGGTGGACGACCGCGACCTCTGCTCGGGACCGGGGAAGCTCTGCCAGGCGCTGGGCATCACCCGTGACCTGGACGGGCTCATGATGCCGGGCGCCGAGGTCGTCGTGCTGCCTCCGACGGTGGCGCTGCCGATCGAGGTGGTCACGACGCCGCGGATCGGCATCACCAAGGCCGCGGACTGGCCGCTGCGATTCCTGGTCGAGGGCAACCCGCACGTGTCCGGGAGGGGTGCCGGAGCGCGGCGAAGGGCCAGGGCCTGAGCCGTGGGGGTCCACAAGCGACGAAGGGCAGCGCTCTCGCGCTGCCCTTCGTGTCTGAATCGCGGTCGGATGCCGCGTCGGTCAGTCGGATGCCGCGTCGCTTACTTGTAGCCGCCGGTCTTCACCGACTCGCGCGCGCTGCCCAGGCCGAAGCGGAGACCGCCGCTGAAGGTGTGTGTCGGCCCGGTGAGCAGCCGTCCGAAGGCTACGGCGTTGCCGTCCGGATCGGCGACCACCGAATTGCCCGGGCTGGTGGTGATCTGGTACTGGCCGAAGGCCATCAGCCGCCCGACCTGGAAGGTGACGCCGGCCAGGAAGGTGCCGAACCCGGTGCTGCCGAGCTCCTCGGCGTCGCTCTGGAACGCGGTGAGGCTGACCGGCCTCGGGCTCACGACGTGCATGATGCCGTAGCCCACGCCGAGATACGGCTGCACGGCCGAGCGGATCGGGAAGGCCATGAGCACCGCGGAGTACTTCCGGATGTCGTTGAACGTGACCGCCTGCGTGCCGCTGAGATCGCTGTAGGAGCTGGTCTCGTCGGAGCCCACGCCCTCCTCGACCGAGAGGAGCAGGCCGGTCCGCCGGGCGACGATCAGAGTCTGGCCGCCGAAGGTCGGGATGGCGGTGCGGTCCTGAGTCGGGGTGTCGAAGAACATGACCCCGCCCTGGCCGCCGACATACCACTGGAAGTTGCCGCTGCCGGGCTCCTGCGCGGCGGCTGGGAGCGCGCCCAACGACAGCGCGAGCGCCGCGACCGGAATGCTGCGAGAGAGCATGCGCATCACAGACTGCCTCCGTAAGGTGTCCGCACCAGGCGGGCCCTGGCGCCTACCGCGTCCCCAGTCGGCGGTACGTCAAAATGCGGGAATAGTGCTGGAAAGCGCGGGAGGGGAGGGGGAACATTGGCAGGGTTATCTGCTTGGTATATCGGAACTTGCAGATCGCCTCGCCGGGACTCTCCAACCCGTCGGAGAGGCTGGGGGTGCAAGAGGCGGGCCGATCGCAGACCCTCAGACCAGACCGAGCTGCTTCCCCACCTTCGCAAAGGCCGCGAGCGCCTGGTCGAGGTCGTCCCTGGTGTGCGCCGCGGAGACCTGGCAGCGGACCCGCGCCTGCCCCTGCGGCACCACGGGGTACCCGAAGCCGGTGACGAAGACACCTTCGGCGAGGAGAAGGTCGCTCATGCGGATCGCCGCGGCCGTCTCGCCGAGGATGACGGGGATGATCGGCGTCTCACCCGGCAGGGGATTGAAGCCGAGCTCCAGCAGTCGCTCGCGGAAGTAGCGGGCCTGCTCGCGGAGCCCGGTGACCCGCTCGGGATGGGCCTCCAGATACTCGATGCTCGCGAGCGAGCTGGCGGCGACGGTGGGCGGCAGCGCGTTGGAGAAGAGCTGGGGCCGGGCCCGTTGCGTCAGGTAGTCGCAGGTCGCCGCGGACGCGGCGACGAAGCCGCCCGCAGCGCCGCCGAGCGCTTTGCCCAGCGTGGACGTGATGATGTCCACGTCGCCCACCATGCCGAAATGCTCGGCGGTCCCCCGGCCGGTCGCGCCCAGCACTCCGGTCGCGTGCGAGTCGTCCACCATCAGCACCGCCTGGTGCTTGCGGCAGAGCTCGAGCAGATCCGGCAGCGGCGCGATGGCGCCCTCCATCGAGAACACCCCGTCGGTGATCACCAGCCGCACCCGCCGGTCGCGCGCGGCCGACAGCTTCTGATCCAGGTCGGCGAGATCGGCGTGCCGGTAGACGGCGGTCTGGCACTTGGTGATCGCCTTGGCCAGGCGCACGCCGTCGATGATCGAGGCGTGATTCAGCTGGTCGCTGATCACGATGTCGTCCTCGCCGAGCAGGGTCCCCGGCACGGCCTCGTTCGCGTTCCAGCAGCTCACGAAGCTGAGCGCGGCCGGTGCGCCGACCAGCCGGGCGCAGGCGGCCTCGAGCGCGCGATGCACGGTGAAGGTGCCGCAGATGAAGCGCACCGATGCCGTGCCCGCCCCCCAGCGGTCCAGCGCCGCCTTTCCCGCCGCGACGACCTCCGGCTGGGCGCTCAGTCCGAGATAGTTGTTCGAGGAGAGGATGATCACCTCGCCCCGGCCCTCCATGCGCACCCGCGGCCCCTGCGGACTGTCGAGAAAGTTGAGCCGCTTGTAGACGCCGTCCCGGATGAACTGCTCGAGCTCGCGCTCCAGCCGCTGCTCCAGCGTGTTGCTCATGCCTCGACCTCCAGGATGACCTTGCCCGCCTGTCCCGCCTTGATGACCTGAATGGCGTCGGCGATGCACTCCAGCGGGAAGCGGTGGGTGATCACCGGGCGCGGGTCGAGCTGTCCGGCCCGGAGGAAACGCCGCATCTGGTGCCAGGTCTCGTACATCTTCCGGCCGGTCACGCCGTAGAGCGTGAGCCCCTTGAAGATGATGTCGCGCGCGAAGTCGGTCTCGGTGGTGCGGCTGGGCGTGCCCAGCAGGTTGACCCGCCCGCCGAGGCGGGCCGCGGCGAAGGCGGTGGCGTGGCCGTCGGGATGGCCGCTCATCTCGCAGACCAGATCCACGCCGTCGCCGCCGGTGAGCTCGCGAACCCGGGCCAGGACGTCGTCGTGGGCCGGGTCCAGGGTCACCTGTGCTCCCATGGAGCGCGCCAGATCGAGCCGTCGCGGGTTGTAGTCGCTGGCGATCACCAGCGAGGCGCCCGCCGCCCGCGCGACTCCGACCGCGAAGCATCCGATCGGGCCGCAGCCGAGCACGAGGACGGTGCTGCCGGGCACCCGCCCCTCCAGGACGGTGTGCACCGCGTTCCCCAGCGGGTCCATGATGGCCCCCACCTCGGTGGGGATGCCGTCGAGCCTCATGACGTTGGAGGCCGGCATGGCGATGAAGTCGGCGAAGGCGCCGTCGCGATCCACCCCGATGATCTGGGTGCGCTGGCACAGGTGCGCGTCGCCCAGGCGGCACTGAAGGCAGTGCCCGCAGACGATGTGGCCCTCCGCCGTCACCGGGTCTCCCACCGCGAGAAGGTCCGCGATCTCGGCCTCGCGTCCCAGCTCCACGATCTCGCCGGCGAATTCGTGACCCACGATCACCGGCGGCTTGAGCCGCCGGCTGGCCCAGCTGTCCCACTCCCAGATGTGCAGATCGGTGCCGCAGACCCCGGCATGGCGGACGCGGATGAGGACCTCGGTGGCCCCGCAGGTGGGTTTGGCGACTTCGCGCAACACCATCCCGGGTCCGGGTCCCGCCTTCACCAGAGCACGCATGGGGGGTCCAGGAAGAAGTCGGGGGAATATAGTGCGGGTCGGTGTCGGGGTTCGAGGCGTTCTCCTGTCACCCTGAGCGCAGTGACGGGGGCCATGCCGAGCATGGCCCCCGTCACTGCGCTCATGGTGACATCAGGGTCCGCTGCGGTTACCCCGCCACCGGCGCGGGCCTCGGCCTGGCGAACGAGGGCGCCGCGGCCGGCTCGATCCGCACCGCGCTGATCTTGAACGAGGCGATCCGGGCGTAGGGATCGAGCTGGGGATTGGTGAGCAGGTTGGCCGCGGCCTCGCGGAAGTGCATCGGCATGAACACCTGTCCCGGGGCCTGCCGGTCCGAGATGCGGACCCCGATGAGCACGGTGCCGCGGCGGGAGGTGACGCGGACGGTGTCGCCGTCGCCCACGCCGAGGTCGATGGCGTCGCTGGGATGGACCTCGATGATCGGGGTCGGCTCCCGCGAGTCGAGTCCCTCCGACCGGCGCGACATGGTGCCCGTGTGCCAGTGATACATCTGGCGGCCGGTGTTGAGGATGTAGGGGAACTGCTCGCTCGGCAGCTCGTCGGGCGCGAGGAATTCGACCGGGACGAAGCGGGCCTTGCCGTCGGCGGTGGGGAACTTGTCCTGGAACAGGAACGGGGTGCCGGTCGAGTCCGGCGTCAGCACCGGGTACTGGATCGAGCGGCGCCGTCCCAGCATCTCGTAGCTCACCCCGCGCCAGGAAGGCGTGACACTCGCGATCTCGCGCATCACCTCGCCGGGGTCGCGCCAGCGGGTGGCGAGGCCGAGGCGGTTGCTCAGCTCGATCAGGATGTCGAGATCGCGGCGGGCCTGGCCCGGAGGGTCGAGCGCGGCCTCGGTCAGCTGGATGTGCCTGTCGGTATTGACGAAGGTCCCCGACTTCTCGGCGAAGGAGGAGCCCGGCAGCACCACGTCGGCCCAGCGCGCGGTCTCGGTGAGGAAGAGGTCCTGCACCGCGAGGAACTCGAGGCCCCGGACCCAGTGCTCGGCGTGCGAGATGTTGGGATCGGAGAGGACCGGGTTCTCGCCCATCACGTAGAGGCCGCGGATCGGGCTCCCGTCCTGCACCATCTCGGTGACCATGAGTCCGTGCTTCAGCGACAGCGACTCCTCCGGGACGCCCCAGGCGCGGGCGTACTCGGCCCGGTTGGCGGGGTCGGTCACGGGCCGGTAGTCGGTGTAGGCGAACGGGATCGCTCCCATGTCGCTGGCGCCCTGCACGTTGTTCTGGCCCCGGATGGGGAGCATCGCGGCGCCCCACTTGCCGATCATGCCGCAGGCGAGCATCAGGTTGAGCAGGCTCGCCACGATGTCGGTGCCGGTGCTGTGCTGGGTGAGCCCCATCGCCCACAGGGTGGAGGTCCTGGGGCCCCGGGCGTACATCTCCGCGGCGGCGCGGATGGTGGCGGCGGGGATGCCGCTGATCTTGGCCACGTTCTCCGGCGTGTAGCCCGCCACCGACTCCTTCACCTTGTCGAAATCGTGGGTGCGCTTCTCGATGAACTCCCGGTCCGCCAGCCCCGCCGCGATGATGTGGTTCACCATCCCGTTGTAGAGCGCCACGTCGGTGCCCGGCATCATCTGGAGATGGATGTCCGCCAGCTCGGCGAGCTCGGTGCGCCGCACGTCGGCGACGATGAGCCGCGCGCCCTTGGCCACGGCCCGCTTGATCAGCGCCCCGAAGACCGGGTGAGTCTCGGTCGTGTTGGCGCCGGAGATGAAGATGACGTCGCACGCCTCCTCGATCTCCCGCATCGAGCCGGAGGCGGCGGAGGTGGCGAGCGCCCGGCTCATCGCGGCCACCGAGCTCGAATGGCAGAGCCGGGTGCAGTGGTCCACGTTGTTGGTGCCGAATCCGGCCCGGACCATCCGCATGAACGCGTAGTTGTCCTCGTTGCTGCACTTCGCGGACGACAGCGCCGCCAGCGCCCCCGGGCCGTGGAGATCGCGGATCCGCTTCAGCTCCTGGGCGGCGAGGCTCAGCGCCTCGTCCCAGGTGGCCTCGCGGAACGCGCTGTGCCACGCGGGAGGCGTCGCGACGCGGTCGCGCACGTCCTCCTGCTCCATGTCGGGGATTCCCGTCATCGGCGGCTTTCCGATGCTGCGGGTCGGCGGTCTCGGCTTCCGCCGCTTTCCCATCTCCTCGATGGTCTGCCAGGGGCCCTCGCGGTGCCGCGGCCATTCACCGGTCCATACCCACTGTTCGCCGTCGTGCATCCAGCCCTTGCGGATCAGGGGCGTCACGAGGCGGTCCCGGTGCATGGGGAAGTCGTAGCCGAAGCGGCCCTTCACACAGGTCGAGCCCTGGTTCGGCGTGGCCTCCTCGATGCTGGGCGAGGTGACCCGCATGATCTGGTCGCCCTTCACCTGGAGATCGATCTGGCAGCCCACCCCGCAGTAGGGACAGACCGAGCGGACCACTTTGTCGGGGGCGCGGACCGCATCGGACCCGAACCGCTGCCTGGGGATGAACTCGAAGATCGCCCCGGTGGGACAGACCCGGACGCACTCGCCGCACCAGGTACAGCCGGCGTGATCGGGATCGCCGTCGCCGCCGACGATGATCTGCGCGTGCTCCCCCCGCATCCCCACGTCGAGCACCCCGACCTCCTGGATGTCCTCGCAGGCCCGCACGCAGCGGGTGCAGAGGATGCAGGTG
>CAMPKP010000156.1 GCA_946887295.1 uncultured Gemmatimonadota bacterium | reverse complement strand
CATCTCCCCGACGATGGAGTACATCGAGCGGGCCTACGACGACGCGAAGTACGGGCGCCCGTCGCGGCATCCGATCATCGAGGCGACGATCCCGTCGGTCCTGGACGACACCCTGGCGCCCGCCGGGAAGTACGTGATGTCGATGTTCACCCAGTACTTTCCGTACCGGCTCGCGCCGGGGCTGTCGCTCGAGGACGAGAAGGAGAAGTACGCCGACCGGTGCTTCGACCTCATGAACGAGTACGCGCCCAACTTCAAGCGCTCGGTGATCGCCCGCGAGGTGCTCGCGCCGGCCGATATCGAGGAGCGGTTCGGGCTCACCGGCGGCAACATCATGCAGGGCGTGATGTCGCTCAGCAGCCTGTCGTTCATGCGGCCCGTTCCCGGGTATGCCGACTACCGGACGCCGGTACGGAACCTGTATCTCTGCGGGGCCGCCACGCACCCGGGGGGCGGGGTCATGGGGGCTTGCGGGTACAACGCGGCCCGGGAGATTCTGCGGGACTTCAAGCGGTAAGCCGGGTGCTCCGCCCGGTCCTCGGGGAACCGCCGGCAGCGGGACCCAGGCCCAGCGAGATGGACCACCAACCATGCCCCAGCACCGTCTGACCCTCCAAGAGAGCCTGACCCAGCTCCCCGGCCCCGCCGGCGAGCGCTATGTCGAGCTGTTCAAGCACGGCACGCTGAGCGTCGAGCTGTACGCGCCCAGGGCGCACGACCCGCAGCAGCCCCACACCCGCGACGAGGTCTACGTGGTGGTGCAGGGGAGCGGGTATTTCCGGAACGGAGAGACCCGGCACCGGTTCGCGCCAGGCGACCTGCTGTTCGTGCCCGCCGGCGTGATGCACCGGTTCGAGGACTTCGCCGACGATCTCGCCGTGTGGGTGATCTTCTACGGCCCCGAGGGCGGGGAGGCGAGGGGATGAGCGGCGAGCCGCAGCCGCCGGGCGCCGCGCTCGAGCGCACGCTGCACCGGGACTACTATCTCTCGGACCGGCTCTTCGCGCTGGAGCGCGAGCGGATCTTCTTCCGCGAGTGGTTCTGCGCCGCGCGCGAGGAGGAGATCCCCCAGCCGGGCGACTACCTGGTGCGCGACGTGGCGGGCGAGAGCGTGCTCGTCGTCCGCTCCCGGGACGGCGCGCTCGCGGCCCACTACAACGTGTGCCGCCACCGGGGCTCCCGCCTGGTGTCGGAGTGCGGCCGCGGAACCTTCAGCGGCGGCATCCGCTGCCCCTATCACTCCTGGACCTACACCCTCGAGGGCGCCCTGCGCACGGCGCCCTTCCTCGAGGAGGGCGACGGACTCGCGAAGGGCGACCTCTCCCTGCACCCGGTGGGAGTGGCGACCTGGGGTGGATTCATCTTCCTCCATCTGACGCCCTCCGACGCGAAGCCGCTCGATGCCCAGCTCGGCGGAGTGCCCGAGCGCCTCCTCCGCTATCCGCTGCGGGAGCTGCGCGCGGCACGGCGCATCGAGTACGAGATCGCCGCCAACTGGAAGGTGATGCTGGAGAACTACAACGAGTGCTACCACTGCGGTCCGGTGCATCCCGAGCTGTGCCGGCTGGTGCCCGCGTTCAAGCAGCGGGGCGGCGCCGACCTCGACTGGGAGCGCGGGATCCCCCACCGCGACGGCGCCTGGACCTTCACCGCCAGCGGCACCAGCAGCCGGGCGCCGTTCGAGGGGCTGAGCGAGGACGAGCGGGAGCGCCACAAGGGCGAGCTGGTCTACCCCAACCTCCTCCTGAGCCTGTCCGCCGAGCACGTGGCGTCCTTCACCCTCTGGCCGCACGGGCCCGGCCGGACCACCGTGATCTGCGAGTTCCTCTTCCACCCCTCCGAGATGGCGAAGCCCGGCTTCGATCCCTCCGACGCCGTGGAGTTCTGGGACCTGGTGAACCGGCAGGACTGGACCATCTGCGAATCGGTGCAGCGCGGCATGTCCTCGCGGGTCTTCCAGACCGGGTACTACGCGCCCATGGAGAGCTGGAGCCTGGACATCAGGAGATACGTAGGGGAGCGAATGGGCGACGCCGGGTGAAGCTCGATTTCGAGTACGTCGTGCTGGGTCTGGGCGGGTTCGGCAGCGCCGCGGCGTACTGGCTGGCGCGGCGGGCCGGCACCGAGGTGCTCGGGCTCGAGCAGTTCGAGCTGGGCCACGTGCGGGGCGAGTCGCAGGACCACTCGAGAATCATCCGCCTCTCCTACCACACGCCCGGCTACGTCGAGCTCGCCAAATTCGCGTTCGAGGCCTGGGCCGAGCTGGAGCGGGAGTCGGGGGAGCAGGTGGTGCTCGGGACCGGCGGTCTCGACGTGGGGCCGAGGGAGAGCGCGATTCCCCTCAGCACCTACAGCGACAGCATGGACGCGGCCGGCGTCGAGTACGAGCGGCTCGACGCCGGGGAGATCATGCGCCGCTGGCCCCAGTGGCGCCTGACCGACGACATGCACGGGCTCTTCCAGGAGCAGAGCGGGATCGCGATGGCCGCGCGGGGGAACGCGGCCCACGTGCGGATGGCGCGCGAGCACGGGGCCACCCTCCGCGACCGGACCCCGGTCGAGGAGATTCGTCCGCTGGACGGCGAGGTCGAGGTCCGCACCGCGGAGGCGACCTACCGCTGCCGCCGCCTGGTGATCACCGCCGGCGCCTGGTCCAACCGCGCGCTGGCCCCGGCCGGGCTCGAGCTGCCGCTCCGCGTCACCAAGGAGCAGGTGACCTACTTCGCCTCGCCCAACCTGCCCGACTTCCAGCCGGACCGCTTCCCGGTGTGGATCTGGATGGACGATCCCTGCTTCTACGGCTTCCCGGCCTTCGGCGAGCCGGGGCCCAAGGTGGGCCAGGACGCCGGAGGGCAGGAGACCACGGGGGACTCGCGCACCTTCGAGCCCGACCGCGAGGCGCTGGCGCGGGTGGTCCGGTTTCTGGAGCGGCACCTGCCGGGCGCCCTGGGGCCGATCATCTACACCAAGACCTGCCTCTACACCCTCACGCCCGACCGCGACTTCGTGCTCGACGTGCTGCCGCACCACCCCGGGATCGCCGTGGCGATCGGCGGCGGACACGGCTTCAAGTTCGCTTCGCTGGTCGGCCGGATCCTCTCCGACCTCTCCATCGACGGCCGCTCGCCTCGCGATCTCGCGCCGTTCCGGATCGATCGCCCGATCCTCCAGATGAAAGACCCGCCGCGGAACTACATGGTGTGACGGCTTCCACCGTCCCGCAGGCCCCGGCGCAGCAGGCGACCGCCCGGCTGCACCGGGTGATGGGCTTCCGCGACCTGCTGCTCTTCTACCTGGTCACCGGCTTCACGGTGCGCTGGATCGGCACCGCCGCCTCGGCCGGGCCCGGCGCCGTGGTGATCTGGCTGGGCGCCGCCCTGCTGTTCTACGTGCCGCTGATGTTCACGGTGCTCGAGCTCTCCTCGCGCTACCCCAACGAGGGCGGCTGCTACGTCTGGAGCAAGCGCGCCTTCGGCGACTTCGCCGGGTTCATCACCGGCTGGAACTACTGGGTGTGCAACCTCCCGTACTTCCCCGGCCTCTTCTACTTCACGGCCGCGAGCGCGCTCTTCATCGGCGGCGCGTCGTGGCAGGGGCTCACCGACAGTCCGGCCTACTATGTCATCTTCTCGCTGGCGGCGCTCGCGCTCGCGGTCACGCTCAACGTCCGCGGGCTCGGGGTGGGGAAGTGGCTGCACAACGTCGGCGCCGTGGGGCTCTGGGTCCCGGCCCTGCTGCTGATGGCCCTGGCCGCCGTCTCCTATGCCCGCTACGGCTCGGCCACGCCGTTCACGGCCGAGAGCCTGGTGCCGAGCACCCGGCTCAAGGACATCGTCTTCTGGTCCACCATCGCGTTCTCCCTCAGCGGGCTGGAGAGCGCCTCCATGATGGGCGACGAGATCCGGGACCCGCGGCGCAACATTCCCAGGGCGCTCCTGATCAGCGGGGTGCTCATCACGGCGCTGTACATTCTCTCGACCGTGGCGATGCTGGTGGCGCTGCCGCAGTCGCGGATTCTGAGCCTGCAGGGCTTCATGCTCTCGATCCAGCAGGCCTCGGAGCGGGTCGGCGCGGTCGGGGTCACCGCCGTCACCGCGCTGCTCATCACGCTCGGCGGGCTGGGCCAGGCGAGCGCGTGGTTCGCCGCCGGCGGCAGGCTGCCCTTCGTCGCCGGCATCGACCGCTTCCTGCCCGCGGCGTTCGGCCGGGTGCACCCGAAGTACGGGTCGCCCCACGTGAGCCTGCTGCTGCAGGCCGCGGTCGCCGCGGTCTTCATCTTTCTGGGCCAGGCGGGCACCACCGTGAAGGGCGCCTACGACGTGCTCGTCAGCATGTCCATCATCGGCTACTTCATCCCGTACCTGTTCATGTTCGCCTCGATGATCAAGCTCCAGTCGGAGCCGGCGGGCCCGGAGGTGATGCGGGTGCCGGGCGGGCGCCCGGTCGCCACGCTGCTGGGGGGCCTGGGCTTCTGCGTCACCGCGGCGGCGATCGGGCTGGCGCTCATCCCCGCGGAGGACGAGCCGAACAAGGCGCTCGCGGTCACCAAGGTGGCCGGACTGACCGGGCTGCTGCTCCTCGGCGGAACCGCGGTGTACTTCACCGGAAAGCGGCGGCGCACGTGAGTCCTTCGCATTCCTCGCTCCGCGAGCTCGACTCCGCCCGCTGGCGGGTGGCGCTCGCCCTCACCGGGGCGATGGTGCTGGTCTACTTCGGCTTCGTGCTCCTGGTGGCCTACGGCCGGGAGCTGCTGGCGATCCAGATCGTCCCCGGGCTCACGCTCGGCATTCTGCTCGGCGCGCTGGTGATCGTCGCCTCGTGGGCCCTCACCTGGGTCTATGTGCGGTGGGCCGCGAAGCACTACGATCCCGGCATCCGGGCGCTGGACCGGGAGCGCCGGCCGTGATCCAGGCTCCGCAGGCGACGGCCATCGGCCGGCCCAACGTGGTGGCGATGCTGTTCTTCTTCGCCTTCATCTCGGTGACGCTGGGGATCACCTGGTGGGCGGCGCGTCGGACCCGGACGACGGAGCAGTACTACGCCGCGGGACGCACGGTGACCGCCGGGCAGAACGGCCTCGCGCTCGCGGGCGACTACATGAGCGCGGCCTCGTTCCTCGGGATCGCGGGGCTGGTCTCCACCAGCGGCTTCGACGGCCTGATCTACTCGACCGGGTGGCTGGTGGGCTGGCCGGTGGTGCTGTTCCTCATCGCCGAGCCGCTGCGCAATCTGGGGCGGTACACCTTCTCCGACGTGGTGGCGATGCGGCTCCGGCAGACGCCGGTGCGCCTGGCGGCCGCACTCGGCACCCTGGCCACGGTGACGCTCTACCTGATCGCGCAGATGGTCGGGGCCGGCGGGCTCATCCGCCTGATGTTCGGCTTCAGCTACGAGCACGCGATCGTGCTGGTCGGCATCGTGATGATCGGCTACGTGCTGTTCGGCGGGATGATCGCGACGACCTGGGTGCAGATCGTGAAGGCGCTGCTGCTGATGGCCGGCGCCCTCATTCTGGCCCTCCTGGTGCTGCTCCGGTTCGGGATGAACCCGGCCGCGCTCTTCGCCGAGGCCGCGCGGCGGTACGGCGAGGGCGTGCTGGCGCCGGGCAGGCTGGTCACCAACCCGCTGGACGCCGTCTCCCTCGGGATGGCGCTCATGTTCGGCACCGCCGGGCTGCCCCACATCCTCATGCGGTTCTACACCGTGCCCGACGCCCGCGCCGCGCGCGCCTCGGTGTTCGTGGCGACCGGGGTCATCGGGCTCTTCTACCTGCTCACCTTCGTGCTCGGCTTCGGGGCCATGGTGCTGGTGGGGCCGGACACGATCCGCGCGGTGGACGCCGGCGGCAACATGGCGGCCCCGCTGCTCGCCGAGCTGCTGGGCGGGACCCCGTTCCTCGGCTTCATCGCCGCGGTGGCGTTCGCGACCATCCTGGCGGTGGTGGCGGGGCTCACCCTCTCGGGCGCCGCGGCGCTGTCGCACGACCTGTGGGTGAGCGTGGTGCGGCACGGCCATGCCGACGCGCGGGAGCAGCTGCTCGTCGCCCGGCTCGCCACGCTGGCCCTGGGCGTGGTGGCGGTCGCGCTGGGGATCACGTTCAAGGGGCAGAACGTGGCGTTCATGGTCTCGCTCGCCTTCGCCATCGCCGCGAGCGCCAACTTCCCGGCGCTCATCCTCGCCATCTTCTGGCGGGGCTACACCACCGCCGGCGCGGTCACCAGCATGGCCGCGGGGACGCTGCTGACGCTGCTGCTCATCTACCTGTCACCCACGCTGCAGGTGGATATTCTCGGGCGGGAGACCGCCTGGTTCCCCCTCAAGAACCCGGCCCTGCTCACCATCCCGCTGTCCTTCCTCGCAGGGATCGTGGTGTCCCTGCTGGCCCCCGAGCGGAAGGCGGCGGACGCCTACGCGGCCATGGAGCGCCGAATGCATCTGGGCGAGGATCACCCGGCATGACGCCGCCGAAGGTCGCGCTGCTGGGCATCCCGTACGATGCCAGCTCCTCGTACCAGCGGGGCCCCGCCGGCGCGCCGGTGGCGATACGGGAGGCGCTCTGGTCGGAGGCGGGGAACGCGTGGACCGAGCCGGGTACCGACCTCAAGGACGGCCGGCTGGACGACGAAGGCGATCTCTGGTTCAACGAGCGCGAGCCGGGACCGGAGGCGCGGGCGAGGATCGAGGATGCGGTGGCGTCCATCGTGGACTCGGGCCGGCGGCCGCTGCTGCTCGGCGGCGATCACTCGATCACCTACCCGGCGCTCCGCGGGGTGCGGCACCACCACAAGAAGCTCGCGATCCTGCATCTGGATGCGCATCCCGACCTCTACCACGAGTTCCAGGGCGATCGCTACTCGCACGCCTGTCCCTTCGCCCGGATCATGGAGGAGCACCAGGCCGACCGGCTGGTGCAGATCGGCATTCGAGCCATGACCGGCCACCAGCGGGAGCAGGCGGAGCGGTTCGGCGTCGAGGTCATCGACATGCGGAGCTGGCGGGACGGCATGCCGCTGCGCTTCGACATGCCGGTCTATCTCTCCGTCGACCTCGACGTAATCGACCCCGGCCTGGCGCCGGGCGTCTCGCACCGGGAGCCCGGCGGAATGACCGTCCGCCAGGTGCTCGGCATCATTCAATCGGTGGACGCGGCGCTGGTCGGCGCCGACCTGGTGGAGCTCAATCCGCTCAACGATCCCTCGGGCCTCAGCGCGGCGGTGGCCGCCAAGCTGGTCAAGGAGATCGCCGCCCGCATGCTCACGGAGTCCCGATGACGGGGTCCGACTGCATTTTGTCATCCTGAGCGAAGCGAAGGAGGCCATGCGCGGGCATGGCCTCCTTCGCTTCGCTCAGGATGACAGTGTAGTCCTTCCTTCTTCCTCTCCAGCCGTTCTTCCTCTCCCGCCGTTCCGTCGGTCCCCCTACCTCCCGTGACCCAGCCTACC
>CAMPKP010000155.1 GCA_946887295.1 uncultured Gemmatimonadota bacterium | reverse complement strand
CGCTGGCGTTCACCCTAACGGCGGGGACCGCCGCCGCCTGTGATCGCCCTCACCCGTCACCGCACCCCGTGCCAGCGCGGGCAGCGAGAGAATACCTTTGTGGTGGCCGGCGAGTGCGATCCGGAGCGGCGAGTGACCCGGCGCGCGTCTGGCGGGATCCGGTCTGGGGAGGTATCCGTCAGGGATACCCCGTACCGCTCTTCGTCCGACGACCCCCACAAGGGAGGTTGTAATGCGTGCCGTAACGAGTTGCTGGATCGCGCTCGCGCTGGTGGGCTGCACCCGGCCGGCCGACAAGCCGGCGGAATCGGGGCAGGAGGAGGCCGCCCCGGCGGCGGAGGCGCCGGCGGGCGTGTCCCTCGCGGATCTCGCCGGCACCTGGAACATCCGAAGCACGGTGAGGGGCAAGGAGAGCACCGTGGTGACCTACGACATGGTCGCAACGGCGGACCGTGACGGCTGGTCGATCAAGTTCCCCGACCGCGACCCCATCCCGGTGCGGATCGTGGCGGTGGAGGGCGACAGCGTCGTGTCCGAGGCGGGACCCTTCGAGAGCGTGCTGCGCAAGGGAGTGCAGGTCAACACCCGCGTAGTGAGCCGCCTCCAGGGCGGCAAGCTGGTGGGCACGACTACGGCCCGCTATCCGGCCACCGGTCCCGACTCCGTGGTCCTGCTCGACTTCGAGGGCACCCGCAAGCAGTGACGACGAGCGACACCCCTCCCGTCATCCTCATCGGTCTCGATGCGGCGGAGATCGACGTGGTGGACCGGCTGGTGGCCGATGGCCGGATGCCGAACCTGGCCAGGCTGCGCCAGGAGGGGCGCTGGGGTCGGCTGCAGACCGAGCCGCCGCACTTCCTGAGCCTGGTCTGGTCCACCTTCTTCTGCTCGTCGCGCCTGGGCGAGCAGGGCTGGTACTTCAACAAGATCTGGAACCCCGATCGCCAGCGCCTGCAGTACGTCGACCCCGCGTGGCTGCCGGTACAGCCGTTCTGGCTGTCGCTGGACCCATCGTATCGCCTCGCGATCCTCGACCTGCCGTATGCGACCGCGCTCCCGACGCGGCCCAACATGACGGCGCTGAACGGATGGCAGTGCCACGACGACTTCGGGCACAATGCGCTCCCGGCGGAGCTCTGGGCCCGGCTCTCGGAGCGGCACGGCGGGCCCCGCATGACCGCGGAAGTCTTCGGCCCGCAGAGCGCCGCGACGCTGCTGGCGCAGCGCCAGGAGGTGCTGAGCGGGAACCGCCAGTTCGCCGACATCTGCCGCGACCTGTTGACGCACGACCGCTTCGACCTGTTCCTGGCCGTGTTCGGGCTGGTGCACCGAGGCTCGCACTATCTGTGGGACCTGTCGCAGATCGACGGCGCGGATGGTGACGGGTCCACGCGCGCGGTTCTGGAAGGAAGCCTGGACGACTGCTACACGTCGGCCGACGAAGCCCTGGGTCGGGTGCTCGACGCCGCCCCGCCGGACGCCCGCGTCGTCGTGTTCGCGCTCCACGGCATGGGGCCCAACGACGGCTGGTACGAGTTCCTGCCCCGTATCCTCGAGCGGATCCACCGGGGCCGCGGCGGCGCGCCGGCAAGGCCCGGCATGCTGTTCCGCCTCCGGCAGTCGCTGCCGTGGACGCTGGTGCGCCAGGTGACCCGCCGCATCCCAAACGCCTGGAACAAGGCGCTGGTATCGCTCTGGTCCCGCCGCATGCACGACTGGCCCCGCACGAAGTACTTCGCCCTGCCGATGGACTACAACGGGTACGTCCGCCTCAATCTCAAGGGGCGTGAGAAACAAGGCTGCGTGGATCCCGAGGACGCCGATCGCGTGATCGCCGAGGTGGACGCCGCGCTGCGGAGCTTCCGCGACATCGCGACCGGCAGGCCCGTGATCCGGGGCACGATCAAGGTGGACGAGCTGATCTCCCCCGCCGCGCCGCGCCGCCGCTTTCTTCCCGATCTGGTCGTGCTGTGGGACCCGCCGGGCCCGGCGTGGGCGTCCAGCGGCCTGGTGTCCGACGAGTTCGGCGAGATCCGCTGGCCCAAGGGCCGGAAGCTGGCCTCCGGCCGCTCGGGCAATCACACGCCCCATGGCTGGTTCGTCGCCAGGGGACCCGGGATCCGGCCGGGACCGAGTGCCCGGACGTACGACACCGCCGACCTCATCCCCACCGTCTTCCAGTGGCTCGGCGCGCCGCGCCCGCCCCATTTCGCGGGCCGGCCGATCGAGGAGCTGCTGGGCGACTAGCGCGCCTCCGCGATGGCTTCGCGGTAGACCTGCTCGACCCGCTCGGCCACCCGGTCCCAGGAGAACTCGCGCCGCGCCTGCTCGCGCGCGGCGTCGCCCAGCGTCCCCGCCAGCGCGCGATCGGCCAGCAGCCGCTCCATGGCGTCGGCCATGGCGGCCGTATCGCCATCGGGCACGCGCAGGCCGGTCACCTCGTGCCGCAGGGGACCCGCCGAGCCCTCGAAGGACGCGATCGGCAGGCCGGCGGCCATGTAGTTGAGCAGCTTCTGCGGTATACCGTCACATTGGACCCGAGGGTTGACGGCGACTGTGGCCGCGGCGAGCAGGGCCGGCTGTTCCGGAAACGCGGCCCGGCGCAGATCCACGGCGGTCCGCACGCCGAGCCGCCGCGCCAGTGCCTCGAAGGGTGCGAACGACGAATCGGTCACGATCATCAGGCGCACGTCGGCCCGGCGCGCCTGCAGCCTGGCGAACGCCTCGAGCATGAGGTCCACCCCTTGATAGGGGGCGAGATTCCCGGTGAAGATGACCGTGCGCCGCTCCGGCGTGCTCCCTCGGGCGGCCGGGAAGTGCTGCCACTCCACACCGTTGGGAATGACGTGCATGCGCCAGGGCTCGGCGGCGCCGAGGGTCGTGAGCGCGCCGCGAATCGTCTCGCTGACGGCGATGATGCGGTGGGCGCGTCGAGGCAGGTGACGGTCGAGCCACGGGGCGACCGCCCGGACGCAGCGGCGCGGCAGGCCGAGCGGATACGTGGGCAGCTCGCTGGCGAGCAGGGTATGAGCATCGTACACGATCGGCGTGGCCCGGAGCGCGTGGGACGCGACGAGCAGGCCCTCGTAGTGGTGCGCATGGACCAGGTCGAACGGGATCTCCCGATGCAGGCGGCGCAGCAGCCCGACCAGCATCGGATCGAGCTGGAAGAGCTTGCGCACCGTGGGTCCCGGCTCGGTGCGACGATAGGCGGGAACGTCACGGATCCGATGGACGACGAACGGAGCGTCGGCCAGCTCCTCGCCCAGGTGGTAGGTCACGACGTGCACCGCGTGTCCCCGGCCCGCCACGGCTTCGGCGATCCGGTGAATCCGGATGGGGGTGCCGCGCGGCCAGGGAAACGGGCAGGCCGCGATCATGGCGATGCGAAGGGGCTCAGTCATCCGGGGGGCGGCGTGCCACGCTCCGGTAGGCGTCGCCGATCAACCACAGGCCGACGAAGGTCTGCGATGCCACCGTGACCCAGGCCGCGCCCAGCGCCCCATAGCGCGGGATCGCCACCAGGTTGAGCGCGACGTTGAGGGTGACGCCGGCCGCCATGATGAGCACCGCCCGCTTCTCCCCCATCGTGGACGACGCGACCAGCATCGCCACCGTCGCGGCGTAGAGTCCCGGAACGCTCAGGTACAGCACCCGCAGCACCTCGGCCGAATCATCGTAGGCGGCGGTGTAGACGATCCGTATGATCGGAAGCGACAGCAGGGCCACGAAGCCCCACGCCGCCACGCCGAGCACGGCCATGCCGGCGAACATCCTGTGCATCAGGCGGCGCAGGTCGTCCCACTGCTGCCGGGATGCGAGCGCCGCGCACACCGGGAGCAGGATCAGGGTGAGGGGCCGGACGGCGAACTGGGACGCCTCGAGCAGCGTCGCAGCCGCCTGGTAGCGGGCGACCTGCTCGTACGGCTGCATGTAGCCCAGCATCACCGTATCGGCGGAGAAGTGCGCCAGGCCCGCGAGCGAAAGCGCGAACAGCCAGACGGACCTCCCGAAGACCGGCTGCATCAGGCGCCACCCCCATCGGAGCCGGATGGGCCCGATCCTGAGTCGCGTGAT
Organism: uncultured Gemmatimonadota bacterium; assembly: GCA_946887295.1. The sequence goes on along the minus strand of CAMPKP010000155.1, from coordinate 3,413 downwards.
GCCGGCGGCCGCGGCCAGGAGCACCGCACCGCTGAGCACGTGGGCCCCGGTCATCCACGCCAGGCCGGCGCCGGTCATGGTGCCGGCGGCCACCGCGGCCAGGAGCACCAGCAGCGAGATCCCGTACGTCGCAGCCGCGTACCCGACGCGGTGCAGCCCCAGGAAGAGCGAGGAGTAGGTACGGTAGACGTCCTTGAGCGCGCTGAAGACCGCGATCGCCACGGCCACCGCCAGCGCGTCCGGCTTGGTGACCGCCACCCAGGCGGACAGGAGAACGAGATATGCCGCGAGCAGCGGCAGGCGCGCCGACAGCACGGCTTCGAGCCGGCGCCGCGCTCCGCCGGGCGCGGCCGCCACGCGCCGGGACAGGTCGGTGCTCGCGCCCAGGTCGGTGACGAGCACGGTCACCCCGCAGAGCGTCAGGGCGAACATCAGCTTTCCGTACTCCGCCTGGGACAGCCCCCGGGCCATGAGCGCGAGCACGGCGAAGCCGAGCAGCTTGAAGCCGAGCTGCGAGGAGAAGGCGATCAGCAGGTGGCGGCGGGTCCGGCCCTCCGTCATGGAGCGCGTCCACCCGCCGCCCGCCAGTTGAGCCGGGCGACCAGGTCGAGGGCGCGCTGCGCCGCGCGTTCCGCCGCGGAGCGGCGCCACACCGTGTTGAAGGGGAAGGGGCCCGCGCGCAGGACCTCGAGGTCCCGGCGCCGCCGGCTCGTCCGCATGGCCCGGCGCACGCGCAGCACGTGCGGCAGCATCCGGGCCGCCGACCCGGTCGCCCAGAGCCAGTGCCCGATCCAGCCTTTCCTGACCGCGCCGACCAGCTGCAGCACCTCGAACAGGGACAGGGCCGGGGCGAACCGGAGCAGCGTACCGGGCTGGTACAGCATCAGGATCGTCAGCCAGCGGTTGCGGATGGTGTAGCGTACCCGGACCGGCGTGAAGCGTCCGGTCTCGCGGATGGACACGCCGATGGTGCCCGCCCGGTGCAGGCACCGGGCCTCGGGAACGGTGAGGCAGTCGTACCCCTGGAGGCTGGCCCGCAGGCCGAACTCGTGGTCCTCCAGATAGAAGAAGAGGCGCTCGTCGAACCACCGCCGGTCGCCGAAGCGCGCCCGGTCCACCATGACGCAGCAGGTGATGGCCGTGCCCGCCACGCGCACGACATCGTCGAGCTGCGCCACGGGAGTATCCGCATGGAGCAGTCCCGGCGTGCCCAGGAAATGCGGCGCGGCCCCGACATACTGGACCGTGTGCGGCGCCCGCTCGTAGAGCACCGCCGCCATCGCCAGGATCGCATTGGGGTGGGCGTCGAGGGCCGCGGCCAGCGCGCTCACGCTGCCGGGCAGCGGCTCCACGTCGTTGTCGATCAGCAGGACCCGGTCGTGCGCCGCCTCCCCGATGGCCCGGTTGCGCGCCGCGCCCGGGCCGAGGTTGGCTCCCAGCTCGATCACCCGCACCCGGGGGAAATGCTCCCGCACGAGCGCGGGGCCGCGGTCGGTGGACCCGCTGTCGATCAGCAGCACGTCGTCCACGGCGGGGCCCAGGCCGGCCACGGCGTGGAGCGTCCGCATGAGATACGACTCCCCATTGTGATTCACGATGCCGACGGAGACGCGACGAGCGGTCACGGGTACCTGTCGTGTCACGGGGCGAGCGACGTTGACGCGGATTGCTGCCGCCATTAGAGATCGGCGGAATAATACCATGGACCTCGCACCATGATTCTCGATGCGTCGAAGGGGCTCGGGCACGAGCCGCCGCGCTACGACCTCTGCATCGTGGGCGCCGGCGCGGCGGGCATCACGCTCGCCCTGGAGCTCGAGGCGACGGGATTGCGGGTCTGCCTGCTGGAGGCGGGCGGACCGGTGTACGAGGCGGAGACTCAGCGCCTGTTCGACGGCGAGGTCGTCGGCCAGGCGTATCCCATGCTGCGCGACACCCGCGTCGGCGCCCTCGGCGGCTCGACGACGGTGTGGGCGGGATGGTGCCGTCCGCTCGAGGCGCTCGATTTCGAGCCGAGGGACTGGTGCGACGCCGGCGGCTGGCCCTTCGGCCTCGACGAGCTCCGTCCCTACTATGCCCGGGCCCACGAGATCTGCGGGCTCGCCGCCTTCGAGTACGATCCCGGGCACTGGGACGGTGTCCTGGGGTCACGCCGGCTGCTGCCGGGCGATCCCGCCTTCACCAACGAGATCTTTCACGTCCGGATCCAGAACTTCGGCGGTCGCTACCGCGAGCGACTGGAGCGGTCGAGGGGCGTCGACCTGGTGCTGCACGCCCCGGTCACGCGAGCCCGTCTGGAGGGCGGGGCCTGCTCCGCGGTCGAGATCCGCACGCTCGACGGACACGACCTGACGATCCGCGCCGACCGGTTCGTGCTCGCCGCCGGCGGCGTCGAGAATCCCCGGCTCCTGCTGCTCTCCGCCGACGAGCAGGCCGGCGTGCCCGGCGACGCCGGCGGGCTCGTCGGCCGCTATTTCACCGATCACGCGTACGTCGATCCGGGCACCCTGGTGCTGCGGGAGCCGGACTCCCTGGATTTCTATCGAGGCCGGCCGGTCGACCCGAGCGGGGGAGCGAGCTCGGTGCGGGGGGTCCTCTCACTCCGCCGCGAGGCCGTGGAGCGCGAGCGCCTCATGAATGCGGCCCTGTTCTTCCACCCCCGATACGAGGCCCATCGGGTCTTCGCGAGCGAGGAGGTGAAGGCCCTGCTGCAGCTGTGGAACAAGGCCAAGCAGCGAGGGGTGCCGGGAGCGGCGTGGCCGTATGTCGCGCGGGCCATCAGAGCCCCGCACCGGCTGGCCGTGGCGCTGGCACGCAAGCTCGTGGTGAGACATGGGCCGGCACGGCGGTGGCGGATGCGCGCGGCCTTCGAGACCGGATTCCGCTACGACAACCGCGTGACGCTGAGCGACGAGCGGGACCGCCTCGGCAGGCGCAGGGTACGCATCGAGTGGCGGATCGCCGACGCGGACGTCGAGAACATGCGCCGCGTGACCGATCTCTTCGACCGGACGGTCAGGCAGGCCGGCGTCGGCCATCTGGAGCGCGCCTTTCCAGACGCGCCGGCGGCCTGGCGGCAGGCGCTGGAGGGCGGCAAGCACCACATGGGAACCACCCGGATGCACCGGGCGCCCCGGCACGGCGTCGTGGACGAGAACAGCCGGGTCCACGGAACGTCGAACCTGTTCGCCACCGGCAGCTCCGTCTTTCCGAGCGGTGGCTACGCGAATCCCACGCTGACGATCGTCGCGCTGGCGGTTCGGCTGGGGGACCATCTAAGGCGGGTGGTCAGCGGATGATCTCGGCGGTTCCCAGTGCGCAGACGTACAGCCCGACGCCGAACACGGTGTGGGTCACAAGGCTCTTCAGCCTGGCCCGTGACGGCCTGGGCGCTCTCGAGGCGGCGATGCCGA
>CAMPKP010000154.1 GCA_946887295.1 uncultured Gemmatimonadota bacterium | reverse complement strand
CCGAGTGGCAGGGCGCGGCGGCGGCGGGCGCCGGGAGCCTCGGCTGGGCGGCGCCGCACACCGGCAAGATGGAGTTCAATCTGGTGGCCGACAGCCTGATCGGCTTCGACTCGCTGCTGCTCGCGGCCACCGGGCAGAAGCGCGACACTTCGACCGCCCTGGTCCGGCTGGGAGGGCAGGCGCGGGGCGTGGTGCGGCTGAGCGGCAGCCTCGACACGCTCGAGGCCACCGGCACCCTCAGGCTGGCGGGATTCGAGTTCCAGCAGGCGCGGGCCCCAGGAATCATCGCGGAGTTCGCCTGGACCGGCGGCCGCCGGCCCCAGCTCACGGCCACCGCCCTCTCCGATTCGGTCGCGGTGGGCGACTGGAGCTTCACCCGCAACGGCGTGCACCTCTCCGGATACAGCGATTCGCTCGGCTGGAGCCTGGGAAGCTCCGCGGGAAAGGCGGCCCGGGTGGACGCCGCCGGACGCTGGCGCCGGCAGGACAGCCTCCAGCTGGTGTGGTTCGACAGCCTTCGTGTGGCGCTGCCGTCGCACGAGTACCGGCTGCTCGAGCCCGCGGTGCTGTCGCTCGGCGGCGAGAACCCCTCGGTGAGCGACGTCGCACTGGCGGCGCTGGACGGCTCCGGGATGGTCCGGGTGGCGGGCACCATTCCCTCCAGCGGCCCGGGCCGGATGGCGCTCGAGGTCGCGGGTCTCGACCTGGGCGATCTCTACGGGCTGCTGCAGCGCGACACCACGGGGGTGGACGGCGAGCTGGGCCTGAGCCTGGAGATCGGGGGAACCACCCGCGCCCCGACCTTCCGCGGCACCGCGCGCCTCGGCGAGGCCCGCTTCGGAGACTTCCGCTCGCCCTTCGTGCTGGGCGTGCTGAACTACGCCGAGCGGAGGCTCGACGCCAACCTCAACCTGTGGCGCACCGGGGAGAACATCCTCGAGGTCGAGGCCCACCTGCCGCTCGACCTCGGGATCGTCGGCGTGGAGCAGCGCCGGGTGGCCGGCCCGCTCCAGGTCCGGGCCAAGGCCGACAGCGTGGATCTCGGCATCGTGGAGGCGCTGACTCCCGCGATCCGGCAGGTCAGGGGCCGCCTGGCGGTGGACGCCGAGGTCACCGGGACCTGGGACACACCGCGGCTCAAGGGGAACATGGCGGTGCGCAACGGCAGCATGGAGATCCCGGGACTCGGCGTGCGATTCGGGTCGGTGACGGGCGGTGCGGTGCTGCAGGGCGACTCGGTTCTGTTGCGGGATGTGCTCGTCACCAGTGGCGGCGGCGACCTGGCGATCGGCGGCGCCATCCGGCTGGAAGAGCTGTCGCGCCCGCGCTTCGACCTCGACCTCCGCGCCTCGCAGTTCCTGGCGATGGACGTGCGCGACTTCCTCACCCTGACCGCCAGCGGCAATCTGTCGCTGCGGGGGCCGCTGATCGGCGCCACGCTGACCGGCAACCTCACCGCGAACAGCGGCGTGCTCTACTTCGCCGATCTGGTGAACAAGCGGGTCATCGACCTCGACGATCCCACCATCGCGGATCTGGTGGACAGCACCCTGGTGCGCGGCGAGGACCTCGGCGCCAAGTTCCAGAACCGGTTCCTCGACTCGCTCCGGGTGGAGGATCTCAGGGTGGCGATCGGCTCGGACGTGTGGCTCCGCTCGGCCGAAGCCAACATCCAGCTCGACGGCGAGGTCCGGATGAGCAAGGTGGCCCGGGAGTACCAGCCCATCGGCACGCTGCAGGCGCCGCGGGGGACCTACACCCTGAAGATCGGCCCCGTCACCCGGGACTTCACGGTGACCCGAGGCGAGGTGCGCTACATCGGGACACTCGACGCCGAGCTCGACATCGAGGCCCGCCACACGGTGCGGACCGTGCGGGGCGAGGAGATCCCGGTGATCGCGAGCATCGAGGGCACGCTGTACCAGCCGAAGCTGCGGCTGGAGAGCACCCTGCGACCGCCCATCTCGGAGACCGATCTGGTCTCCTACCTGATCACCGGGTATCCGGCCAACGAGGCCACGGCGATCGGCGGGGCCAACGCGCTTCAGACGGGGCTGGCCTACCTCTCGAGCGCGCTCTCGAGCGAGCTCGAGCGCACGCTGATCCAGGATCTCGGCGTGCCGATCGATCTCATCGAGATCCGGCCGGGCACGGCCACGGCGGGCTCGACCTCGCCGACCCAGCTCGCCGCCGGGTGGCAGCTCGGCCGCAAGACGTTCGTCACCTTCAACGCCGGCTTCTGCCCCGACTTCAGCCAGCTCAGCGCCCGCAACCTGGGCGCGGGGCTCGAGTTCCGGTTCAGCAAGGAATGGCGGCTCCAGAGCGCGGTCGAGCCCACCATCCAGCGCTGCGGGAGCAACGCGGTGATTCCGCTCGACGCGAGGAACCGCTACCAGATCGGTCTCGACATCCTGTGGGAGCGCGAGTTCTGAGATGGCCCGCGCCCTCCTGATCACCAACCCCGCTGCCGCGAGGACCCAGCCCAGGGCGGTGGACGCGGTGATGCGCGCGTTCCGCGCCGCCGGCTGGAGCGCCGAGGTGCTCGCCACCGGCGGGCCGGGCGACGCCCGGAAGCTGGCCGAGTACGGCATCGAGGAGGGCGTGGACGTCGTCGCGGTCTTCGGCGGCGACGGGACCACCATGCAGGCGGCCGCCGCCCTCGTCGGCACCGAGGTGGCGCTCGGCGTGATCCCGGGCGGCACCGGAAACCTGCTGGCGGGGAACCTCCGCATTCCCGCCTCCCCGGAGCGCGCGGCGCGGGCACTGCTGAGCGGCAAGCCGAAGCCGTTCGACCTGGGGCGGATGGAGCGGCCCGGCGGACCGCAGTACTTCGCGGTGGCCTGCGGCGCCGGCTACGACGCGCGGGTGATGGCCGGGACACTCTCGGAGCACAAGCGCCGCTGGGGCATGGCCGCCTACGTCGCGACCACGCTTCGCCTCATCCCCGAGATCCGCAGCACCACGCACCTGATCACGATAGACGGCGTGGAATACGACGCCGAGGCTGCCATGGTGCTGGTGGCGAACTGCGGCGAGGTGATCCCGCCGCTCATTCGGCTCCGGCCGGGCATCCGGCCGGACGACGGCCTGCTCGACGTCGTGGTGATGCGGGCCAACAGCTTCGGCCAGAGCGTCCGGGCCGTCTGGGACCTGCTCCGGGACGCCCCCACGGCGGAGGGGCAGGAGACCTTCGTGGGGTACGCCCGAGGCCGGGAGATCCGGGTCGAGACCGACCCGGTTCAGCCGGTCCAGCTCGACGGCGAGCCCGGCGGCGAGACCCCGTTCACCGTGAGCGTGGTGCCCGGAGCGATCCGCATCATGGTGCCTTGACGCATGGCGCGGAGTCCGCGACTGTTTAATTTCTAGGCGGGCACCCCTCTTCGCGCTCGAGGTTCATGCATGGCCGGATCGGTTCTCCTCATCGATGACGACGTCGATGTTCTGCGCAGCATCGGCAACTATTTCGAGCGGCTCGGGTACGAGGTCACCCGGGAGCTGAGCGGCGAGGCCGGCCTGGCCACCTTCGACCGGCTCCGGCCCGAGGTCGTCATCCTCGACCTCCTGCTGCCCGGCATGAACGGCATGGAGGTGCTGGAGAGCCTCCGGCAGCGGGACGCCGCGGTCATCCTGCTCACCGCGGAGGCCGACGTCTCCATCGCGGTCCGCGCGATGCAGCTGGGTGCCGAGAACTTCCTCACCAAGCCGGTGGACATGGAGCACCTGGCGGCCGCCACCGCCCGGGTGGCCGACAAGGCGCGGCTTCGCCGGATCAACGAGGCCCTGCTGGTGCAGAGCGCGCCGGGGCACGGGCTGGAGTCGCTGGGCAGCTCCTCGGGCATGCAGGACTTCGCCCACCAGGTCGGCCTCCTGGCCCAGAGCGAGCGCACCACGGTGCTGCTCAACGGCGAGAGCGGCACCGGCAAGGGCTGGGTCGCGCGGATGATCCACGACCTGAGCCCCCGGGCCAAGGCGCCGTTCGTCGAGGTCAACTGCGCGGGGCTCAACGCCACCTTCCTCGACTCCGAGCTGTTCGGCCACGAGAAGGGCGCCTTCACCGACGCCAAGGACCGCAAGCAGGGGCTGTTCGAGATCTCCGACCGGGGGACCATCTTCCTCGATGAGATCGGCGACCTCGCTCCGGAGCTCCAGCCCAAGCTGCTCAAGGTCCTGGAGACCAAGACCTTCCGCCGGCTGGGCGGCACCCGCGAGATCACGGTGGACGTGCGGCTGATCGCCGCCACCAACAAGAACCTCCAGAGCGAGGTCGAGGCCGGGAAGTTCCGGGAGGATCTCTACTATCGCCTCAGCGTCATGCCGCTGACGCTGCCCGCGGTGCGGGACCGCTCCCGCGAGGACCGTCTCTCGCTCATCACGCGGATCCTCTCGGATCTGCTGAGCGAGCTGCCCGAGGGGCCGCCCACGCTCTCGAGCGAGGTCCTGGAGCGGCTCCTCGCGTACCCCTGGCCGGGGAACGTGCGCGAGATGCGCAACGTGCTGGAGCGGGCGCTGATTCTGGGCCGAAGCCAGCCCGCGGTGAGCGTCGAGCACCTGCCCGGCGAGTTCCGCGCCCGGCCGGGAATCGGCGACCGGCGCCACACGCCGCTCAGCCTCGAGGACCTCGAGCGCCAGCACATCGAGCGCACGCTGAAGCACCACACCGGAAACCGGACCCGGGCCGCCATCGAGCTCGGGATTTCCCGCGCTACGCTGATCAACAAGATCAAGCGGTACAGCATCACCGCGTGAGGGCGCCGATGGCCGAGATACGGGAGCACGATGGGATGGCGTGCCGCGCCTGCGGCCGGGAGGAGCGTGCCTCCGAGGGATATCCCTGCACCAGGTGCGGCACCTTCATCTGCCTGATCTGCAGCTTCCGGGGCGTCACCCTCTGCCGCAGCTGCGAGGAGGCGGCGAAGCAGGGGCCCGCCGCCGGCTGATTCTCCCGCTCGCCTCGCATGCCTTCCCTCATCGCACGGTCCGCCGTCACGCCGCTGTTCGCCCAGCCCAGCCTGCGCGCCGAGCAGGTGAGCCAGCTCGTGCTCGGCGAGACCGCGGCCGTCGAGGAGACTTCGGACCAGTGGCTCCGCGTCCGCTGCGACCATGACGGCTATGAGGGATGGGTGCACAGCGGGTACGTGGTGCAGACGGACGACGTGGCCGCCGACCGGTGGCGGCGCGAGGCGTCCGCCTGGAGTCTCGGCGCAACCCTCGCGGTCGCGGGCCGACGGGTGCGCCTGCCGCTCCGTGCGCGGGTGGCGCCCGACGGCGCGAGAGTGTGCCTGCCGGATGGGCGCCGCGCCGAGCTGGTCGAGGGCGAGGTGCCGCCGGCCGCCGACGTCACCGCGTCCGCCCGGGCCGGCGCGCCGGAGCGCTGGGCGCTGGAGCACTTCGAGGGCGCGCCGTACGAATGGGGTGGCGTGACGCCGTGGGGGGTGGACTGCTCCGGGCTGGTGCAGACCACCTTCGCCGCGCGCGGCCTCGCGCTGCCGCGCGACGCCGCGCTTCAGGCGGACCTTGGCGACACGATACGGCCCGGCGACCACGCCCCGGGCGATCTCCTCTTCTTCCGCGGCGAGAGCGGCGAGCGGATCACCCACGTGGCCTTCTCGGCGGAGGGCGACACCCTGATCCACTCGACGGTCTCCTGCGGCGGCGTGCTGGTGGAGCCCTGGCTTCCGGGCACGCGCGCCGCCGTGCTGCGGGAACGGCTGGTCGCGGTGCGGCGGCTGGAGGCGCGGTGAAGGTGCCCAGGCGCAAGCTGGTGCTGTTCGACATCGACGGCACGCTGCTGCTCACCGCGGGCGCCGGGCGGCGGGCCATCGTCGCCGCGCTCGGCGAGGAGGTGGACGACCCGCGGGCCTTCGAGGGGATCCGGTTCGACGGCAAGACCGATCCCCAGATCGTGGCCGAGATGCTCGCGGCGGCCGGCCAGGTGGAGCCGCGCGAGTCGGAGCGCGTCCGGCGGCTCTGCCACCGATATCTCGGCCTGCTGGCCCGGGAGCTGGAGCGCCCCACGACCCGCACCACCCTGATGCCTGGCGTGGAGCCGCTGCTCGACCGCCTCGAGGCGCTCTCGGGCGTGGTCCTGGGCCTGCTCACGGGGAATCTGGCCGAGGGCGCGTCGCTCAAGCTCCGGTCCGGCGGCATCGACCCGGCGCGGTTCCGCGTGGGCGCCTACGGATCGGACGCCGCGCACCGTCCCGACCTTCCCGAGATCGCGGCCCGGCGCGCGGAGCCCCACTTCGGGTACGTGCCCGCGGGCTCCGAGGTCGTCATCATCGGCGACACGCCCGCCGACATTCACTGCGGCCAGGGCATCTCGGCGCGCGCCGTAGGGGTCGCCACCGGCGCCTATTCGGTGAGCGATCTGGCGGCCTGCGGCCCCCATGCGGTGTTCGAGGATCTCTCGGACACCGAGAGCGTGCTGGAGGCGATCCTGCGATGAGCGGCGCGCCGCCGCGCGAGCCCGCGGCATACCGCGAGCTGGAGCTCAAGGCGGTCGTGCCCGACCCGGAGGCATGTCGGGCGAGGCTGCGGGCCGCCGGCGCGGTGCCGGGATTCCGCGGGCGGATGACGGATCTCCGCTTCGATCGCGCCGGCGAGCTCGCCACCCGGGACGAGGTGCTGAGGGTCCGCACGTTTCGGCACTCCGATCGGGTCGAGGCCGTGCTGGGGTGGAAGGGGCCGACGATGCGATCGCCCGAGGGATACAAGGCGCGCGAGGAGATCGAGCTGCCGATCTCGGGTGCGGCTGCCGACCCGGCGGGGCTGCTCGCCGCGCTGGGATACCAGCCGGTGTATGCGGTCGAGCGCGAGGTCGAGATCTACCTGGTGGACGACGCCACGGTGCGGCTGGAGACGTATCCCCGGATGGACGTGCTGGTGGAGGTGGAAGGCACGCCGGAGGGGATCGAGCGGGCGATCGTCGCGAGCGGCATCCCGCGCGGCGAGTTCACCGCGGAGACCCTGGCCGATTTCGTCAGGCGATTCGAGGAGCGGACCGGGCGGACGGCGGTGCTCGCGTGATGCCGCAGACCGGCTCGCACCGTGACCGGTGGGAGGTACCGGAGCTCGGTCCGTTCCTCGGGCGGCTCGGCGATCCGCCGCCGGGCTCGGAGGCCGGGCCGCTGGGCGCGCGTCTGGACGATGTCCGGCTGAGGCTGGTGACCGGCGTCTTCGAGCTGGCCGGGGTGGGGCGGGCGTTCGCCGCCGCGGGCGATCCCGACGGCGCCATGGCGACGCTCAACCGGGTGGCGTGGCTCGCGCTGTGGGAGAAAGCCGTCTCCGCCTCGGCGGAGCGGGTGACCGCGACGGTCAACGCGCGGCTGGAGGAAGCGGCGGCGGAGTCGCGATATCCCCGCGCCCGCCTCCGGACCACGCTGCTCACCGCCGACGACACCCGCGCCGTCGCCGCGCGGCTCGGCGGCGGCGGAGGGCCGTTCGTCGCGGCGCTCGACGACCTGGAGCGCGCGGTGCATGGGGCCGCCGCCCACCCGGCCCAGGACCGCTCGG
>CAMPKP010000153.1 GCA_946887295.1 uncultured Gemmatimonadota bacterium | reverse complement strand
ACATGATCGACGACGAGTACCAGCTGCCCGTCCTGGAGGCTCGATACCTCGCCGATTCCGCGGTGCCCGCGGAGCGGAAGCGTGCCTTCCTGCTCGACACGGCCGATGGCGGAGAGTCCCGGCTCGCGCGCATGCTCCAGGAGCTGGCTCTGGTGACCGCCCGGACCCGGCCCTACGTGGACGACCCCCGGCCGCTCAACCTGATCAGCTTTCCCAGGCGCGACTCGGTCCACTGGCGCTCGGCCAGCTGGCGGGACAGCGATGCCGGGTACGCCGGCGGGCGCTTCGCCATGGATGTCAACGCGATCTGGGCGCCCCACGCCCTGGAGGCGACCGCGACGATCCTCTCCGCGCTTCAGATGCTGGGGCTCGGCGCCACCAGGCTCGATTCCCTCGCTCCCGAGGTGGGCGGCACTCCGCTCGGCGGCTACATGCGGGACACCGTCTCGCTTCGCAAGGCCGTCGAGATCTGGAAGGGAGCCCGCCGCCACTTCGAGGTGACGCTGGGGCCGGAGCAGATCCGGGAGCGGCTCCACGCCAGGCTCCGCCGCCTTTCCGCGGAGGAGCGGCGATACTGGGAGAAGACGCTGGGCGCCGCCGGCGAGCCGGGTGACTCGCTGAGCTTTCTCGCGCTCTCGCTCGATGCCGAAGGGCGCCCCATCCCGGTGGTCAACACCGACCCGGCAACCGGGCTCTTCCTGCGGAATCTCACGGCCGACGTCCTGGCTGGAAAGCTCGACCGCGAGGTGGTGCTGCGGGACGTCGCGCCGTTCGTGCGCCCGTTCCCGGTCGCGCTCTTCGCCGCCGGGCTCGGGCCGCTCGTCGCCAACGACGCTTACGCGTCGCCGGAGATCTGGGAGCGGTTCGAGAAGGACCGCTACCACGGCCCGCGCGTCGTGTGGGGACGTGAGGTCAATCTCCTCTTTCTGGGCCTGGCGAACCAGATAGGCGGCGGGTTCGATGCCTCGGGCCGGATCTCGGACCCCGGGCTCCGGCCGTACCTGCGCACGCTGGACGACGCACTCCAGCGAACGCTCGGGGCAGTGCACGCGTCGGGGCTCGAGCACAACGAGCTGTGGAGCTACCGGATCGAAGGCGGCCGGCTGCTGCCGTCCCGCTACGGCACCAGCTCGGACATCCAGCTCTGGAACGGAACCAACCTCGCAGTGCAGTTCGTGCTGTCGCGGCTGCATCGGCCCTGAGATGCGCGTGTTCCTCGCGGGCCGACCGGGGTGGTCGGCCCCGGCTGGTGCCGCTGCTCGTGGCTCGAGGCGACCGCGTGACCGCCGTGGGCCGCGCTCTCGAGAAGCCGGCGGCGCTGGGGCGGGTGATCCTAGGGGAACTCCGCACCGCCTGAGCCCGCCAGCAGCGCGCGCACCGAGTCCAGCGAGCCATCGGCGGGTGCCGGCGTGATCCGAAGGACTTCCGCGAGGAGGGGATACACGTGGATGTTCCGGAACGGCGGCACCGTGATGCCCCGACGGAAGGCGGGGCCGTGCGCGATGAAGATGCCCCGCATCGCCGAGACCGAGTCGTCGTACCCGTGATTTCCCAGGCCGACGCTCGACTCGGCGCCCGCTGCCGGCCGGCGTGCGATGGTCCACCCCGGATCGGCGATCGCGAGAACCGCCGGGACGCGCGCGCTTCCCTCGAGGTGGAACCGCGCGGGCAGCTCCGACCGGCGATACACCGCGAGGTGCGGCGCACGCTTCAGTCCCCGGACGACGGAGTCCTCGAGCCCCGCCTTCGGCCAGGCGGTGAGGAGCGCGGACATCTCGTCCACCTGCAGCGCTTCCGGCGAGACGTAGTCCTCGAGCCAGATGACCCGGTCGGGTCCGGTCGAGGCCATCCCGTGGTCCGAGACGATCACCAGGTTCGGCTCCACGTCGCCACGGCTCCGCGCGCGAAGACCGGCATCGAGCAGCCCGATGAGCGTGTCCACCCGCGCGATGGCATGGTCGGTCTCGATGGCGTCGGGGCCGTACTCGTGGCCGGCCTCGTCCACGGCCCCGGAGTAGAGGGTCAGGAACGTGGGACGGCGTCCGATGGGGAGGTCGAGCCAGCCGAGCAGGCGGCGGACCCGCGCGGTGTCGGGCATGCCGGCGTCGAAGGGCAGGGCGTACGTCGGTCGGACCCCGGCGATCGCGGCCTCGCTACCCGGCCAGAACAGGGGGGCGGTTCGCTGCCCCTGCCGCTCCGCGGCAACCCAGATCGGCTCGGCCAGGTAGAATCGGGCGTCGCGTACCGCGGCCCGGTCGCGGAGCGAGTACCGGGCGCCGATATCCGGTGCGGTGAAGACGTTGCCCAGAATGCCGTGCCGCGAGGGATAGCGCCCGGTTACGAGCGTGAAGTGGTTGGGAAAGGTCTTGGTGGGAAACACGGGGACCATCGCCTGGGCACGCACCCCATCCCGCGCCAAGCGCGTCAGATTGGGCGAGACACCGCGGTCGAGGTAGTCCCACCGGAAGCCGTCGAGCGACACCAGCACGACCGTCGAGGGGTTCAGGGCAACCGGGGCCCGGCTCTCGCGCGACCTGGACGCGCACCCGACAAGCAGGATTCCGGCGAGCAGACACCGACGTACCGCACTCCAGCCTGAGGCCCGCATGGACATCGCATCCTTTCTCTTCGGCGCCGCGCTCGGGGCAGCCGTCGGCGGCCTGGTCGCCTGGCTCGCCGGACGGATCTCGTCCGCCCGGATTCTGGCGAGGCTCGACGCCGAGCGGCAGGGCTCGGCCGAGAAGCTGGCTCTGCTGGCCCAGGCGGAGAGCAAGCTGCGGGAGGCCTTCTCGTCGCTCTCAGCCGAGGCCCTCCGGCAGAACAACCGGTCCTTCCTCGAGCTGGCGCAGACCAAGCTGGGCGAGCTGCAGCAGGCGGCCTCGTTCGACATGGAGCGGCGGCGCAAGGCGGTCGACGACCTGGTCCGGCCCATCCAGGAGGCGCTCGCCAGGGTGGACGGGAAGCTGCACGAGGTCGAGAAGGAGCGAGTCGCCTCCTACGCCGGCCTGCTCGAGCAGGTGAGCGCCATGGCCCGGGCCCAGCAGGCGCTCCAGGTGGAGACCGGCAACCTGGTGAAGGCGCTCCGCGCCCCGCAGGTGCGGGGCCGCTGGGGCGAGATCCAGCTGCGCCGCGTGGTGGAGATGGCCGGTATGCTCGGCTACTGCGACTTTCAGGAGCAGGCCACCGTGGCGGCCGACGGCGGATGGCTGCGTCCCGACCTGGTGGTGCGGCTGCCCGGAGGGAAGACAGTGGTGGTGGATGCCAAGGCCCCCATGGCGGCGTATCTCGATGCCGTGGACGGCGCGATGGAGGATGGGGCGAGGGAGGGCCTGCTCCGCGACCACGCCCGTCAGGTGCGCGACCACATCGTCGCGCTGGGGAGCAAGGCGTACTGGAGTCAGTTCCAGCCGGCGCCGGACTTCGTGGTGATGTTCCTCCCCGGCGAGACCTTCTTCAGCGCCGCCTGCCAGCATGACCCGTCCCTCATCGAGTTCGGTGTCAGCCAGCAAGTCATCCCGGCCAGCCCGACGACCCTCATCTCGCTGCTCCGGGCGATCGCCTACGGCTGGCGGCAGGAGCAGATCGCCCGAAACGCGCAGGAGATCAGCGAGCTGGGGCGCCAGCTCCACGAGCGGATCGGGACCCTGGCCGGCCACTTCGACGATCTGCGCCGGGGCCTGGACCGCGCGGTCGAGAGCTACAACAAGGCAGTGGGCTCGCTGGAGACCCGGGTCCTGACCTCCGCACGCCGGTTCAAGGAGTTGGGAGTGACGCAGGACGACCTCCCCGAGCTCGGTGGTATGGACCTGACGACCCGAGGTCTTTCGGCCCCGGAGCTGGTGCCGGAAGCGCCCGCGGCTCTTGCCGGTCCCGCTCGCCCGACGTGAAGCAGAGGCGAAGTAACCTCCGAGGAGCTCCAGTCGTACGGTATGTCATCCAAACTCCTCTGGAGCACCTCATGCGTCGCTTCGCCACCACCGGCGCACTCGCCGTCGCCTTCGCGTGTCTCGCAGTCCCGGCGCCCCTGCCGGCTCAGGCTCCCGCCCTGGTTCTCCCCAAGGCCAGCCAGCGCGCCACCGTCAGCCAGACCATCGGCCTCACCGAGATCGTCATCACCTACGACCGCCCGCTGGTGAACGGCCGGGAGATCTGGGGAAAGCTGGTGCCGTACGACTCGGTCTGGCGGGCCGGAGCGAACGAGAACACCGTGCTGGCGGTCAGCTCCCCGGTGCGGGTCGGGGGCCGGGAGCTGCCCGCCGGGCGGTACGGGGTCCACATGATCCCGGCCGCCAACGAGTGGACCGTGATTCTCAGCAAGCAGGCCGATGCGTGGGGCAGCTTCAGCTACGATCCCAAGGAGGACGCAGTGCGGCTCACCGCGGTGCCCGTGGCCGCGCCGTTCCAGGAGGCCCTCGGCTACACCCTGGACGATCCCGGGACCGGCTCGGTCGTCGCCACGCTCCACTGGGAGAAGCTCGCCCTGCCGTTCACGATCGAGGTGGACCCGAAGCGGGTCGTGGCGGACAGCCTGCGCCAGCAGTTGCGGGGCCTCGCGCGGTTCTCCTGGCAGCCGTGGGTGCAGGCCGCGGCCTGGTGCGCGGCGAACGACACCAACCTGGAGGAGGCGGTCGACTGGGCTCAGAACTCGATCGCCATCAACGAGAACTTCAACAACCTGCGGGTCAAGGCCACCCTGCTCGAGAAGCTGGGCGACGCGACCAACGCGGCCCAGCTCCGGCGCCGCTCCTTCGAGCTGGCCGGTGAGCCCGACATCAATGCCTACGGGTACCAGCTCCTCGGCGAGGGGAAGGTGGATTCGGCGATCGTCGTGTTCCAGAAGAACGTCAAGGATTACCCGAAGAGCTGGAACACCTACGACAGCCTGGCCGAAGCGTACGCGCGGAAGGGGGACAAGCGGCGGGCGATCGAGCAGTACGAGCGGGCCCGCGCGATGACCAGGGACCCGGCCCAGCAGCGCCGGATCGCGGGGGTGCTGGCGGGACTCAGGTGAAAAGAATCCGGGGCCGACGGGCCCCGGATCGCCCGGCTGGCACGACTAGGCCGTAGTGGCCTTGGGACCGATGGCGCCTGCGAGCATCTCGGAGAGGTAGCCGAACACCGCGCCCGCGACGAGTGCGATGATGGTATTGGTATAGGTGCCGCTCGCGCCGACGACGACACTCACCGCCGCGGCGGCGCCGAGGAACGCCCCGGGGATGAAGGAGAGCGCGGGGATCTTGGCCTGGATCACCATGATGAACGCGGCGACGCCCACCAGAAGCGAGAGCATCGGCACCCCGCCTCCGAACCGGTTCCACAGGTAGAGCGCGAGGAAGGCCCAGAGCACCCCCGAGAGGTTCGACGCGATCGTCTTGGTCAGGCCGGTGGTCTTGCCTCCCGCCGCGAAGAAACACCCCCAGGCGATGATACCGACCCACACCGGCAGCGCCGCGACGCCGAGTGCGAGGTAGGTCCAGCCGGCTATCAGGATACCGATACTGATGGCAAGGGCGACGAGCGCGTCCATGTACCACCTCCGGGAATGAGGGGAACGGCGCGAAACGGGAGTACCGCCGGTATTACCGCCCCGAGGGCCGCCTGTCAAGCTGGAGACGCCGGCCGGCGGTAGATTGCTGCTGTCGCCCACCCGGAGTCGTGCCGTGCCTCGAGTGCCCCAGATCGACTATGACGCCGCCCCACCGGACGTTCGGGAGGCGCACGACGACCACATCCGGCGGCACGCCCGGATCACCAACATGAAGCGCACGCTGCTGAACTCCCTGCCCGCCTTCCGGGCCCTGATGGAGTGGTACCCGCTGCGCGACACCGTCCAGCCGTTCCTCGGAGCCCGTCTCACGGTGCTCTTCGCCCACGCGATATCCGCGGAGACCGATTGCCTGATCTGCTCCACCTTCTTCCGGCGGATGATGATCGATGACGGGGTGGACCCCGACCGGCTCCAGCTCGACGAGCGGGAGGCGGCGGTCGTGGAGTACGGCCGCTGCCTGGCGGTGTCACCGTTCCGCGTGCCCGCCGCGACCTACCAGCGCGTGGCCGCACACTTCGATGCGCCGCAGATGACCTCGCTCACGGCCTTCGGCGCGATCATGGTGGCGACCAACGTCTTCAACAACGCGCTCGAGATCGAGCTGGACGAGTACCTGCACCCGTATCGCCGCGAGCCGGCAGGGAGCGGACATGGCGGGTGAGTTCTCGGGGAAGGTGGCCTTCGTCACCGGCGCGGCCCACGGACAGGGACGAGCCACCGCCATCGCGCTGGCCCGCGAGGGGGCGAGCATCGCGGCTTTCGACGTCGCGCGGCCGCTGAGCTATCCGGGCTACGGCATGGGCTCGCGCGAGGATCTCGAGTCCCTGGCCGCGGCATGCCGCGAGCTCGGAGCGGAGTGCCTGACCTTCGCCGGGGACGTGCGCCAGGACTCCGACGTGACGATGGCGGTCCAGCAGACCGTCGAGCGCCTCGGGCGGATAGACATCCTCTTCAACAACGCCGGCATCTGCGCCTACGGACTGGCGCACGAGCTGACCGAAGAGGCGTGGGACTCGATGCTCGACATCAACCTCAAGGGCGCCTGGCTGGTGGCCCGCCGGATCATTCCGGTCATGATCCGCCAGGGCTCGGGCGTCATCATCAACAACTCCTCGGTCGCGGGGCTGCGCGGCATGGGCCGGCTCAGCCACTATGCGGCGTCCAAGTGGGGACTGACGGGGCTCACCAGGTCCTGGGCGATCGAGCTGGCGCCGCACGGCATCCGGGTGAACTCGATCCACCCCACCGGGGTCAACACCCCGATGAACGACGGCCTCGCGGAGCTCGAGGGCCTCACACCCCGCGAGATCGCCGAACGCTCGGCGGGCAACCTCCTTCCCGTCCCGTGGATCGAGCCGGAGGACGTGGCCGCGGCGGTGCTCTATCTCGTCTCCGACCGGGCGCGGTACATCACCGGTGCGCCGCTCATCCTCGACGCCGGACTGCTGACCCGCTGAGCGAGGCCCGCCCTCCGCTTCCCAAGGCCATCGGCCGGATCGCCCTCACCGGGCTGGTCCTCAACTCGGTCATCGGCAGCAGCGTCTTCGGGCTTCCCTCCATCATCGCCGGACGGCTCGGCGGGGCGAGTCCCTGGGCCTGGATCGCCGCGGCACTGGGGATGGCGCTGGTGGTCGCGGCATTCGCCGAAGTGGCGAGCCGCTTCAGCCGCGCCGGCGGGACCTATCTGTACGCCCGGATGGCGTTCGGACGGTTCGCCGGCATCGAGATGGCCTGGCTCACCTACCTCGTCCGCCTCACCGCCGCCGCCACCAACGCCAACCTCTTCGTCATCTATCTGGCCGAGTTCTGGCCCCGCGCGACCGAGCCTCTGGAGTCTCGCGTGTTCCTCGCGCTGGTGCTGCTGCCGCTCGCCGCCGCCAACTATCGCGGAGTCCGCGGCGGGGTCACCACCAGCAGCGCGTTCGCGGCGGCGAAGCTGGTGCCGCTGGCCGTGTTCGTCGTCGCGGGAGTGTTCATGATGGGGACGGGCGGGGGGCTCCGGGCGGCGGCTCCGGCGGTGCCGGCGGTGCCGGCGGACGCGGGAACCTGGCTCGAGGTGATCCTGCTGCTCGTCTTCGCGTATGGCGGGTTCGAGTCGGCGCTGCTCCCCCTGGGCGAGGC
>CAMPKP010000152.1 GCA_946887295.1 uncultured Gemmatimonadota bacterium | reverse complement strand
TCGCTCGACGACGTGCGGACCAAGGTCCGCTACGACCTGGAGTACATCCGGCGCCGGAGCCTGGGCGAAGACCTCCGCATCATGCTGCAGACCATCCCGGTGATTTTCCTCCGCCGCGGAGGCTGGTGAGCCTCGCCCTGCCGGTCGGTCTCGAGTCGTCGCTGTCGTTCCCTGGCCCCATCCGTGCGATCCGCCACTCCCGACCCCTCCGGGGTCGGGGCACCCTCGGGGCTCAAGCCGTTGAGGGGCGGCGCCTTGGATCGTGCGCCCGGAGGGCGCGCCGGCGGAACGCGGATTGCTGGTAAGGCGTCCGCCAAGTCAATATCTTGCAACCGAGTCCAACAGCGGAAAGCTCGCGCGCCATGCCCTCGATCCCGTCCGGGGCGCCGGCCACCGACCAGCTCGATCTCTCGGTGGTCGCGCCTCTGTACAACGAGTCTCAGAACGTGGGTCCTCTCGTCGAGTGGATCCTGGAGGCGCTCGCCGGCTATTCCGGCGCCTTCGAGGTGATCCTGGTGGACGACGGCAGCCGGGACGACACCTGGGCCCGTGTCGCCGAGGCGTCCGGCCGCGACCCACGGGTCCGGGGGCTCGGCCTGGGCCAGAACGTGGGGCAGACGGCCGCGATGATGGCCGGGTTCGACCACGCCCGCGGCCGCGTGGTCGTCTCGCTTGACGGCGACCTGCAGAACGATCCCCGGGACATACCGGCGCTGCTCGCCAAGCTCGACGAGGGCTACGATCTGGTCTGCGGGTGGCGCCAGCAGCGGCAGGACAAGTTTCTGCTGCGGAAGGTCCCGTCCTGGGTCGCCAACCGCATCATCCGCCGCCTGACCGGCGTGCAGATCACCGACAACGGCTGCTCCCTCAAGGCGTACCGCCGGGACCTGCTGGACCGGATCTCGCTCTACGCGGAGCAGCATCGCTTCATCCCGGCGCTCAGCGCGAGCGTGGGTGCTCGCATCACCGAGATGCCGGTCCGCCATCACGCGCGGCGCTTCGGCGAGAGCAAATACGGAATCTCACGGACGGTGAAGGTCCTGGTGGACCTCCTCACCCTCAAGATGATCACCACCTTCCGCTCGCGGCCGCTGCTCGGATTCGGCACGCTCGCCGCCCCGATGGTGGCCGGCGCGCTGCTCTTCGCGGCGATGGCGGTGGTGGCCGCGGCCCGATTCGTTCCGTCGAAGGCGGAGGCCCTGGTCTTCCCCGGTGCGGCGCTGCTGTGCGCCGGCGCCGCTTTCTATCTGCTGATGCTCGGCCTGGTAGCGGAAGTGGCGCTGAACAGCGAGCGCGAGAGCGCGAACGAGATTCCGACCGCCTGGGAGGTCCGTTGACATGGGGCAGGGTGTGCTGATGGAGCCTTCTCTCGAGCAGGCTCCCGCCCGAAGCGGCGCGGACGCGAGGTTCGTCTCGGTGGTCGTCCCGGTGGTCGAGCGGGCGGACGACCTCGTGACGCTGTACCGCACCTTCGCCGCCGAGCTCGACTCGCGCAACGAGGAGCACGAGTTCGTCTTCGTCTTCGACGGCGGCTTCACCCCGCCCGCCGAGCTGACGGCGCTGAGCCAGGAGCGGGACAACCTCCGGTTCCTCCGCTTCGCCCGCGCGTTCGGCGAGACCGCTGCCCTGCGACTCGGCATCGAGCGGAGCCGGGGCGACGTCATCCTGACGCTCCCCGCCTACTTCCAGGTGAAGCCGGAGGGCATCGGCCTGCTGCTGGAGGCGCTGCGGGACGACGTGGACATGGTGGTGGCCAGCAGGTCCCCCCGGATCGACAGCTGGCTCAACCGGCTGCAGTCGGTGGCCTTCAACCGGATGATCGCAGGGGTGACCGACCGGCCGTTCCACGACATCGCCTGCGGCGTCCGGGTGATTCGCCGGCCCGTCGCCGAAGGGTTGCCGCTCTACGGCGATCTCCACCGGTTCATTCCCGCCCTGGCCCTGCGCGAAGGCTACCGCGTCACCGAAGTGGCGGTGCCGCAGCATCCGAGCAACGCCAGGACCAGGTTGTACGGACCCGGTGTATACGCCCGGCGCCTGCTCGACCTCGCCGCGTTTTTCTTCCTCGCCAAGTTCACGGAGAAGCCGCTCCGCTTCTTCGGACTGGTCGGCTCGGGGTTCTTTCTCGCCGGCGCGGTCACGTCGCTGGTGCTGCTGGTCAACCGCATCGAGGGCCAGGGCATCGCCAACCGACCCCTGCTGCTGCTGGCGGTCCTCCTGCTGGCGCTCGGAGTGCAGCTCCTGGGTCTCGGCCTGGTGGGCGAGATCATCGTTCACCTCCGTGCCCCGCACCGGCGGGCCTACCGTGTTCGCGACCGGACCTGAGCTGGCCCGGGTACGGCGATCGGGCCCATGCGGCGGGATCTGAGTGAGCTGGGCCGCGTAGAGCACGACGTTCTGGTCATCGGAGGCGGGATTCAGGGGGCCTGCATCGCGTGGGACGCGGCACTGCGCGGCCTCGATGTGGCCCTGCTGGAGCGGGACGACTTCGGTGCCGCGACCTCCGCCAACAGCCTCCGCATCGTGCACGGCGGGATCCGCTATCTGGCGCGGGGCGACCTGCCCCGGATGCGGGAGTCGATCAGGGAGCGCTCGACGCTGCTGCGGGTGGCCCCGGGACTGGTCGAGCCCCTCGCCGTGCTGATCCCGACCGGCCGCCCCGGAGTGCCCGGCCGCGCGGCCTTCGGCGTCGCGCTGGCGCTCACCCACCTGCTCTCTCCCACCCGCAACCGCGACCTCGATCCCAGCCGCCGCATCGGGGCCGGCCGGATCGTCTCCAGCCGCGAGTGCCGCAGGCTCTTCCCCGCCCTCGACCCCGGCACGTTCGACGGCGGCGCGCTGTGGTACGACGCGCGAATGACCCGGCCCGAGCGGCTCACGCTCGCCTTCGTCCGGTCCGCGGCCTCCGTCGGCGCGCAGGTGGCCAACCACGCCGAGGTCGAGAGCTTCGAGGTGCGGAGCGGCGTCGTGCGGTCGGTCCGCGTGGTGGACCGGCTCACCGGCACCCGGCACGAGGTGCGGGCCCGCCACGTGGTGGTCGCCGCCGGGCCCTGGACCGACGAGCTCGCCGGGCGCGCCGGCAGCGACGACGGCGCCGCCCCCGGGACGCCCCGGCACGCGCTGGCGCTCAATCTGGTGATCGGTCGCCGGGCGGCCGAAGTCGCCGTGGGTCTTCGCTCGGCCTCGGCCTCCGACGGAGACCCGGGGGGGTCGGGAGGCCGGTTCCTCTTCCTGGCGCCCCAGGAGCGCAGCACGCTCCTCGGCACCTGGTATGGCGTCGCGGAGGAAGGCGGGGATCCAGCCCCGGCACTCGACCGCGGCGCCGAGAGCCTGCTCGCGGAATTCAACCTGGCATGCCCGGGACTGGAGCTGGCCTCGAGCGACGTGGTGGGGCGGCAGTGGGGCCGCCTGCCCCTCAAGGCGGGTTTCGAGTCCGGGGCTTCGGCCACGCTGGCGGAGCGGCCCCGGGTACGGGGGCCCGGCGGAGGCCGTCCCGACAATCTCGTGACCGTCGAGGCGGTGAAGTACACCACGGCGCGCGCCGTGGCGCAGGACGTAGTTGATGGCATGCTAGCTTCCATGGGTCTTCGACAGCGCGCGTGCCGCACTGCCACGACGCCTCTGGTGGGCGCGGAGCTCTCGCAGAAAGAACGGCCCTCGCTGGCACAGCGGGTCCTGCAGGCGGTCAGGGAGGAGATGGCGATGACCCTGGAGGATGTGGTGTATCGGAGGACCGAGCTGGGCGACCCACCCGGGCCCGACCGGGACGCGGTCGGGCTCGCCGCCCGGATCGCCGGCGACGAGCTGGGCTGGGACGAGCAGCGGCGCGCCGCCGAGCGGGACCTGGTGCTTCGCGCGGGGGCGGCGTGAAGATTCTCCTGCTCGCGCCGCACCCCTTCTTCCAGGCCCGCGGGACGCCCATCGCCGTGAGGAACGTGCTCGAGTTCCTCAGCGAGCGAGGGCACTCGGTGGACGTGCTCACCTACGCCGAGGGAACCGACGTCCAGATCCCCAACTGCAAAGTGCACCGCATCGTTCGCGTCCCCGGGGTCCGCAACATCCGTCCGGGATTCTCGATCAAGAAGGTCTTCTGTGACCTGCTGATGGGGGCGGCCTGTCTCCGCATGATGCGCCGCACCCGCTACGACCTGGTCCATGCGGTCGAGGAGTCGGCGTTCATCGCTTCGCTGATGCGGCGGCTCTCGGGCGTCCCCTACATCTACGACATGGACTCCTCCCTGGCGGAGCAGATGGTGGAGACCTATCCGTCGCTCGGCTTCTGCTTCCCCGCGTTCCGCCGCATGGAGGCGGTGGCGGTGCGGCGGAGCCTGGGTGTCCTCACCGTGTGCGCCGCGCTCGAGGACATCGCCCTGGGCCACGATCCGGGAAAGCCGGTCGGCCGGGTGGAGGACACCACCCTCCTCACTGATGACCTTGTGGACGGTCGAGCCGAGCTCGGGCTTCCCGTGCCGGGCGGCAGCCTGCTGGTGATGTACGTGGGGAATCTCGAGCCCTACCAGGGGATCGATCTGCTGATCCAGGGGTTCCGCCAGGCGCTGGCCGAGGTGCCCGACGCGAAGCTGGTGATCGTCGGAGGGCGCGAGGACGACATCGTCCGCTATCGCGCTCTCGCCGACCGGCTGGGCATCGCCTCCTCCGTGATCTTCACGGGACCGCGGCCGATCCAGCACCTCGACGGCCTGCTGCGGCGGGCGGACGTGCTGGTCTCGCCCAGGCTCAAGGGGCTCAATACGCCGATGAAGATCTACTCCTACCTCGACTCGGGGGCGGCGGTGCTGGCGACCCGGCTGCGCACCCACACCCAGGTACTGGACGACGACATGGCCTACCTGGTGGATCCCGAGCCCGCCGCGCTCGGCCGTGGCCTCGCCAGGCTGCTGCAGGACCCGGCCCTGCGGAACCGGCTCGCCACCAGCGCCAAGGCGTACGTGCAGCGGGAGCACACCCCGCAGGCGGCGCGGCGCAAGCTGGCGGCCTTCTACTCGACCATGGAGGCCCGAGTGCTGGAGAGCCGCCCGTGAGGCGGCTGTGGCGCTCGCCGACGCTTCGCACGGTCGCGGTGCTGGGACTCTCCGGCGTCGGGTTCGCGCTGGCGAACCTCATGCTGGCCCGGGCGCTTCCGACCGCCGACTACGCCGTCTTCACACTGGTCGTGGCGCTGGTGAACCTGGGCTACCCTCTGGCGCCGGCCGGAGCGGACGGCATGGTGAACCGGGTGCCGCTCGAGGCGGGACCCCGCCTCGTCGGCCGCATCACCCGAACCATCGTCCCGGTGGGTCTGATCTTCGCGGCCATCGCCCTGGTGGGCTACGAGACGTCGCTGCCGGTGGCGCTGATGGTGCTGGTGTCCGTCGTGGCGGGCGGCGCGCTGCAGGTCGCCGGCGCCCAGTTTCAGAGCGAGCAGCGGTTCGGGATCTCGCTCACGCTCAACCAGAGTCCGAACCTCGTGCTGCTGCTGTCGGCGCTCTGGGTCGCGCTGGCGGGCGCTCACGGCGCGGGTCCGCCGCTCCTGATCTGGACCGCGGGGTTCGTCGCGACCGCCGCCGCCGGGTGGTGGGTGCTCTTCCGCGAGCGCCACACCAAGCCGCGCCGCGCGGTCGGCTTCGCCTGGAACGAGGCGTTCTCCATCGCCGGCCTCAGCGTGGCGGGCCTGCTGCTCATTCAGCTGGAGCGCCTGCTCATTCCCCACCTCCTCCCGCTGGACGATCTCGCCACCTACGGCGTCCTCGCGGCCATCGTGGGCTCGCTCTTCCGGGTGCTGCAGATGGGGGTCGGCTACTCGCTGCTGCCACGGCTGCGCGCGGCGCCTGGTGTGCTGGAGCGGAGGCGCCTGATCGCGCACGAGGCCCGGCTGGTCATCGCCATCGTGGCGCTCGGCTCGGCTGCCATCTGGATCGCGACACCCTACGTGGAGCGGTGGCTGCTGGCCGGGAAGTACCACCTCCCGGCGGCACTGGTGCTGGCCGGGCTGGTCAGCGGCTTCGCGAAGATCCTGAACGGCTTCGCGCAATCCTCGGTCTCCGCCCTGGCCGACGCGAGGGAGCTGTCCACGGTGATGGTGCTGGGCTGGGTCGCGGTCGCCATCGCGATCGCCGGCGCGGTCGTCGGAGCCCACTGGGGACTGCCGGGCCTCATCTACGGGGTCGCCCTCGGCTGGCTGGTGCGCGCTTCGACCGCGGCCTACGCCACCGCCCGGCACCTCCGTCTGCCCGCCGCGACGGCCGCGGTGACGTCGTGAGCGCGGAGTGGGCGGTGGCGCTGTTCCGGAAATCGGTGCTCAAGCAGGCGAAGTTCCGCCGGATCACCGAGCTGCTGGACGATCCCGTGGGGCAACGCTGTCTCGACATCGGGGCCGACAACGGCGTGATCAGCCTCCTGCTCCGCCGCCGGGGCGGCAGCTGGGCCAGCGCCGATCTCGACGAGCACACGGTCGCGTCCATCCGGGAGCTGGTGGGCGACGACGTGCATCGGCTCGACGGCGCCCGCACACCCTTCCCCGACCGGACCTTCGATCAGGTCGTCGTGGTGGACTACCTCGAGCACATTCCCGACGATGACCGCTTCGCGGCCGAGCTCGCCAGGATCCTGAGACCCGGCGGCCGCGTCATCGTCAACGTGCCCCACCGCAAGCCGCGCTCGCTGCTCAACCGGTTTCGCCACCTCATCGGCCTGACCGACGAGTGGCACGGCCACCTGCGTCCCGGCTACAGCCTCGAGGAGATCAGGACCCTGCTCGGGCCGAGATTCTCGATCGAGCGATCCGTGACCTACTCCAAGAGCTTCTCCGAGTTCGTGGACACGGCGCTCAACGGTCTCTACCTGGCGATGCAGCGCGGGGGCGATTCCCGAGGCTCGTCCAAAGGCACCGTCGTCACCCAGGCCGACATCCGGAAGCACCGGAAGCAGTTCCTGCTCCTGTCGGGGCTCTATCCTTTCCTCTGGGGCATCTCGCGGCTGGACGCCCTGCTCTGGCTGCAGCCGGGCTACAAGCTCATCGTACGGGCTCGCCTGGCGAGCTGAGGCGATGCTCTCGCCCACGCTCGTGCGCCGGCTCGGCGCGCTCCTCGCGGTCGGCGGAGCGGCCGCCATTCTCGCCGCCACGCTGTCGCCCAACCCCCAGCAGGCCACCGCCTCGGCCGCTACGCCACTGCTCTGCCTTCTGTGCGGAGAGGGGGGCGGCACCGACGTCTTCCTGAACCTTCTGCTCTTCGCGCCCATGGCGGCGGGGCTGCGGCTGGCGGGCTGGCCGTGGCGCCGGGTGGTCGCCGGGTCCGCGCTGTTGTCGCTCGGGGTGGAGTATCTCCAGTTCGCGGTCGTCCCCGGCAGAGACTCGTCGCTGAGCGATCTGCTCACCAACACCAGTGGGGCCGCCCTCGCGGCCGCGATCGCCCCGTATCTGCCGGGCGTCGTGGCCCCGGGTCCGGCGCTCGCCCGGCGCCTGCTCGCCTGCGCACTCGCTTTTCAGCTCGGGGTGATGATTCTCTCCGCCATCGGCTTCATGCCCAGTGTGCCCTCCGGCCCCATTCGGAGCGAGTGCACGTCCTACACGGCCGCGTTGGGCGCCTGGACCGGCAGGCTGGAATCGGTCGCGCTCAATGGAGTCACCCTGCCCTGCGACGAGCGCGTGCGGGACAGCGCGGCGGTCAGGGGGGCGCTGCTCGCGGAAGCGACCAGACTCCGGCTCGCTGGAGTCTCGGGTGCGCCCGACGGCC
>CAMPKP010000151.1 GCA_946887295.1 uncultured Gemmatimonadota bacterium | reverse complement strand
CCCCACGCCCAGGTGGTCCAGGTGCGCGGTGAGGGCCACGTGCTCGGCCTTGAGAACCGGATCGCTGCCCGAAAGCAGCCCGACGACGTTGTCGGAGACAGCCTCGCTCTCGTTCAGCGCGACGGTGGCCCGGAGCCTGACCGGAAGGTCGAAGCGCGGGATCGGCGCACCGCTGTCGGCCAGTGCCTGGAGCGCGGCGTAGCTTCGGCGCGAGCCGGCGAAGAGGGCCGTGGCGTTCGACGGATTGAGCACGACCGCGATCGTCGCGCCGCCGGCCTGGGCCGCCGTATCGGAGGCGAGCCGCATCTGAGGGTGGAGACGGGCCAGCGAGTATCGGTCCCAGGGAATGTCCGAATGTGGCGGGTAAATGGTGAGCACGCCGACGGCGCCGGCCTGATGCAGCGCCTCCGCACCCGCCGCCCGCCCCGCGGCGAGCGCCGGTCCGGGAATCCCCTTCGGCGCCACGCCCGCGAGCACCACGGCGACCTTTCCCTCGAGGTCGAGACCGGCCAGGTCGTCATGGCCATGATCGGGCATCCGGATGCCGTACCCGATGAAGACCAGCGGCGCATCCACCTTGCCCTGGCTGGACGACCGGAGATTGATGGTCGCATCCTTTCCGAGCTCCAGCGTCTCCGCCTTGCCGGCTCGTATCAGCGCTACGCTCGACCGGCCTTCCGCGATGCGGCGCACGCGGAAGCGCACCGGCTGGAACCATCCGTCCGTGCCGGCCGGGACGAGGCCGGCCCGCTGAAACGCGCCCGCCACGTACTCGGCCGCGCGGCGGTGCTCGGCGCTGCCGGTCTCCCGCCCGCGCATCGAGTCGTCCGCCAGCGCAGTGACGTGACCCCACCAGGCGTCCGCCTGGGCGGCCGCGAGCGAGGGAACGGATACGGTCAGCACCAGGGCCGCCAGCAGGCGTCTCATCGGATGTGTCTCCTGGAGCTGTTCGTTCGGCTTGCCTCTGGAGGACCCATCGTACGGAGTCCGCCGCTCGCGAGTTCCAGGCGATCCTCTTGCGGCGCACAAACATACCTTCAGCTCTCGCTCTCGCCCCGCTTGGCCAGCAGCCGCTCGGTGAAGTCCAGCCGCTCCTCCAGCTCGGCGACTCGACCCTCGAGCTGGTCCACAAAGAGCCGCTGGTCATCCAGCGCCTGCTGTAGCCGGTGCGAGATCCCCGCTCCCGCCCTAACCCATCGCTCCGCCCGCCAGTGGCGTGACAGCATCATGAAGAGCAGGAACGGTATCAGCCAGAACATCCAGGCGAATCCCCACATATGATCTCCTTCCGCTCGTCAGGCGGCTCCGGTCTGCCAGGCCTGTTCCACCTCTTCGGCCGCCTTTCTCAGGATTTCCGCCACTCGCTTCAGCGCCGGATCGTCGGGCCCCCGGCGCCACGCCCGCTTGAACGTGGTGGCGGCGAGCTTGGCGAAGGCGCCCTGCACCTCACCGATACCGCCGCCCGCGAAGTCCCGCACCGTCTCGCGCACCCGGTCGACGATCTCGTCGAGCAGGTCTCGATGCTCCTCGAGGTACCGCTCTCCCTCGGGGGTGACGTGATAGACCTTCTTGCCGTCGGTCTCGACGACACGGACGTAGCCCTCGTCCTCGAGCAGCTGCAGGGTGGGGTAGACCGTTCCGGCCGAGGGGGTGTAGTACCCCGCCAGCTTCTCCTCCAGCGCCTTGATGACCTCGTAGCCGTGGCGTGGCTTCTCCTTCAGCAGCCGGAGAATCACGAACTTCATCTCACCCGACTCGAACATCTGGGTGCGGCGCCGGCCCCCGCGGCTCGAGCCGCTCCAGGCTCCCTGCCTGCCGGGGCCGAACGGGAAGCCCCGAAAGGCGAACCCGTGCCCGAATCCCCAATCGTCTTTGCACATAACCGCTTACCTCCGTTATTCCGTACGACATGGTGTACGATATATCGTACGAAATGACGCACGATCTGTCAAGCGAGGAACGGGACGGTCAGCCCGCGAGGGCTGCCGGCGTCACCGCCCGCTCGTCGCGCTCGCCGGTCCGGATCCGGTGGACCTGCTCGACGTCGAGCACGAACACCTTGCCGTCTCCCACCTCGCCGGTGCGCGCCGAGCCGAGTATGGCCCTGATCGTGACGTCCACGAACGAGTCGGACACGCCGATCTCGAGCCGCACCTTCTCCTGCAGCTCCATCTTGACGGTCGTGCCCCGGTACGTCTCGACCCGGTCGGTCTCCCCCCCATGCCCCAGGACCCGGGTGACGGTCAGCCCCGTCACCTCGGCGCGGTAGAGGGCCTCGAGCACCTCGTTCAGGCGGTCGGGACGGATGATGGCGACGATGAGCTTCATGAGAGAGTCTCCCGGCGTCAGCGCGCCGCGGTCTGCGGGTTGAGGACGGCAGCCGGCGTGGCGGCCGGACTCGCATCGGAGATGACCAGGATCGAGCCTTCGCCGCTGGCGTAGGCCTCTTCGCCGTGCTGGGTGACGTCCATACCCATGCCCTCGCTCTTCGGGGCGGCGCGGAGAGCGGTGACGAACCCGAGCACCTTCAGGAGCGCGAAGGTGGCGACGGCGGAGTAGAGCATCGCACTGCCGACGCCGAGCGCCTGGGTGACGAGCTGGCCGGGGTTGCCGGCCAGCAGGCCGTCGGCGCCCGCCGAGTTCCACGCCTTCTGGGCGAAGACGCCGGTGAGGAGCGCGCCGGTGATGCCACCCACGCCATGGCCCGCGAAGACATCGAGCGAGTCGTCGAGCCCGGTGCGCGAGCGCGCGACGATGACGAAGTAGCTGGGCACCGCCGCGATGCCCCCGATCAGCAGGGCCGAGGCCGGGCTGACGAAGCCGGCGGCCGGAGTGATGGCGACGAGTCCCACGACGATCGCGGTGGCGCCGCCTACCGCCGTCGCATGGCCGGACCGGTAGTAGTCGAGCAGCACCCACACCACCAGCGTGGCCATCGGCGCGAGCGCGGTGTTGCTGAAGGCGAGCGCCGCCAGCTCATTCGCGGCCAGCGCGCTGCCGCCGTTGAAGCCGAACCACCCGAACCACAGGAGCCCTGCGCCGAGCAGCACGAACGGCACGCTGTGGGGCAGAATCGCCTGGCGGCCGTAGTCCTTGCGCACGCCGAGCACCAGCGCGGCCACCAGCGCCGAGACGCCGGCATTGATGTGCACCACCGTCCCGCCGGCGAAGTCCAGGACCCCGCGGGTCATGAGCCAGCCGCCGCCCCACACCCAGTGCGCCATCGGGGCGTAGACCAGGAGGGTCCACAGCACGATGAAGGCGAGGTAGGGCCCGAATCGCATTCGCTCGACCACCGCCCCCGAGATGAGCGCGGCCGTGATGATGGCGAAAGTGCCCTGATAGACCATGAAGAGCACCCGGGGAATCGTGCCCTGCGCCTCCAGCCCGATCCCGTGGAGGAGCAGGTTCGCCGTTCCCCCGATGAGCGCGTTCCCCTCGGTGAATGCCAGACTGTACCCCGCCAGCGCCCAGACGATGCCCACCGCTCCCAGGGCGGCGAAGCTCATCATCATGGTATTGAGCGAGTTCTTGGACCGGACCAGACCGCCATAGAAGAACGCGAGCGCCGGCGTCATCAACAGCACCAGCGCGGTGGCCACCAGCATCCAGGCGGTATCGGCCGGCACGACGGCCGGCGCGGCGTCCTGGAGCGCGAGCAGGGGGAGGGGTCCGGTCATCGCCTGTCGGATCCTGAGGCTGAGAGTCGCGGGGCGCGCGGTTGCGTCCCTACGCGATTGTAGCGCGAAGTCCCGGAGTGCGCAATACCGACTGTCATGTGAATTCTGCAATTTCTGCAGAATTCACATGACAGGAAATGCAGGAAGCGGGGATCTACGGGTGCGGAAAGACCCCTTCACTACCCAATTCGCAGGATTGTGGTGACATCCGGCTGCCGTTCAGTCACCGTGAACCACCCGCCAGACCGTCCCGCCGTTGTCGTCGCTGATGTAGAGCGCGCCGTCCGGTCCCACGGTCACTCCCGAGGGCCTGTGCTTCGCCGTGCCGGGCTGCTTGCTGGGTCCTGCGAACCCGTCGGCGAAGATCCAGTACTCTCCCGAGACCTTGCCGCCGGAGAACGGCTGAAAGACGACGTTATAGCCGCCCTGCGGCTCGGGCGCCCGGTTCCACGACCCGTGGAAGGCGATGAACGCCCCGCCGCGATAGGCCTCCGGAAAGGCGTCGCCGGCATAGAAGGCGAGGCCGTTCGGCGCCCAGTGCGCGGGAAAGGCGGCCACGGGGCCGAGCTTCTCGGCGCATTCCCCGACCTTCCGGCCGTCGCCTCCGTACTCCGGCGCCAGGACCAGCTTCCCCAGCTTCGGGTCGTGATAGCAGTAGGGCCAGCCGTAGTCTCCCCCCTTCACGATCAGCAGCAGCTCCTCGGAGGGCAGCTCCGCGCCCGCCTTCCAGTCGTAGAGCTCGGGCCAGTTCTCGGCCAACTGGTCGCGGCCGTGCTGGGTGGCGTAGAGGGCGCCGTCGGCGGGGTTGATGGCCAGTGCGCCCGCGTTCCGGATGCCGGTTGCGTAGCGCGCGGCAGGATCGAACCGCTGCCCGGTCTTCGTGGCGCTGAATCGCCAGATGCCGGCCCGGGTCGCGAGCTCTTTGCAGGGCCGCTGGCCCGGAGAGTGGGGCTGGCGGTCCTTCACCTGGCAGGAGTTGGTGCTCGATCCGACGTTCACGAAGAGATTGCCTTCGGGATCGATGGTGAGAGGGTGCATTGGATGTCCCCCCTTGGACGGCAGCCCGGTCACGATCGTGTCGGGGGCTGCCGCCGGCACGAGCTCGCTCGCCCGGAGCCGATAGCGCACGATGACCGGTCCGGCCTCCGCATAGATGGCGTCGCTGAAGAAGGTGATCCCGGTCCCGCCGGTTCCGCCCTCGCCGCCGAAGCGCTCGATCCGTTCGGCCTTGCCGTCGCCATTGGAGTCGCGCAGGGCCACGAGGAACCCCCCGGCGGGCACTCGGCGGGTGGAGTCGTAGGGCGACCGCCAGGTGTTGACGTACACGTCGCCATTGGGCCGGGCCGTGAGGTGGCGGGCCTGGCCGAGGCTGTCGGCGAAGACGCTGGCCCGGAAGCCCTCGGGCAGGGTCAAACGGTCGCCGGTGCCTTGGCCGCTCCCCGCGGTGGCGGCGCTCCCGACTGGCCCGGCGTTCCCGGCTGTGGAATCGGCGGCGCCGGGAGCACGATCGGCGCTGCCGCACGCGAGGACACCTCCCGACAGGGCGAGGGTGCTGGCGAGTCCAAGCCGGTGGATGAGTGCTGGCATACGAGGCCTTCCCATGAGAGAGGACGAGACCGATGGAAGGGTACACCGGAGCGCTCCGGGGGCGGGTGACCTCCGGCCTTGACCCAGGCCCCTCCGGGCGGGATATTTCAGGTCTCTGTAATTTCGCGGTTGAGAACAGCTTTCATCGAACCGCCTCATCATCGCACGACGAGAGATCCGTGAATCTGCGTGGACCCAAAGTAAGGATCGCCCGGCAGCTCGGGATTCCGCTCACCCCCAAGGCTACCCGCATCATGGAGCGCCGCCCGGAGCCGCCCGGTCAGCACGGCGCGACTCCCCGGCGAAAGGTCAGCGAGTACAAGAAGCAGCTGGTCGAGAAGCAGCGGCTGCGGGCGCAGTATAACGTGAGCGAGCGCCAGCTCCAGAACACCTTCGCCGAAGCCACCCGCAAGGAGGGCCACACCGGCGTCGCGCTGCTCCAGTTGCTGGAGATGCGGCTCGACGCGGTGGTGCTCCGGGCCGGATTCGTGCGAACGATCTTCGCGGCGCGCCAGGCGGTCTCGCACGGCCACTTCACGGTCAATGGAAAGCGCACCACGATCCCGTCGCGCCGGCTCCAGCCGGGCGATGTCGTCGCCCTGACCCCGAAGAGCCGTGATCTCGCGGCCTTCCTCGGCCCGCTGGAGAACGCCCGTCCGGCACCGCATCTCTCGCTGGACCGTGAGAAGCGCAGCGTTCGAATCAACGAGATCCCCGAGCGCGAGCAGATCCCTGTCATCTGCGAGATCTCGCTCGTCGTCGAGTACTACTCCCGCTGATCGGGCAGGCTCCCGGCCGCTGGCGTGCCGGGAGCCGTTTCATGCCCGCGAAGCGGCCCGCCGTTCGCACCACCCTCCTCCAAATCGCGCTTCTTCTCGCCATGCACGCTCCGCGCGCTGAGGCGCAACGCGGCTGGACCGGCCTCACCGGGCGGTTCGACGCCTTCGTCAGGGCCGCCCATGTCGTCGGGGGCAGCGCGGTGCTGGTGCGCAGGGGCGAGATCGTGGCGCGGCACCACTACGGCCACGCCGACCGGGCAGGCAGCCGGAAGGTGAACGACCGGACGATCTACCACTGGGCCTCCGTCACCAAGACCCTGACGGCCGTCGCCCTGCTCCAGCTCCGCGACCGCGGGCTGCTCACGCTCGACGACAGCGTGACTCGCTGGGTGCCGGAGCTTCGAGCGGTCCACGGCCCCACGGGTGCCGTGGACGGCATCACCCTCCGCATGCTGCTCACCCATTCGTCCGGCCTTCAGAATCCTACCTGGCCATGGTCGGGTGGCGAGCCCTGGGAGCCGTTCGAGCCCAGGTCCTGGAGTCAGCTGGTGGCGATGATGCCCTACCAGCGTCTCCACTTCCGTCCGGGCTCGCGCTACGGCTACTCCAATCCGGGCTACATCTATCTCGCGCGGGTGATCGAGGAGCTCTCGGGCGATCCCTGGGCGGTGTACGTCCAGAAGAATCTCTGGGCGCCGCTCGGCATGAGCCGCAGCTACGTGGGCGCGACACCCTATCATCTGGCCGCCGACCGCTCGCACGGTTACCGCGTCACCGGCGACAGCGTCGCGGACCTCGGCGCGGACTTCGACCCCGGCATCACGATCCCGAACAGCGGATGGAATGCACCGGTGGACGACGCAGCCCGGTACATCGCATTCCTTACCGGGTTCCCCGCCGATCCGGCCGCGCGCGCACGGTACGACGGCGTGCTCTCGCGCCGCACGCTCGAGGAAATGTGGGCCCCGGAGGTCGAGACCGGGGCGGCGCTGCCCGAGCTCGCGTCGGCCGGGCTGGGGTTCTTCTCGCTCGAGGACGGTGGACGGCGGATCGTGGGGCACACCGGCGACCAGGCGGGCTATCGCTCCTACATCTACGTCGATCCGGCATCGGCAAGCGGCGTGATCATCGTCTTCAACACCAACAACGAGGACGGGGCTGGGGCGGCCGAGATGGCCGCTCTCGCGCGGGAGGCCATCGCGCTGCTGCGTCCCTGATGGCTCCGCCGTCGCCCCTCCGCTGGCCTCGCTCTTGCTCCTTCGCAGCGCCGATTCCCCTCGCATCGCACGACCTTTTGTACCATACCGGAGGCGATATGGCGGCTAAGCGACTGGCATTGCTGGCGGTGGCGATCCTGGTGGGCTGTGGCGGCGAGAGCCGTGAGAGCATCGCGGCGGACAGCCTGAGCCGCGATCTGCAACGCGTGGCGGTGGACTCCTCGGCCGTGCTGGATGATCGGCCGGACGCTCCCCCGGTTGCCGCCGCTCCCGTAGCGGCCAAGCCCAGGCCGAAGCCGGCAGCCAAGCCCAAACCGGCCGCGCCCGCCCCGGCGCCGGCACCAAAGGCTCTCGGCTCCGGCACCGTCATCGCCACGGCGGTGGATCAGGAGATCAACTCCCGCGTCAACAAGAAGGGCGAGGTCGTCACCAGCACCGTCAGCGCGGACGTGACGGACTCCTACGGCCGCGTGATCATTCCGGCCGGC
>CAMPKP010000150.1 GCA_946887295.1 uncultured Gemmatimonadota bacterium | reverse complement strand
GCACTTCACCCATCCCCTCCCCGGCGTCAACCCGCAGAATAATCGTCCCACTACGTCCCTGCAGCGCGTCGATCGCGTTCTTCACCAGCGACTCCAGGGCCCACTCCAGCAGCACCGGATCGCCGACGACGGTGGGCCCCGCGCCGGGCGCCTCGAGCCGCAGCTCGATGCGATTCGCCCGCTTGGGCAGCCGGGGCCGAAAGTAGCCCCCAACGCGGTCGGCCAGGGCGCCGAGGCCGATCGGCTCGCGCTTGGCGGGATTGCCGATCCGCTCGAACCGGCGGGCGACCCGGTCGAGGCGCTCGGCGTCGGCCGCGAGGTGGTCAGCGAGATCGGGCGGCGGAGTGGGCCGCGAGCGAACCCGCTCGATCCATCCCTGGAGACTGGTGAGCGGCGTGCCCATCTGATGCGCCGCTTCCCGCGCCATGGCGACCCAGAGCCGGTCCCGCTGCGCGGCCATGGCGCTCCGGTATGCGAACACTGCGACCGCCACCATCACCGCGATGGTGAGCGCCTGGAGCACCGCGAGCGCCGTCAGGTTGCGCTGCGCGGGCAGCGGACCGTAGTGCACGGTGCCGATCGCGTCGACGATCGGAGGATTCTGGCGGTCGAGACGCCGGGCGTAGGCGAGCACCCGCGGATCGTCGAGCGGGGCCTCGAACGGCAGGTTGGCCGTGGCCGTCACCCGCCCGGCGGCATCGCTGATGATCAGCGGAAGCCCGAGCGCGCGCACCTGCTCTCCCAGCCGCAGCAGCGCCTCGACCTCGGAGCCGGGGTCCGGATCGTTGAGCCCGCCGAAGACGCCGGAGTAGAGCCGGCTCATGGCGGTGGCGTCGGCCTTGAAGTGCCGGATGATGAGCAGACCGGTGCCCAGGCTGAGGCCGGAGAGGACGGCCACCAGGATCACCGCCACGCTCGGCGCGAGCCGCCGGAGCCGCTCTTTAGGCGGTCGGAGCCAGGCGGTCGACACCGAGATACGGTACCAGCGCCTTCGGCACCCGCACCGACCCGTCGGCCGCCTGATTGTTCTCCAGCAGGGCGATGATCGTGCGAGGGAAGGCGAGGCCCGAGGCGTTGAGGGTGTGCACGAATTCCGGCTTCGCTCGAGGCTCCCGGCGGAACCGGATGTTCGCGCGCCGGGCCTGAAAATCGGTGAACGTGCTGGAGCTCGACGCTTCCAGCCAGGTCCCCACCCCCGCGGCCCAGACCTCGAGGTCGAACGTGCGGGCGCTCCCGAATCCGGTGTCGCCGGCGGCGAGCTCGACGGTGCGGTAGGGGATCTCGAGCCGCTGCAGCACCGCCTCGGCGTGTCCGGTCAGCCGCGCGTGCTCCGCGTCGGACTCCTCGGGCCTGGTGAAGCGCACCAGCTCGACCTTGTCGAACTGGTGGACCCGGATCAGGCCGCGGGTGTCCTTGCCGTGGGCGCCGGCCTCACGGCGAAAGCACGGGGTATATGCCACGTAGCCGAGCGGCAGCTGGGCCGACTCGAGGATCTCGTCCCGGTGGAGGTTGGTGAGCGGCACCTCGGCGGTGGGGATGAGGAAGAGATCGTCCGCCTGGCAGGCGTAGAGATCCTCCTCGAACTTGGGGAGCTGCCCGGTCCCCACGAGCGTCTCGCGGTTCACCAGATACGGCGGCTGGATCTCGGTATACCCATGCTCCCGGGTGTGGAGGTCGAGCATGAAGCCGGCCAGTGCGCGAACCAGCCCGGCGCCCAGCCCCCGGAACACTGGAAACCCCGAGCCGGTGAGCTTGGCTCCGGCCGGCAGGTCGAGAATGCCCAGTGCGGTGGCGAGCTCCCAATGCGGCCTGGGCACAAAGTCGAACGTGGGAGGCTGGCCCCAGGTGCGCACCACGCGGTTGGCGCTGGCGTCGCCGTCGGGCGTGCCCTCGGCCGGAAAGTTCGGCAGCGCGAGCGCCAGCCGCTCCAGCTCGGTCTCGACTTCGCGCACCCGGCCGTCGAGCGCCTTCACTTCCTCACCCGAGCCCTTGAGGCGCGCCATGAGATCGTCGGCGGGCTCCTTCGCGCGCTTGCGGCGGGCCACTTCCTCACTGGCCGCGTTGCGCTCCGCCTTGAGCGTCTCGACCCGGACCAGCAGCTCCCGTCGCTCGCGGTCGAGCCCCAGGAGCGCGTCCACCGACTCCGCGAGCGACGGGTCGCGGCGGAGCAGGGCGGCGCGACTGCCCTCGGGATCCTGGCGCAGGCGCTTGAGATCGATCACGCGTGGGTCAGCGGTCGGGGAAGCCGGGCTCGAGGCCGCGGTAGCCGCAATTGGTGTTCGCCAGCACCTTGAGGACCAGCGAATTGTCCTCCAGGCCGATGATCTCCACCTTGGCGTACACCGGCACGCCGATGTTGCACCGCACCCGCGATCGCACGATGTATCGCTCACCGAGCGCTACCGGCACCGCCTCGTCGGTCACGTACCCGTTGCTGGGCGCGGCCTCGATCGCGTCGAAGGCCTCGTCCCGGCGCATCACTCCGGGCTCGGCCGAGTTGTCCGAGTCGATTCCGAGCGCGGCGCGCGGAAGGATGACCCGAGTGCCGGTCGCCGGGTCGCCCTGGATGTCGTACGCGAAATCGAAGTCGGGACTCAGGTCGGTCCGGATCGCGCCGCTCCCCACGGAGAACCCGCTCGCGGTGGTGATCGGGGTGTCGGTGAGCGAGCCGACCGTGACCGTGTCAACGAAGTTTTCCTGGGTGGGGTCGGGCAGATTGTCGTTGTCGCTGCAGGCGGCGGCAGCCGACAGAACAAGGAGGGGCAGGAGACGGCGAAATGTCGGCATAGAGAGGGAAGGTTAAGAGCGGATGTGAGTCGGGTCAACCGCGCGTGGTTTCTTGACTTCGCCCGAGGCGACCTCTACGTTGCGCTCACCTTTTTTCCCTTCGCTGACGGAGCATCACGAATGGCGGGTTTGGGCGATGTTCTGCGCAGCCTCGCCGCGCGCGAGGGAGTTCAGGCGGCGCTGCTCCTGAGCGGCGAGGGCCTACCGATCGATCACGCGGCGGGCGAGGCATTCGATGCCGAGTCGGTGGCTGCCCTCTCCGCCACGCTGGCCCAATGCGCCACGAGGCTCGGCGAAGGCGCCGGGCGGGGCGAGCTCCGAACCGCCGTGCTCGAGTACGCCGGCGGTCTCGTGCTGCTCGCCCGAGCGGGCCGGGAGGACTGGTTGGCGATTCTGACCCGACCCGAGGCCGACGTGGGTCCCCTGCTCTACGATCTCCGGCACCACCGGCCCGCGCTGGCCGGCATGCTGTGACCCGCTCATGAGGTGGGCGGTCCTGCTCGCCGGCGGGTCGGGCACCCGGTTCTGGCCGCTCAGCACTCCCGAGAATCCCAAGCAGCTGCTGCCGCTCGCGGGCGCCACCTCGAGCGCGGAAGACGCCGTGGAGCGCCTCGCGGGGCTCATCCCCCGGGAACGCACGCTGGTCGTCGCCGGTCCCGGCCTCGCCGCCACGCTGCAGGAGCGTTTGAGACTCCCCGCCGAGAACGTGCTGGTGGAGCCTCGGGCCGCGTCGACGGCGCCGGCGCTGATCTGGGCCACCTGGGAGGCCCGGCGCCGGGACGAGGAGGCGGAGGTCCTCTCCCTGCACGCGGACTGGGCCGTGGGCGACGCCGCGGCGTTCCGTCAGACCGCCGGCATGGCCCTGGCGACCGCGCGCCGCCACGACCGGCTCGTCACCGTCGGCGTGGTGCCGTCGAGACCCGAGACCGGATACGGCTACATCGTTCCCGGCTCGCCCCTCGACGATGCGGCCCGCAGTGTCGCCAGGTTCTCGGAAAAGCCCGACGCCGCCACCGCGCTGGACCTCATGGCCGCGGGCGCGCTCTGGAACAGCGGCCTGTTCGCCTGGACGGCCTCGCGGCTGCTCGCGGAGGTGGCCGCGCACACGCCCGAGGTGGGCGGCGCCCTTCCGGCGCTCGCCGCGGGCGACGTCGAGCGCTTCTTCCGCGAGGTGATCCCGATCTCCATCGATGTCGGCCTGCTGGAGCGCAGCGAGGCGGTCGCGGTCGTGCGCGGCGAGTTCGCATGGGACGACGTGGGCACCTGGCAGGCCCTGGCGCGCATCCGCCCCAAAGACACCAGGGGCAACGTCGTCGTCGGCGAGGCGGTCCTGCATGAGAGCCAGGACTGCGTGGTCTGGTCGGATCGGGACCCCATCATTCTCTACGGCGTGCAGGAGCTGGTCGTGGTGCAGGCCAACGGCCGGATCCTGGTCATGCCGGCCGATCGCGCCGCCTCGATGAAGCAGCTGCTCGACGCGCTCCCGCCCGCGGTGCGGGACGTCCACCCGTGACCTCGCTCTATCTCCTCGAGCCGGAGCCGGCGGGGCCGGCCTGGGCGCCCTTCGCCGGGGTGAGGCCGGTGTCGGAGCTGCGCGCCGGTCTCTGGCGGATTCGCGAGCGGTGGGAAGGCGCGCTGCAACGTGACACCACCGCGATCCTGGGGTCGCACGTCGCCGGGTTCAGCGAGTTCGACGAGCCGCCTTGCCGCGCCCCGATGGCGATCGAGGGCCCCGCGATCGTCGCGGCCTCCTGGTTCGCCCCCTCGGGCGCCCCGATCGAGTCCGCGGCGCCGGTTCGCCGGCTGACGCATGGCGGCACCACGGTGGCCTGGGTGATCCCGGTGGGGGAGCACTGGGAGCGCCCGAACGACAGCGGACCCGGGCTCGAGGTCGACGGCGTGCTGCTGCGGGGAGCCTTCGACCTCGTCACCGCGCTCGAGCGCCTGCTTCCCGCGGACTGCGCCGACTTCCGGGCGGCGCCGTCCTCCGGCGTGCCCGAGGGAAGCCTCGTCCTGGGTGACCCGGCCGACGTCATCTGCCTCCGGGCGGCGGTGGAGCCGGGTGTCGTCTTCGACGTGAGGGGCGGGCCGGTCGTCGTCGAGGAGGGCGCCGAGGTGCGAAGCGGGACCAGGCTGGAGGGCCCCACTTACATCGGCGCGGGAACGCGGGTCCTCGGAGGATTCGTACGAGGATCGGTCTTCGGACCCGAGTGCCGGGTCAGGGGTGAGATCGCGGCCAGCGTCTTTCTCGGCTACGGCAACAAGGCGCACGACGGGTTCGTCGGACACAGTGTGGTGGGCCATTGGGTGAACCTCGGGGCCGGCACGACGACATCCAACCTCAAGAACACCTACGGGCCGGTCCGGGTCGAGGTGGCAGGCACCCGCATCGAGACCGGACGCTCCAACCTCGGCTCCCTCTTCGGCGACCATGCCAAGACCGCGATCGGGACCATGCTGCCGACCGGGGCGGTGGTCGGCGCGGGGGCGAACGTGTTCGGGGCGGTGGCGGCGCCCAAATACATCCCGCCGTTCGCCTGGGGATGCGCCGGCGAGCGGCTCAGCGAGGATGGATTCCTGACCGTGGCTCGGCGGGTGCTCGCCCGGCGCGAGGTGGCGTGGTCGGAGGCGCGGGAGCAATCGCTGCGGCGAATCTACGAGAGGAGCCGGATCGGGTGACGACGTTGTACGTGCTGGGGTCGGGCTCGCGGGGCAACTGCTGCGCGCTGGAGCACGACGGAGCCGCGATTCTGATCGATGTGGGATTCAGCCCGAAAGAGATCGAGCGCCGGGCCGAGACGGCGGGACTCGCGCTCGGCAGCGTCTCCGCCATCGTGCTGACGCACGAGCACGGCGACCACGCGTGCGGCGCCGGGCGCCTGGCCCGACGACTCGGGGTTCCGGTCGTGACGGCCCCGGGCACCTGGACCCGGCTCGCGCCGAGAATGCGCGACGCCGAGCATCGCCCGCTGGGATTTTGCGCTCAGGCCGAGATCGGGCCGTTCGTCGTTACCGCCTGCCCCACCAGCCACGACGCGGCCGAGCCCCTGGCCCTGGCGGTCGAGACGGCCGGCGGCGTCCGCGTCGGCGTGGCCTACGACCTCGGCCGCCCCACCGCGGCCGTCCGCTATCTGCTCCGGAACCTGACCGCGATCGTCCTCGAGGCCAACCACGACGACGTGCTGCTACGCACCAGCGGCTATCCGCCGGTGGTACAGCGGCGGATAGCCGGAGCGGGCGGCCATCTTTCCAACCGCGCCGCGGCCGAGCTGCTCCGCGAGGTCCATCATCCGGGCCTGGGGGTCGTGGTGCTGGCGCACCTGAGCCGCCAGTGCAACACCGCGGACGATGCCCGCGCGACCGTGGCGCCGGCGCTCAGGCGGGCGGGGTTTCTCGGGACCCTGCACGTAGCCGAACAGGACGAGCCACTGGGCCCGATCCCCGTGGTGTCGCAGGTGGGCGCTCAGCTCGGGCTGGCCCTCTGACAAGGACGCCCCGAGGAGGTCCTCGGGGCGCCACGGTGCGAAAGGACGAGCGAGCGCTCAGATCTGCTCGGTGTCCGGGTCCGGCGGGACGGCCACGGTATCGGGCCGGGGAGTCGGCGGACCGACCAGCTCGAAGCTGACGGGCTCGGTCAGGTCGCCACCGGAAAGCGTCAGACGCCTTCCCTTGACCTTGAGCCGGTAGTTGACCCATTCGCCGCCCAGCGCGAGTGCCAGGCTGTCACCGATGATCCGCCAGCGCACGGTCTCCGACCCATAGCTCGCACTGCTGTCGGAGCGCACGATCACCGTGCGCGGACCGGGCTTCTTGTCTCCCTGCTTCAGATCGAACTTCCATGTTCCGAGAATCGGCGCCCGCTGGGCGGCGGCAATGGTCGGCGCGAGCAGCAGTGTACCTGCCAGGATCAAGCTCAACCTCACGTGTCCCCCGCGGATGACGGACCGGGTAGTCAGACGAACGACCGCACCAGTCTAATCGCGGGTTCCGTGCCAACCAAGGCGCGAGCTCAGCGCCCGACGGGAAAGCCGAACCCGAAGGCGATCTGGACGTCGTTCTGGGTGCGGGTCTCGTTCCCGAGTCCGACCTCCTCCACCTGCGCACCATAGATGTAGTCCTCCGCCGCGACGTAGAAGCTCAGCATGCTCCCCAGCCGCAATCCGACGGTCGCGCCCACGACTCCGCCCACGTCGCTCTTGTCCTGGGCCTCGGCGTAGGCCTCGCCACCGCGGCGGATCATGCTGACGCCGCCGTTGAGGCTGAGCCAGACGGGACTGGTCATTGGAATGGCGTGGAAGGT
This sequence comes from uncultured Gemmatimonadota bacterium, assembly GCA_946887295.1. The sequence goes on along the minus strand of CAMPKP010000150.1, from coordinate 819 downwards.
CGCGCGGACGGTGCCGAGCAGGAGCGTGGCGTCGGTCTTGGTCTCGGTGTCGTTGAACGTGAATCTCAGGCTGCTCGGCACGTAGCTGACCGAGGTCTCCACGCCGAAGCGCGGACTGAGCGTGACGCCCAGGCGACCGCCGACCGACAGGGCGATCTCCTGCTTGAACTCCTGGCCCTGGGTCGCCTTCACCAGCTCGCTCGTGGGGATGTAGACACCGATCGTCGGCGACAGGGAGAGCCGCTGGGCCTCGGCAGAGGCCGCACCGAGCGCGACAGTCACGACGGCGATGAGAATGCCGGAACACACTGCATTGCGAGCTAGCATCGTCAGGCTCCGTGCCCTCAGGGGCGGCTGGGTTGATTGGGGGTGTCATCCATCAGACGCGGCGTGCCGGGTTTCGTTCTCACCGACGATCAGGTTGGCGTGGGCGTGCTCGACGGCCGAGACCCGACATTCGGCGGGGGGCCAACGAAAAACGCCCCGGGAATCCCCGGGGCGTTCTCGTCCAGCGCTGCTGCGAGGGCTTAGTACATCCCGCCCATGCCGCCGCCCGGAGGACCGCCAACCGGGGCCGGCTTCTCTTCCTTCTTCTCGACCACCACGCACTCGGTGGTGAGCAGCAGGCCGGCGATCGACGCGGCGTTCTGGAGCGCCGTGCGGGTCACCTTGGTCGGGTCGATGACGCCGGCCTTCACCAGATCCTCGTAGGTGTCGGTGGCGGCGTTGTACCCGAAGTTCTTGTCCTTCGACTCCTTCACCTTGGCGACCACGATCGAGCCCTCGGCGCCCGCGTTCTGGGCGATCATCCGGATGGGC
>CAMPKP010000149.1 GCA_946887295.1 uncultured Gemmatimonadota bacterium | reverse complement strand
GTGTCGGCGGTGAGGCTCTCCTTGAAGACCGTGGTGGTGTCGTCCTCCAGGGAGCTGACGTGCCTGATCGTGGTATCCACGCCGGCCCGCAGAAAGATCGGGGTCCCCTGGCTGTCGAGCCCCTCCTCTACCGCCCGCTGCCCGGTGAGAGCCCCGGCTATCGCGAACGTCAGGCGGGGCGCGAGCGGCCCGCTGAAGCCCGCCTCGATGCGGTTGAAGCCGACCCCGTGGCTCACCCCCATCGGCTCGTCGGTCTCGAACGACACTGAGCCCGCGAAATCGGTCCCGCCGGTGCGGGTCACGATCGAGATTATCCCCCCGGTCGCGTTACCGAACTCGGCCGAGCTCGATCCGGTCGTGACCGACGCCTCCTCGAAAGCGTTGGTGCCGATCGAAATCTGGGTCCCCGCCGACCCGAGGAAGCTGTCGCCACGGTAGCCGGCCTGGACCGGCACTCCATCGATGTAGGTAGCGTTCTGCGTCTCGCGCGCGCCCCGGATGCTCAGGCCGCCGTCGGTATCCTCGAGCACTCCGGGTTGGAGTGCCAGCACTTGGTTGAGATTGTCGACTGGCAGCGCTTCGGCAAACTGGCCGTCCACCCGCTGCTTGGTAGTCACTTCGTCGCGCGGTACCAGCGGCTGGGCCTGGCTGACGACGGTGATCTGCTCGAGCTCGACAGGTGACTGCTCCAGCTGGATGTCCACCGTGCCGGTCTGACCCGCCAGCACCTTTACGCCGTCGATCCGGGTCGACTTGAAGCCGATGAACGTCACGCTGAGCGAGACGGTGCCGGCGGGCACGTTGTTGATGAAGTAGTATCCCTGTGGGTTGCTATTGGTGTTGAACGCGGTTCCCACGATATGGAGTTGGGCGTTAGCGATCGGCGCACCGCTCGGTTCGCGCACCCTGCCTTCGATCTTGCCGGTCGAGCTCTGGGCGAATAGCGAGCCCGGCTCCCCCGCCAGCACGACGCCGACGAGCGCGACGATCGCGCAATGCGTGCAAATGCGCTGTCGCAACACCGCTTTATGGATGTTCTCCAAGCGCGTGGGTTCGCGGTTTGGTCGGGACGAGGCACGCTTCGGGCGGGGAACCAAGCTCGGCCCAAGGGCCGCCGCCGACGTCCGGGAGCGCATCGGGGAGGTAAACCGTGGCCATGCCACCGCGTCCGACCTCATTCTCAATCGGTCAGCGGTCAGTCAGGGCGGCCGTCAGCAGAGTCAGGGCCTCAGTCAAAAAGACCCGGAGGATTGGGGTATCCCTAGTCTATCTCACAGAACGGTGCTGGGCTAGCCTCTCAGCTTGGCGGGACCTCGCCAGTTGCGGTCACGAACCGACGGATCCGAGCGGCTTGGTGCGACCGACCACACACTAGTCGACGTGCCAAGCCAGGACTGCCGTAGTTTTGCCGGAGAGTCCTGGTTCGAGCCCAGCAGGGGCTTCTGCTATCTGCGGCACTGTGTGAGCTATGCGGCCGCGGCAGACGCGCTACGCAGCGCCGGCGACTTGACGGGGAAGACGATCGTGGACATCAGCAACCCAGTGACCCCCGACTACTCCGCGCTCGCACTCGGCTTCTCGACATCGGCCGCCGAGGAGATCCAGAAGGCGGGGTCCCCTCGGCAAAGGTCGTGAAGACGAGTTGTAGGCGGCTCCAAGAGGCACTGCCGAGGTGTAATAGAGCTTAAGCGAGGAGAGGATAGTGCCCGGAGATAGGATCTCCGGGCTTTGTTTAGCCGGAGGTCAGTAGGCGTACGACTTCTTGTACGCGACCGCGTAGGACACGTCCTTGCAACCCTCGTAGCCTGTTTCCTTGAGCGTGACGGTCTTGGTGCCGAGGCCGTACACCTTGTAGCACCCGTTGCCGAAGTAGCCGTCATAGCTCGTGGAGTGGACCACGTTGCCCGCCTTCACGCAGACGCTCCCCACATAGTACGGGAAGGACTGGGTGCCGTTGCTGAATTCGTCGTCGACTTCGGTCTTGTCGCCGCCGGCGGGGCAGTGCTGCGTGACGCTGGCCAACATCGTGTGGTCGGCCAGCCCCGGTTCGGTCGGGCTCTCGCCCGTACCGCACGCGGTCCAGAGCAGGACGCCCAGCGCGAGGCTGGTAAAGACACCGATTGTTCTGCGCATACGCTCTCCTCGGGGAGGTCCAACCTGGTTCCATGGACGCTCTGCCGCCGGTCAAAGGACCAGGTCGAGTCGGAGGTCGATCAGCAGGTTGGTTGGGTGAAGTGACCGGGTCTTGGCCGGTGCAACCCGAAGGATGCATCATCCATGCACCTGCATGCGCCTGGCCTAGTCCCGCATAGGTCCTTCAGCCACAAGAAGTTGACTGAATGGTCCCGGTTCGATTGTTGTGGCGGCGGCCAACAGCTCAGACGAGGGCACCTCACTGGCGCGCGATCCTGGCCTGCATCTCGTTCACCCTCTCCGCGATCTGCGGGCTGAAATCCTCCGCTTCCCAGAGCGGACGGATCTCGAGATCGCTCGGACCGGGCATCGGGTTCGGGCACCGCTTGGCCCACTCGACCGCCTCCTCCATAGACCGGACCTGCCAAATCCAGTACCCGGCCACCAGCTCCTTGGTCTCGGCGAAGGGGCCGTCGGTTACCGACCGCTTGGTCCCATCGAAGTGGATCCGCTTCCCGAACTTGCTCGGCTTGAGCCCGTCTCCGGCCAGCATGACCCCCGCCTTGATCAACTCCTCATTGAACTTCCCCATCTGCTCGAACATCTCCTCCGCCCCTTCCATCTCGAGGGGATGGTCCTCCGCCTCGGACCCCTTGGTCGCCTTCACGATCACCATGACCCGCATAAAGACCTCCTCAATGGTTGGGGAGCGGCCCTCGTGGCCGGCTCTACCCAGACGTCGTTCGGGGGAAGGGGAATTCGACATTTGCCCCCAGGGCCATAACTTCGATGTGTACCCACATCAACAATGTGAACCCGGGAGACCTCTTATGCCGGTCCATCCGTTGAGTCTGCTTGTCGGGGCTGCGTTGCTGGGGGCTCCCCTTCTGCTGGGGTGCGACCGCCCGGGCGCGGGCCGGGAGCAGGCTGCCGCCACCTCATCCCCGGCTGGCTCCGGCTCCAGGCCAGCCACCAGCCTTGCGCAGCAGATCGCCGACGTGGTCGTCCCGCTGAACGGCGGCATCCACACGGGCTTCCGGTTCATGCACGCCAAGGGGGTAGTCACCAGCGGATCCTTCACGCCGACCGCCGAGGCGAGGTCGCTGAGCCGGGCAGCGCACTTCAAGGGGCCGGCGGTGCCGGTGACGGTCCGGCTCTCCAACGCCCCCGGCATCCCCACCAACGCGGACAACAACCCGGGCTCCGGGCCGCGCGGGATTGCCATCCGCTTCACGCTCCCCGGCGGGGGCCTTACAGACATCGTCAGCATCTCGCACAACGGCTTCGTGGTCGGCACAGGGGAGGAGTTCCTGGCCTTCCTCCAGGCGGCCGCGGCTAGCGGTCCGGACGCCCCTCAGCCGAAGCCGATCGAGACCTTCCTGGCCGGCCACCCGCGAGCCGCCAAGTTTCTGGCGGAGGTCCAGGCGCTGCCGAAGAGCTACGCCACGCTGGCGTACTTCGGGAACAACGCCTTCGTGTTCGTGGACGACAGCGGCAAAAAGCAGCCGGTGCGATACCAGATCCTGCCCGTGGCCGGAGAGGCGACGCTCGACTCCGCCGCGGCGTCGAAGGCGGGCGAGAACTACCTGATCGAGGAGATCCAGCGGAGAATCGCGGCCGGCCCGGTGCAGTTCCGGCTTTACGCGCAGCTCGCAAACCCGGGAGATCCAACGAACGACGGATCGGTCGTCTGGCCCGACGACCGGAAGCGGGTGCTGCTCGGCACCATTCGCCTGACGAAGGTCGAGCCCGACCAGGAGGAGCTGCAGCGCTCCCTCACTTTCAATCCCACCTTCCTCACCAGCGGGATCGAGCTGTCCGATGATCCCATCGTGCCGCTTCGATCGGCGGTGTACGCCCTGTCCGTGGCACATCGGAGATGAGCCCGGTATGCGTCAGGGCGATTCGTAGCGATAGAGCGAAGGCACACGAATGAGCCGGTACGCCACGGCGGGATTGTCGTCCAGCTTCAGCTCCGCTTCCCAGACGACGCTGCCGTCCGGCGCCACCTCGGTCACCAGCCCTTCGGTGCCGTAGCCGATGAGCGTGTCGCCGTTCTTCAATCGCTGGACCGACCCGACGAATGGGGTGTAGATCGGCGGATCGTGCCGGAACTCCCAGACCAGTGTGGCCGTGCGCGCCGAGGTGTCGAGGGCGTACTCCACCACCCGCGTCTCCGGCGGATCGTGCCGCGTCCCGTTGTCGTAGAGGAGGAGGTGCCCGTTCTCGAGAATGTGGGCGTGGTGCTGGGCGCTGAAGCCGCCGAACGGATCGTCCACGAAGGTGAACTGGCCGGTGACCCCGCCGATGCGCCAATGCACCTCGCCCGAGGTGGCATCGATCTTCGTGATCTGCCCCTGGTTGCGCCAGGAGACGATGTAGTCCCCGTCGCGGTCGAAGGTGAGCGAGTTCGGGTGGTCGAAGTCGGGCTCGTCGGGATCCGCCGGTTCGGGAAACGGGGGCTCGATCCAGTCCTCGACCTTGAAGTGGTCCCACCCGCTCCAGGAGAACTCGGCCGAGCCGTCGGGCCGGAGCCGGAGGACCCGGTGGCCGGCGAGCTGCGCGTCCGGGGGGCCGCCAAGGAAGGTCAGATCGGTGGTGCGGTGATCGTAGCCGAAGAGGTGGGCGCGCTCGCTTGCCCCCGAGCCGGTGATCACCAGCTCGTGGTTGTCGGTGTAGAGCGGCTCGGGCGCGTCGAAGGACCGGATGGAGTCGCCCTCTGGGGTGAACTCCACATAGCGCCCCGGCACCGGCTGGGACCCGAACGAGGCACCGATGTAGATCGTGTAGTTGCCGTTGGCCTGCTGCTTGAGCTCGCCCCCGGCGCCCGGATCGGCGAACTCCCGGTACCACCGGATGGTGCCGGCGGAGTCGAAGGCGAAGGCCACCAGCGCCCGCTCGTCGATGGGCAGCGCGGTGAGAGTCCATCCCGGACTGCCCCGGCCGGTGGTGGTGATACTGACCCGCTGCAGGAGCTCCGGCAGATCGCCGCCCTCGAAGTCCACGCTGTCGGATTGGATGGTGCCCTCCGCCCCGGCCAGCTCGACCACGCCGCGATACCGGCCCTCGCTCCGGAGGCCCAGCACGGGGATTCGCGCCTGGCGCTGGGCGAGCGGCACGAAGGGCGTCGAGTCCACCGTGCCCCCGCGCTCCACGAAGAGCACTCGGGCGGAGTCGGCCTGATCGACGACAACCTCCACCGCGACCGCCAGCTCGCTGGTCGAGTTCGGCTGCACCCGCACCGAGACCAGCTGCGTACCCTCGCCGGGCGACACCGGCGGGTCGTCCGAGCAACCCAACATCAGTAGTACCAACGCCCAAACCGTAAAACGACGCATTTTGCCCACCCCTTGTTCGTGCCGCTCATGTACTAAGGAGTGGAGGGTCGAGGATGTGTCGCGGGTCACGCCGGAGTTGCAGGGCTTTCTCCTGTCCGCTATCTCCGAGCGACTCACAAGCTCGCCGTTACGCCGCCGTTTCTCATCCAACAGCGCTGATTCGCCATTGGCCCTCGTTGGAACGTGAGGACGGCGCTGTGCCGCCCCAACTGTTGTAGCAGCGACCAGCCTCGAAACCCAACCTTTGTGGCATCGGAGCCCACCCTGGTGGCCCGCTGGCGCCCACGACCGCAAAACACCGGCTGGCCGTCCGTTTAGTAGGTCGGGACGCCGCTGTCCGGCTTGTTAGCCCCAGGCACCCCTCACTCCCCTAGAGGCCGTTTATGCGGTATCGCGCAGCCCTGCCGTCAGTGCTGGTGTTGGTGATGGGGCTATTCGGCTGCGGCGGCGGGTCGGGTGGCGGTCCCACTGGACCAACCGAAGGCACCCTCGAGGTCATCACGTCCACCACTGGTTCCGACCTCGATCCGGACGGCTACTCGCTCACGGTCGACAACAACTCGGCTCAGCCTCTGGGGTCGAACGCCTCCGATACGGTTGCTTCCCTTGCCGTCGGCACTCACAGCGTCACGCTGGCGGGCCTAGCCTCGAATTGCGTGCTGGACGGCGAGAATCCGCGCACGGTCGATATTGCTGCCGGGGGCATGGGTCGGCTCCGGTTCGAGGTCGCCTGTAGCAAGACGGCACCGGCGACGGGAGCGATCCAGTTGAGCGCCACGACAACTGGCGACAATCCGGACCCCGACGATTTTCAGGTCACGCTGGACGGTGGAACTCCCCAACCGCTCTTGATCAACGGGTCCCTGCTGATCACTGGCTTGACGCCCGGGGCCCACGAGATCGCCCTCTCGGATGTTGCGGACAACTGTGAGTTGTCCGGGACGAATCCTCTCACGGTGACGGTCGTGAGCGGAGCGACGACCAACACCACCTTCACCGTGGCCTGCGGCGCACCGCTGGTCGCGCCAGGCCACGACATCGCGTTCACCTTAGGCCTGGAGTTGTACCTGCTGAGCGCCGACGGAACGACGATTACAAATCTCAGTAACGAGATTACAAATCCCGGTAACGATCCGAGCGCCGCCTGCTGCCCTGCATGGTCACCGGATGGCCAGAAAATCGCGTTCGATTCAAACCGAGAGTTCTCGTCCAACCGGTCGTGGGACCACATCTTTGTGATGAACGCAGACGGGAGTGGACAAACCCAGCTCACCAGTGGCGACTACCACGATGGCTGGCCTGCCTGGTCACCGGACGGCGGTAGGATCGCCTTCGCGTCGAGAAGGTCGGGAGCACTCGAAATCTATGTGATGAACCCTGACGGCAGCGCTGTCATGCAGCTCACCAACAACACCAACCCTATCGCGAGGAGCCCGTCCTGGTCACCGGACGGGACGAGGATCGCCTTCACCAGTGGCTCCACTACCTCCGATGTCTTCGTGATGAACGCTGATGGCTCCGGAATTACCCAGCTCACGACCGACCCGTCCGGCAATCGAAATCCGGCCTGGTCGCCCGACGGGGCCAAGATCGCCTTCGAAAGTGGCCGGGACGGTACCTGGCACATCTATGTCATGAATCCAGACGGCAGCGGAGTCGCGCAGCTGACCTTCGGCAGCGAACCGGATTACCACCCGGCCTGGTCGCCGGAGGGTAGCAAGATCGCCTTTGCTTCGTCGCGAACAGGGACCGACCGACTCTACATGATGAATCCTGACGGGACCGAGCAGGTTCCACTAACACGGGGCTCGTATGGGACGGCATCGCCGGCATGGAGGCCGTAGGCGTCCGGCAGCACTTACCTCGCGTGGGCGCTGTATGCGGAACGTGTGCTGCTCCTGTTGGGGCTCACGCCGACCGGGGGCTCCGTACTACCTGGTGTTCTTGGGGATCTTGGCGCGAAGCTCGTCCACCCCCGCCGCGATCTCGGGGCCGAAGTCCTCCGACTCCCAGATCGGGCGGATCTCGAGGTCGCTCGGACCCGGCATCGGGTTGGGGCACCGTTTGGCCCACTCGATCGCCTCTTCCATCGACCGGACCTGCCAGATCCAGAACCCCGCCACCAGCTCCTTCGTCTCGGCGAAGGGGCCGTCGGTCACCGACCGCTTGGTCCCATCGAAGTGGATCCGCTTCCCGAACCTGCTCGGCTTGAGCCCGTCACCCGCGAGCATGATCCCCGCCTTGATCAGCTCCTCGTTGAACCTTCCCATCTGCTCGAACATCTCCTCGGCCCCCTCCATCTCGAGGGGATTCGACTCCGCTTCCGACTCCTTGGTCGCCTTCACGATCACCATAACCCGCATAGGACCTCCTCTATGGTTGGGAGCGGCCCTGGTGGCCTGCTCTACCCATACGTCGCTCGGGGGTACCGGAAATCGACAT
>CAMPKP010000148.1 GCA_946887295.1 uncultured Gemmatimonadota bacterium | reverse complement strand
CCCCAGCGGGCCGCCCCCACCGCCCGGCGCTCATGGTCGGGGCGGGGATCTTGCTCAGCCGGCTGATCGGCCTCGTCCGCAACAGAGTCTTCGCGCACTACTTCGGCACCTCCGACGCGGCCGACGCGTTCAACGCCGCATTCCGGATCCCCAATTTTCTGCAGAACCTCTTCGGTGAAGGCGTTCTCTCCGCGTCCTTCATCCCGGTCTATGCGAGTCTCAGGGCCCGTGGCCGCGAGCGCGAGGCCGCGGCGATGGCGGCCGCCGTGGCGGCGCTGCTCGCGCTCACCGTGTCCGTGCTGGTGGCGGCGGGGATACTGCTCGCGCCGTGGCTGATCGATCTCATCGCGCCGGGCTTCGAGGGCGAGAAGCGGGAGGCCACCACCCGGCTGGTGCGGATCCTGTTTCCCGGCGCGGGACTGCTGGTGCTCTCGGCCTGGTGCCTGGGCGTGCTCAACAGTCACCGGCGCTTCTTCCTGTCCTATGTCGCGCCCGTCGTGTGGAACCTGGCGATCATCTCCGCGCTGGTGTGGGCCGGCGACGGTACCGCTCAATACGACCTCGCCATGATCGCCGCCTGGGGATCGGTGGCCGGCAGCCTGCTGCAGCTCGCGGTGCAGCTCCCGACCGTGCTCCGCCTGTTGGGCGGACTTCGACCCGGCCCGCTGCTCGCCGAGCCGGTCCGCGCCGTCATCCGCAACTTCGGGCCGGTATTCGTGGGCCGCGGCGTGGTACAGATCAGCGCCTACGTGGACACGCTGCTGGCGAGCCTCCTGCCCACCGGCGCGGTGGCCGCGGTCTCCTATGCGCAGGTGCTCTACACGCTCCCGGTGAGCCTCTTCGGCATGTCGGTGTCGGCGGCGGAGCTGCCGGAGATGTCGAGCGCGACGGGCTCCGACGCCGACCGGGCGGCCTATCTCCGGGGCCGGCTGGAGGCGGGACTTCGGCAGATCGCGTTCCTCGTCGTACCGTCGGTGGCGGCGTTCGTCGCGCTCGGCGACGTGGTGACGGCCGCGCTCTACCAGTCGGGTGAGTTCACACCCGAGATGACGACATACGTCTGGGCGATTCTCGGCGCGGCGGCGGTGGGCCTCCTGCCTTCGACCCTCGGGCGGCTCTACTCGTCGGCCTTCTACGCGCTGCACGACACCCGCACGCCGCTGCGCATCGCGCTGGTCCGGGTCTCGCTCGGTGTGGCGCTGGGCTACGGCCTGGCCCTGCATCTGCCCGCCGCCCTCGGGATCGACGCCCGCTGGGGTGCCGCCGGCATCACCCTGGCCTCGGGGCTCGCCGCAGGGCTGGAGTACCGGCTGCTGCGGCGTGCCCTGGGCCGGCGGATCGGGAGCGCGCGTCTCGGCGGGGGGCTTCTGGTGCGGCTCTGGGCGGCGGCGGCGCTGGGCGTGGCGGCCGGCTGGCTGGTACGCCTGGCGCTGCCGGTACTCCACCCGATTCCCGCGGGCATCCTCATCCTCGGCGCCTTCGGCGCCGCGTACCTGGGCGGGTCGGCGCTGCTCGGCGTGCCTCAGGCGCGCCGGCTGCTGCGGCTGGGGTGAGGGCTCCCTCCCGCCGTTAAATTCCCGTGGTATGACGACTCCCGGACTTCCCGACCAGCTTCAACGGAAGCTCGACACGCTGCCCGAGGGCCCCGGCGTCTACCTGTGGAAGGACGCCGGGGGCGAGGTGCTGTATGTCGGCAAGGCCAAGCGCCTCCGGAGCCGGGTGCGGAGCTACTTCGCGACGGACTTTCCGACCAGTCCGAGGAACCAGCTGCTGCAGCGCCTGATCGCTGACGTGGAGACGATCGTGGTGCCGAGCGAGGCGCAGTCGCTCATCCTCGAGAACAACCTGATCAAGGAATATCGCCCGCGGTTCAACGTCCGGCTCAAGGACGACAAGAGCTATCCCTCCATCGCAGTCACCGTCGGCGAGCCGTTCCCGCGCGTGCTGGTGACCCGCCGGCGGAACATTCCGGGAGCGCGCTACTTCGGCCCCTATACCGACGTGGGTCAGCTGCGGCGCACGCTGGCGATCATCCGGCGGCTCTACACCGTCCGGAGCTGCCACGACACGCTGCCGGAGGAGCGCCGCGACCGGCCCTGCCTGGACTACCACATCGGGCGCTGCCAGGCGCCCTGCATGGGATGGCAGGACGAGCCGGACTACCGCCGCATGGTGGACGATGTGGTCCAGTTTCTGGAGGGAAAGACCGGAGACCTGCGAGGGCGGGTGCGGGAGGCGATGATCGCCGCCAGCGAGAGGGAGAACTACGAGCGGGCCAGGGAGCTCCGCGACGCGCTCCGGTGGCTGGAGAAGCTGGAGGAGCCGGTCGCGGTCGAGGTCATCGGCACCGGCGACGCGGACGCCATCGGCTTCGCCCGCGACGGCGACGACGCGGTCGCGGTCCTGATCAGAGTGCGGGAGGGCCGCGTGGTCGGGCGGGAGCACCGGTTTCTCGAAGGGGTCGAGGAGGAGAGTGATCCGGCCATCCTCAGCGCCTTCCTGGTGCGCTATTACGTCCCGGCGGAGTCGCGGGCCCGGCGGATCGTGCTCCCGTTTCCGCCGGACGACTGGGACGCTCTGCGCGAGCTGCTGCCGGACTCCGAGTGGATCGTGCCCCAGCGGGGCACCGCCCTGCGCTGGCTGGAGCTGGCGGACCACAACGCGCGCCACCTGCTGGAGAGTCTCCGGATCGAGTCGTTCGAGACCGAGGAGCGGGCCGAGGACCCGGTGTACGCGCTGGGCCGCGACCTGGGGCTCAGCACCGTGCCGCGGAGCCTCGTCTGTATCGACATCTCGCACAATCAGGGAAAGGATACCGTGGGCTCGCTGGTCTGGTTCGAGGCCGGGCGCCCACGCAAGAGCGAGTACAGGAAGTTCAAGATCGAAGGCCCCGGCCAGCAGGACGATTTCGCGGCGATACAGGAGGTCGTCACCCGCTATCTCACGCGCCGGCGCGAGGAGCAGCTGCCGATTCCCGATCTGATCCTCATCGACGGCGGCAAGGGGCAGCTCAATGCCGCGATCGAGGCCGCCGATCGCCTCGGCTTCGAGGGCCTCCAGTTCGCCAGCCTCGCCAAGCGGGACGAGGAGGTCTTCCTGCCGGGTCGCTCCGACTGCCTGCGGCTGTCCCGCCGGAGCCCCTCCCTCCGGCTGCTGCAGCGCATCCGCGACGAGGCGCATCGCTTCGGGCTGGCCTACAACCGGAAGCGCCGCACCCAGCGGACGATCACGTCGGAGCTGCTCAACATCCCCGGTGTGGGGCCGAACCGGCGGAGGCTGCTGCTGGAGCGGTTCGGCAGCCTCGCCGGGGTGAAGTCCGCCTCGGTGTCCGAGCTCGCCACCGTGCCGGGTTTCTCCACCCGGCTCGCCGAGCGGGTGCTCGAGCATCTGCAGACTCGAAGCTGACGTGCCCGAGCTCCCCGACGTCGTGGTCTACCTCGAGGCGCTCGAGCGCCGCATCCTGGGCCGCCGGCTGGAAGGCATCCGGCTCGCCAGCCCCTTCGTCCTCCGCACGGTGGACCCGCCTCCGTCGGTGGCGGCGGGGCGACGGGTGCTGCTGCTGCGCCGCATGGGGAAGCGATTGGTGTGGGGTCTCGAAGGCGATCTGTTCATCGTCATTCACCTCATGATCGCGGGCCGGCTTCGCTGGGCTGCCCCGGGCGCCAAGCCCCCCGGCAAGATCGGTCTCGCGGCCTTCGACTTCGAGGAAGGAACGCTCGTCCTCACCGAGGCGGGATCCAAGCGGCGCGCGTCGCTGCACCTGGTGGTCGGCGAATCCGCGCTCGCCGCTTTCGACCGAGGCGGGCTCGAGCCTCTCGAAGCCGAGGAGTCGGACTTCGTGCGGCGCCTCCGGCTCGAGAACCACACCCTCAAGCGCGCGCTGACCGATCCCCGGCTCTTCAGCGGGATCGGCAACGCGTACTCGGACGAGATTCTCCACCGCGCACGGCTCTCGCCACTCCGCCTCACCAGCCGGCTCTCCGACGATGAGGCCGCGCGGCTGTACCGTGCGACCCGGTCGGTGCTCGTCGAATGGACCGATCGGCTGCGCCTGGAGAGCGGCGGCGGCCTTCCCGAGAAGGTCACCGCGTTCCGGGACGGGATGGCGGCCCACGGCCGATTCCGGCGGCCCTGCCCCGAGTGCGGAACTCCGATCCAGCGGATTCGGTACGCCGAGAACGAGACCAACTACTGTCCGCTGTGCCAGACCGAAGGTCGGCTCCTGGCAGACCGGGCGCTCTCCCGGCTGCTGCGAGAGGACTGGCCTCGAAGCCTCGAGGAGCTGGAGGAGCGCCTCAAGTCCTGACGCCGGGAGGCCAGGGCCGCCGGAATTGCTTGAAGCAGGGATCCCGGCCATATTTATAAGTCTATGTCCGATGGACGCTTTGCCATCCTTGATCCAGCCGCGGGCATCAGCGGCGACATGTTGCTCGGCGCGCTCGTCGCAGCCGGAGCGCCCGCGGAATGGCTCCAGGGGATTCCGGGGCGGCTCGGCCTCACCGACGTCGTCGTCGGCATCGAGGAGGTGGACCGGTGTGGGGTCCGGGCGACGAAGGTCAACGTCGCCCTGGCGGACGGTACCCACGAGCCTCCCAGCGAGCTGATCCACGAGCCGCACACCCACCCGCATTCGCACGACCACCACCATGCGCCGCACCGCCACGTGGGCGAGCTCATCCGGATCCTGGAGCGGGCGCCGCTCTCCGAGTGGGTCCGGACCAGGGCCGTGGGGGCCTTCCGTCTGCTCGGCGAGGCCGAGGGGAGAGTCCACGGCGTGGCCCCGGAGGACGTGGCGCTCCACGAGGTGGGAGCCATGGACGCGCTGGTGGACGTGGTCGGCGCGATCGAGGGATTCGAGCAGCTGGGCATCGACCGGATCTACCATCGGCCGGTGGCCGTGGGCAGCGGCTGGGTGCGTGCGGCGCACGGGGTGATTCCGGTGCCAGCCCCGGCCACGGCGGTCCTGCTCGAGGGGCTCGAGATCTCGACCGGCGGCCCCGTCGTGGGTGAGGCGACGACACCGACCGGCGCGGTGCTGCTTCGGGTGCTCTCCTCGGGTGCCCCACCGGCCCGCTGGCGCATCGTGGGCGCGGGGGCATGGGGCGCGGGCGGTCGGGATCCGGAGGGCTACCCGAACGCGCTCCGACTCATCCTCGCCGAGCCCGCGCGTGAGGCCGGGGAGGTCGTGGTCGTCTCCACCGATCTCGACGACCTGAGTCCCGAGTACCTGGAGCCGCTCCGGGAGGCGCTGTTCGCGGCCGGAGCGCTCGACGTCCAGATGTGGGCCACGCAGATGAAGAAGGGCCGCATCGGCTTCCGGGCGGAGGCACTGGTGCCCCCCGGGGAGGCCGACCGGGTGTCCGAGGCTTTCATCCGTCACAGCACCACGGCGGGCGTTCGCCGCCAGACCATGGAGCGCTACACCCTTCCCCGGCGCGAGGTGGATGTGGACACCGGTGAAGGGATCAACGTGCGGGTCAAGGTCTTGGATGCACCCGACGGCCCGCGCGTGAAGCCGGAATACGATGATGTCGCGGCACTTGCCCTCCGGACTGGGCGACCCGCCCATGAGGTGGCAAGGGACTTGCACCAGCGGGCTCTCCGCCTGGTGGGTCCGGACGGAGCCGCCAAGGCTGTGACCCCGAACAAGGAGTCGTGACGAGTGAAAGCGACGATCGCGTCTGCCGTGCTGTTTCTCTCTCTCGCCGCCGCCAGCGCCGACGCACAGGAGCGGGTGATCAGCGAGCGAGTCGCGAAGTCGATGCCGAGCAGCTATCAGGCGCCCGACTGCGGCCTGAAGTCCAACCACTTCAAGGTGAGCAGCGGCGCGACCTATCTGAAGACCGGTGTGGAGGCGGACGTCGCCGAGAACGCCAAGCGCGCGCTCGACAACGGCGAGCGGGTACTGCTCGAGGCGATGCGCCAGAACAGCCAGGACCAGAATCCGGCGGCGTGGTACTATCTCGGCCGGATCTACCTGCAGCGGGGCGACATCTACGGCGCCGACACGGCGCTGACCCGCGCGGAAAAGCTCGCTCCGGCGTGCGCCAAGGAGATCGACGGTTATCGGCGCAACGGCTGGGTCGCCCTGATCAAGGGCGGCAACGGCTTCGAGGAGCAGAAGAATCTCGACTCGGCGCTGGCGCTGTACCGCCAGGCGGGCGTGGTCTACCGGAAGTCCCCCATCGCCTACTACCAGGCGGCCGCCATCTTCAACGAGCAGGGCGCGACCGACAGCGCGGCGGCATACTACGGCAAGGCGGTCGAGGCGAGCGCGACCGTGTCCGACACCATCGAGCAGAAGATCCGGAACCGGTCGGCGTTCAACCGGGGCGCGCTGCTGCTCAACGCGCAGAAGCATGCCGAGGCGGCGGCGGCCTTCGAGCAGTACCTCAAGTGGGTCCCCAGCGACGTCGAGGCCAAGCGCGGCCTGGCGGCGGCATACCGCGGACAGGGTCAGGCGGACAAGGCGCAGGCGCTGGAGCAGGAGATCGTGGCGGCGGGTGGCTCGAGCGCGCCGGGCGGCGCGCCGGGCGGCGGGGCCGGTACCGCCGACCTGATGAACGTCGGCGTCAATCTCTACAACGACAAGAAGTACGCGGAGGCCGCCGAAGCGTTCGCCAAGGTGGCCCAGGCGGAGCCGTACAATCGCGACGCGCTGTTCAATCTGTCGAACACGTATCTGGCCCTGAAGGATGGGACCAAGCTCCTCGCCACGGCGCAGAAGCTCTCCGCTCTCGAGCCGCTCAACGAGAACTCGCTCAAGCTGGTGGGCGAAGGGTACAAGCAGGCGAAGCAGGTGGACGAGGCCGTGAAGGTGGCGGAAAAGGTGCTGGCGCTGCCCGTGGACATCCGGGTGACCGACTTCAGCACCGGAGCCAACGCCGCGAACTGGACGGCGACGGCCACCGGCCGCGAGGCGCAGACTCCGACCGGGAAAGCCATCCCGCCGGCGCCGGTCGCGATCGCGGTGGAGTTTCTCGACGCCAAGGGCACCGTGGTCGGCAGCCAGGACGTGCAGGTGCCGGCGCTCCCGGCGGGGAAGACCCAGGAGCTCAAGGCGACCGCGCAGGGCAGCGGGATCGCCGCGTGGCGGTACAAGCAGAAGTAGTCAGGCAGAGGTAGTCAGGAGGAGACCATGGCGGGAGTACAGGCCACCAGCGGACTCACGACGACGCGGGCGCCCTTCATCGAGCAGGCCCAGGCCGAAGGGCGGCTCTACATCCACCAGCCGTACGAGCTGTACTCCGCCGGCAATCACGACGCGTGGCGGCGGCTGTTCACCCGGATGGAGGACCGCTGGCGCCGCTACGCCAATCCGCGGTTTCTCCAGGGGATCGAGAGTCTCTGTCTCGATCCCCAGCGGGTGCCGCGGCTGGAGGACGTGAACCGATTTCTCAGCCCGCTCACGGGATTCCAGGCCAAGCCGGTGAGCGGGTACGTTCCCTCCTTCCTGTTCTTCGACTGCCTGCGGAACCGCGAGTTCCCGACCACCATCACCATCCGCGACGGCGCGACGCTCGACTACCTGCCCGAGCCGGACATCTTCCACGACATCGCCGGCCACGTGCCGATGCACACCGACCGGGCCTTCGCGGACACCCTGGTGCGCTTCGGCGACTGCGCCCACACCGCGGCGGAGATCGCGGCCGGCATCGCGGATGAGGAGGAGAAGATCCGCCGGGTGAGCAGCATCTTCCAGGCGCTGGCCCGGTTCTTCTGGTTCACCATCGAGTTCGGCCTGATGCGGGGGCAGGGGGGGCTGAGGGTCTACGGCAGCGGCCTGCTCAGCTCCTACGGCGAGATCGCCCATTCGATCGACTCGCCCGAGGTGCAGCGCTATCCTCTCCAGCTCGAGTGGGTGATCAACCAGTCCTTCGAGATCGATCACTACCAGCCGCTGCTCTTCATCGTGGACTCGTTCGACCATCTCTTCGAGCTGGTGGGCGAGCTGGAGCGCTGGATGCGCGAGGGGCGCCTGAACAACGTGGCTCCCGGCGAGCCGGCCGTGAGCGAGCCGGATCTCCGGAGCTTTCTGGAGGCGTCTCGGGCCAAGTAGGGCCGCTTGACTCTTCCGGGAGCCGCTCTAACATTCCCCCATTCGCGGGCGTAATTCAGTGGTAGAATGCCAGCTTCCCAAGCTGGACGTCGCCGGTTCGAGTCCGGTCGCCCGCTCTCTGGAA
>CAMPKP010000147.1 GCA_946887295.1 uncultured Gemmatimonadota bacterium | reverse complement strand
ACGCGAGCCCCAGCCCTCGGCCGGGGCTCGCGTCGAGCGCGAGCTCGCCAGTATGGCCACGGTGTACCTGGCCCAGGACCTCTCGCACGACCGCCGGGTCGCCGTCAAGGTGCCCCGCAGGGCCTAGACAGCACCACAGCAGCGGTCGAGACAGGACGAAAGTGGTCATACCCGCAACCTAGCAACTGGTGCTGGCGCCAAGACCAGTCCCTTCCGTACCGTTGGCCATGCGCGTCCACCCCATCCCCCTCGCCGCCCTCGCCCTCACGGCTGCCACCGCCTGCTCCTACCGCGATGGATTCCTCGACCCGGACGACGCCTCACCAAGCCGCGCCTTCAGCACCTGGACGCCGGGCTCCCACGACACCTGCACCCAGCAGCAGCACGACGCCTACACCGTGCTGGGCCCCGACGGAAAGGCCTACCCGACCTGGCACCCCCCGACCGGGCCCGGCGGCTGCAGCTTCGGCCACGAGCACGGCCGGGATCCGCATGGCTCCGATCTCTACGATGATCCGGACGGCCTGCCCTTCGGATACGCGAGCGAGATGCTGGCGATCTCCGATCCCGCCCATCCGCGTGACGAGGACCACGTCGGTCACAAGGTCGAATGGGAGAACGATCTCCACTTGTCCTTCGCGGGCGATGGAGTCGTGGCCTCCACAGCGGTCTGCGACGTCCCGATCAAGCTGCACCAGGGCACGCATTCGAAGGATGCCTTCACCAACAACCTGCACGAGCTGGTCTATCACCTCCGGTGCGAGGACGGTACCGAGATGCACGTCACACTGCTGGTGGCGATCGGCAAGCCCGGCCAATTCGGCCGCAGCTGCAGTCCGGCCGAGCTCGTGAGCACGGGGCCGCCGACGCCGGCGAACTCCCGCGCGGGCTTCGGAGTCCGGCTCATCCCCGACCGCACCTGCATCGAGCGGCACATGCTGGCGCCGGCCGGTGAGCCGTCCGACTATGCCGCCGCCTTGCACGAGAGCTGGCACGTCTACAGCTCGGTGGACCGGGCCGACGGCCATTCCGTGGCGCACTTCAACCCGTATTTCCAGATCCGGCTGCCGAGCCGGTTCTACGACCCGGCGCTGGCGCCGGGCGTCGGGCGGCCCATCGACGTCTGTTACGAGGTGACTCCGTCGGGCGAGCGGGCGAGCGGCGGGCCTTGCGAGGAATCCACGGGGAACGGCGCCGTCCCGGACGTGGCGTTCGACGATCCGCGCTCCCGGTTCAACGGCACCGGCCGTTCCGTGGACATCAACGCCATCCGGATCCAGAACGCCGGTGGGTCCCGGGTCTGGTACTCCGACGCCCTCGGCCGCCACGCACGCGCCACGGCGTTTCCCGGCTCGATCCGCCAGGTCGTTTCTACAGTAGATCGCTACATCGGAGTGGATCTCGGCGGACCGTCCATCGGCGGCGACCGACAGTACGCCGGCCCCGGGGTGCGGCCCCCGAACTAGTCCCGCAGCACTTCTCCCAGGACCCGCGTGGCCTCGAGCAGGCGCCGCTCGGTGGACCCGCCGAACCCCAGCAACAATCCGCTCCGGGCCGACCCCGCATAGCAGCTCGAGAGCGCGGTCGCCGTAAGGCCACGCCCGGCCATGCGCCGGACGACGTCCTCGTCGTCCACGCCCTCGGGCAGCAACGCCGTCACATGGAGCCCTGCGTCGGCATTGTGAACGGTGAGCCGTCCGCCGCAGTGCCGAGCGAGCCCGGTCAGCAGCGCGTCACGCCGGACTAGGTAGACCCCGCGCATGCGGCGAAGATGCCGGGCGAAGTGGCCCTCGCGAAGAAACTCCGCGAGCGCCAGCTGGTACAGCGTGGGAGAGAAGAGATCGAGCGCCTCCCGGGCATCCACGAACCGCTGGCAGAGCGACGGCGGCACGACCACATACCCCACCCGTATGGCCGGGAAGAGCACCTTGCTGAAGGTGCCGATGTAGACCACCCGCTCGTGCGCATCCATCCCCTGGAGTGCGCCGAGCGGACGGCTGACGTAGCGATACTCGCTGTCGTAGTCGTCCTCCAGCAGCCACGCCCCTCGACTCTCGGCCCAGTCCAGCAGTGCGAACCGCCGGGCGGCAGTCATGGACGTGCCGAGGGGATACTGGTGAGATGGCGTGACGTACGCCGCGCGCAGCCGGTCGTTGCGCCTCCGTAGCGAGGCCACGCTCATGCCCTCCTCGTCCACCGGCACCGGGACCACCTCCGCCCCGCCGGCACCCAGCGCGGCCCGCGCGGGCGGCGAGCCCGGCTCCTCCATCGCGACCCGGTCGCCGGGCCCCAGCAGCACCGCCCCGGCCAGGCGCAGCGCCATCTGGGACCCGGACACGATGAGTACCTGCTCGACCTCGCACCGCACCGCGCGGGCGGCGCGCAGATGCTCCGCTATGGCCTGCCGCAGGGGCACCAGCCCGGCCGGATCGCCGTAGGCCATCTCCGGGTGCTTCAGCGCATGGGCGTGCCGCGCCACCAGTCTGGCCCAGGCAGCATGGGGGAACTGGTCAAGCGCCGGAAGGCTCATCCGGAACGGACCCAGCCCGCCATCGTCACGCACCGGTGGCGGCCGCGGGGGATCTCGGCGAGTCCTGCTCGGCGGAGCGGGAACGTCGGGCGGCACCGGGGGACGCAGGAGGTCGTCGGGGACCGCGGCGCTGACGAACGTGCCGGACCCGGCCCGGCCATCCAGGTAGCCCTCGTGCAGCAGCTGATCGTAGGCCGTGAGCACCGGAAGGCGCGACACGCCGAGATCCACGGCCAGGGCCCGCGTCGACGGCACCTGCTGCCCCGGGCGGAGGAGGCCATCGAGGATGGCCCGCCGGATCCCTTCGTAGATCTGGCGGTGGATCGGGGTGCCGGAGGAACGGTCGAGCGGAAGGTGCAAAGTGGTCATGGCGACAATATACCGATTGGCGCTGGCGTCAGGACCGCTTACCGCCGTACCGTGAACGATGCACTTCCACTTCCATCTGTTGTGCGGCCTGGCTCTCGCCCCGTCGTCGGTCCCGGCGGTCGCACAGTCGCGTTCGGCGGCATCGCCAGCGAGCGCTCCACATGCTCCCGAGCGAAGGGACGGGCAGCACGACTTCGACTTCGAGATCGGCACCTGGAAGACGCAGCTGTCGCGGCTCGTGAACCCTCTCACCGGCTCCGCCAAATGGGTCGAGTACGAGGGCACGACGGTCGTCACCAAAGTCTGGAACGGCCGCGCCAACCTGGCGGAGTTGGAGGCCGATGGCCCGGCGGGGCACATCCAGGTGCTGAGCCTGCGCCTCTACAATCCCCAATCGCGCCAGTGGAGCCTCAACTTCTCCAGCAGCAGGGGCGGCACGCTGAGCCCGCCCTCGATCGGCGAGTTCAAGGATGGACGGGGCGAGTTCTTCGCCCAGGAGACGCTGGACGATCGAGCGATCCTCGTGCGGTTCGTGATCTCGCCCATCACCGCGGATTCGTGTCGCTTCGAGCAATCATTCTCGGACGACGGGGGCAAAACGTGGGAGGTGAACTGGGTCGCGACGGACACCCGGGTGAAAGGCAAGTAGCGCTAGCCCAGAACCTTCTCGAACCAGTAGTGAGCGTAAGGATCGGCGTTGAAGGGCGCGACTTTCCGATAGCCCGCGGTGTGGTACATGCGGATAGCTTCGTGCAGCACCCGGTTGGTCTCGAGCCGAAGCGTCGTCATGCCGAGCTCCCGCGCCTGGGCCTCGAGGGCACCGAGCATGCGCCTGCCGATCCCCAGCCCACGCACCGAGTCCGCCACCCACATTCGCTTCAGGTAGCCGACGCCGGGCGACATGGACTTGACCCCGCCGCAGGCCACCGGCTCTCCATCCACGTAAGCGACCAGAAACGCGCCCCTCGGAGGGACGAAGTCGCGATCGTCGAGAGGGGGGCCGACCGCCGGATCGAAGCCGGACTCGAAGCGGCGGTCCAGCTCCTCGAAATACCGGTCGAGGGACCGGCGGGCGACTTCGGCCGCCGGATCCACTCTCTCGAAGCGAAGGCCGGCGAGCTGCAGGAGCCGGTGCACCTCCGACATCGCGGCGACCAGGCGGGTGCGTTGGGAGGGGGTCAGTGAGTCGAGCAGGGCGGCGGCCGACTCGTCGGAGCGACGGTTGATCTCCCGGACTTCCCGGCGACCCGCTGCGGTCAGCCGGACGCTTCGAACCCGTCCATCAGTGCTTGCCCGGCCGGAGCGGACGAGCCCTTTGTCTTCCAGTGCCTGGATCAGACGGGAGAGGTAGCCCGCGTCGAGCCCCAGCCGCCCCCGGAGCGTGCGGAGGTCCGCACCCTGGGAGCCGATCTCGTACAGCAGGCGAGACTCCCCGAGCGGACGATCCCGCCCGAGGAAATGATCGTCCAACGCCCCCGCCCGCTGTGTGACCAGGCGATTGAACCGCCGGACCTGGGCAATCTCGTCCGCCGCCATTCTTTGACTTTAGTCAAGCAACTGCCACCTGTCCAGCCTCCTTGCGCCCCTAGCCGCGGCCCGTCGTGGCCGGGCTGGCCGTGCTCGCGCGGAACGCCTCCTGTCGCTCCGGCTTCGCTTCGGCGAGCGCGCGGCGGACGCCCTCGGCGTCGCGGTCGGTCCCGTACACCGGCGTGCCGGGCTGCTGCCGCCAGGAATCGTCGAGGCTGCCGGCGTCCACTCCATCGAACCCGAGCTCGTCGAGCAGCCGGATGATCATTTCCTTGGCCCGCCGATCGTCTCCTGCCACCGGCAGGGCGATCCGGCCGGGCGCGCCCCGGGGCTTGCCGAGCTCCAGCAGGTGGCGGGCGTAGATGTTGTTGAACGCCTTGACGACCGGCCGTCCGAGCTGGTCCGCGACCCAGCGGCTTTCGGTGGTGCCGTCCTCGATCGCGTCGATCCTGCCGTCGCGCTGCTGCGGGTAGTAGTTGCCGGTGTCCACCACGATCACGTCGTCGGGAACACCGTCGAACAGACCGCGCGGCAGGCGGGGAATGTTCTTCTCCGGGATGGTCACGATGACCACGTCGCCGGAGCGCGCGGCCTGCTCCACCGTCACCGGCTTCGCGCCGGTCTCCTTCGCCAGCGAGGCCAGCGTCTCGGGTCCGCGCGAGTTGGCAATGGATACCTCGTGTCCCAGCGCGGTGAGGCGGCGGGCCAGGGTGCCGCCGATCTGACCTGCGCCGATGATGCCGATTCTCATGGGTCCGTCCTATCTGTCTATGAAAGTCATCATTCTGTCGTTGTACCGCGGCCCCGCCACCACTTCGGGCGGGAGCGCCCGGTCGAGCTGCGCCATCTCCGGTGGTCCGAGCGCGAGCGACGCGCCGCCGACGTTCTCCTCGAGGTACCGGCGCCGTTTGGTGCCGGGGATGGGTACGATGTCGTCGCCCTTGTGCAGCAGCCACGCGAGCGCTACCTGCGCGGGCGTCGCGCTTTTCCAGCGCGCCAGCTCGCGGACCACGGACGCCGCTCGCATGTTGGCGTCGAAGTTCGAGCCCTGAAACCGGGGGTCTCCCCGTCGGTAGTCGTCTTCCGGATACTCCTCGGCCCGCCGCGCGGTGCCGGTCAGGAAGCCGCGGCCGAGCGGGCTGAACGCCACCAGACCGATTCCGAGCTCGCGGAGGACCGGGATGATGCCGCCCTCCAGGTTCCGCTCCCACAGAGAATACTCGCTCTGGAGCGCCGAGATGGGGTGGACGGCGTGGGCCCGGCGGATGGTGGCCTCGCCCGCCTCGGAGAGCCCGAGGAACCGCACCTTCCCCTCGCGAACCAGGTCGGCCATGGCGCCGACCACGTCCTCGATGGGGACCGCGGGATCCACCCGGTGCTGGTAGAGCAGGTCTATGTGATCGGTATCGAGCCTGCGGAGCGAGGCCTCGGCCACCTCGCGGATGTGCTCGGGCCGGCTGTCGGTGCCGACCAGCCGATTGCCTTCGAAGCGGAAGCCGAACTTGGTGGCGAGGATGACCCGATCGCGCCTGCCCTTCAGGGCCCGGCCGAGCAGCTCCTCGTTGGTGTAGGGACCGTAGGCCTCGGCGGTGTCGAGGAAAGTGACGCCGAGCTCGATGGCGCGGTGCAGGGTGGCGACGGACTCGCGGTCATCGGGCACGCCGTAGGACTGGCTCATTCCCATGCAGCCGAGACCGAGTGCGGAGACCTCGAGTCCCTGGCGTCCGAGCTTGCGGGTTGAAAGCATGCGACTGCCTTTCGATAAAAGCAGAGAACCGCCGCGTGAGGGCGGCGGTTCCGGTGGTGCGGTGGCTCCGGCCTGGAGGTCAGGCGACCGGCTTCGTCCAAGATAGGTGAGCGGCCCGGCTCGCGGCGTCGAGCGCCGCATGCCGGCGGGCGACGTCCGCCAGCGCGGCCCAGTCCCGCTCCCCCTCCCCCTGCGCCACCGCCTCCAGCAGATGGTCGCGCAGCACGCTGGCGAAGGGCATCGGCGTCTTTGCGCCTTCAGCGGCCTCAAGCACCAGACGCAGGTCCTTGAGACCGAGGACCAGCCGGAACGACGCCGGCTCGTAGCGGCGCTCGGCGATCAGGCCGCCGTATCCCTGATACACCGGGGCGGCGAAGAGTGTGCTGGTCAATACGTTCAGCATCGCGGCCGGCGGCACGCCGTGCCGTTCCACCATGGCCGACGCCTCTCCCATGGCCTCGATGGCGGAGGCGATCATGAAATTGCCGGCAAGCTTGACGGCCATGGCCTGGCCCGGCCTGGTACCGACCCGCCAGGTCCTTTGGCCCATCACGTCGAGCAGGGGTTGAACGCGGTCCAGCACCTCATCCGCCGCCGCCGCCACGATGTTGAGCTTCCCCGCGGCTGCGACGTCCGGCCTCCCGAAGACCGGCGCCGACACGTACTCGACTCCGTGGCGGCGGTGCTCATCTGCCAGCAGCTCGGCGAGACGCACCGAGATCGTGGCCAGGTTGACGTGGATGGTTCCCGGCGGCGCCGACTCCAGCAGTCCCGGAGCGAGGAAGACCTCCTGCACCGCATCGTCGTCGGCGAGCATGGAGAAGACGATACCGGCGAACAACTTGCGTGGATGGTCCACCGGCTCGGCGCCCTTGCGGGCGAGCTCGTCCATCGGCGGACGGCTTCGGTTCCAGACTCGAAGGTGGTGCCCCGCGGCGAGCAGGTTGGCGGCCATCGCGCGGCCCATCGCTCCCAGGCCGATGAAACTCGCGTCCATCTAGAACTCGATCTTGCCCACCACCCCGCCGGGCACGACCTGCACCGGCCCCAGCTTCTGCGACACCCATTTCGCGCTGAGGTGGCCGAGCAGGCCACCGATGAGGACGTCGGAGGTCCAGTGGCGGTCGTCATTGACCCGGGACAGGGCGGTCAGGGTCGCGGCGCCATAGAGAGCGGCATCGGTCCAGGGGTCGCGGGTCTCGTCCGCGACGGCCGTGGCGATCGCGAAGGCGACCGCGGTGTGCCCCGAGGGAAACGAGTTCCATCTGGTGAACGGTCGGAACTGGTCGGGGTCTCCGGCGACCGAGGGGCGACTCCGCCCGACGGTGTACTTGAGCGCGGTGCTGAGCCCGCCGGCGAGCGCCGCGGACGCGCCCGCGCGCACCACGATCCTCTTGAGGCCGCTGCTGCCGGCGATCTCACCGGCCAGGTAGCCCGCAGCGAGGCCCGGCACCACGTAGCTCCACTCCCCGAAGGAGTTGCCGAGACTCGCCATGGCGTTGGACGTGGTGCCCCGGTGCTCCTGGGCCTCCATTCGGAGGCTGCGGTCGCTCAGCAGGGTTGCGGCGAAGAGGATCCCCGCCACGGTGGCGGTCTTTCGAGAGATCAAGGGTGCGGAGTGAGCCACGGGGGCCGGGACGGCCGGGACGGCGCTGGTCTGAGCGACAGCGGCCAGGGGAAGCACCGTGGCGTTGAGCGCCAGGGCTGCTGTCGCGAGGGATCGGCACAGGGTCATTCGACACTCGTGGAGGGGCACAGTGGGAAGTCCGGAAGGCAAGAAATGTACCCCCTGGGACGCCTTCTACAACCCGGAGTACATTCCTCGCCATCAAAACCCTTCGCCCGCTTGCACTCGCCCTGTCCGGTCGCCGGCGTTGCGGGCTCAGACGCACGGATCTGGCATACGGCAAAATATCCGTCGCGGGTGGAGGTGACGGTGGTGCGGTAGGAAGGAATGACACGGGTGAGGGACGGCGTCCAACACTGCCCTGGAACACTGCCCCTGCAACACCACCCTCCCA
>CAMPKP010000146.1 GCA_946887295.1 uncultured Gemmatimonadota bacterium | reverse complement strand
GGTGCGCCGGCGCACCATCTTCGGCGCTCTCGTGCTCGAGGCCGCGCTCATCGCCGTCCTCGGCTCCGCGCTCGGGGCGGGGCTCGCCTTTCTGGCGGGTGCCGCCACCAACGCCTACTATCGCAGGTTCTTCGACACCGAGCTGATCTTCTCCCTGATCACGCCTCGCATCGTCGTATTCAGCGTCTGCCTCTCGCTCCTCCTCGGCATCGCGGCCGGCGCCGTCGCCGCCGGGAGGCTGGTCCGCACCCGGCCCATGGTGCTCTGGGGCCGGGGGTGACCGGGCTCGGCTGGGGCCTGAAGAGCCTGGGACGCCATCCGCTCCGCACCGCCCTCTCGCTCGCGGGCATCGCGGTGGCCTCGGCGATGCTGCTCGACATGGTGATGCTGAGCGGGGGGATCGAGAAGTCCTTCAGCGAGCTGCTCCTCGCGCGGGGATACCAGATCCGCATCACGCCGAAGGGAACCCTGCCGTTCGACACCGAGGCCTCGATCACCGAAGCATCGCGCGTGGTGCGGGCGATCCGCGCGGAGCCGGGGGTCGAGTCCGCCGGGGCCGTGCTCGGCACCTCGATCTACGGCCGGACGTCCGATTCCCTCGTCACCCTCTTCGGTTACGGCATCCAGCCCGAGGCCCAGGGCATCTACCAGGTGACGGCCGGCGCCGACCTCGCCCCAGGCGACACCCTGGGCGTGCTGTTGAGCGAGACCGCCGCCGCGCTGCTCCGCGCAGGTCCCGGCGACAGCGTCACGCTGGTGGGTCGGCTCGACCCGCAGATCGCCGACGCGGCCGTGGGCCGCCGGCTCGCCGTGCGGGGGCAGGTCCGCTGGATCTACGACTACAGGGGCCAGCCCTCCGTGGGCACGGTGCTCCCGGTGATGCAGCGGCTCGGCCGCGACGCGCCCGAGGACCGGGCCTCGCTCCTGCTGGTGAAGGCCGCCGCCGATACCGCCGTGGAGCATCTCGCCTCCCGACTCCGCGAGCGCTTCCCCGCGCTCGAAGTGAGCAGCGTCGCCGACCTGGTGGTGCAGGCCAAGCGCCGGCTGGTGTACTTCACCCAGCTCTCCTACGTGCTCGGCGGCATGAGCCTGGTCGTGGCGGTGCTGCTGGTCGGCACGCTCCTCACCATCACCGTCAACGAGCGCCTGGGTGAGATCGCCACCCTGCGGGCGCTGGGTGTCAGCCGTGCGACGATCGTGCGCCAGGTGCTCTCGGAGGGGGCGGCGCTCACCCTGCTCGGCGCGGGCCTCGGCATCCTGCTCGGCCTCGCGACCGCGGAGTACCTCGACGCGATCCTCACCAGCTTTCCCGGCCTCCCGGCGACGTTCTCCTTCTTCGTTCCCCGGGCCGGCACCCTGAGCCTCGCCGCCGTCGTGCTGCTGGCGACGGGATCGCTGGCCGGGCTCTACCCGGCCTGGCTCGCAGCCCGCGCGCCGATCGCCGCGACCCTTCGGGCGGAGGCGACGTGAAGCCCGCCCCGCCGATGCTGGTCGCCCGCGATCTGCGGAAGGACTTCCCGATGAACGGAGAGACGGTGCACGCCCTGCGTGGCGCCTCGCTCACGGTCGAGCCGGGGGAGTACGTCGCGCTGGTGGGTCCCTCGGGCAGTGGCAAGTCCACGCTGCTCCAGATCGTCGGAGGCATCGATATGCCGACCTCCGGCACGGTCCAGATCCTGGGCACCGCGCTGGAGACCCTGGGAGACCGCGAACTGACCCGGCTCCGGCTCACCCGCCTCGGCTTCGTCTTCCAGCGCTTCCACCTGCTCCCCGTCCTCACCGCACGCGAGAACGTCGAGCTGCCGATGGCGGAGGCCGGCATCAAGGGGCCCGACCGCAGGGCCCGCGCCCGCCGGCTGCTGGAATACGTGGGGCTCGGCCATCGCGAGGGTCACCGGGCCACCCAGCTCTCGGGCGGCGAGATGCAGCGCGTCGCCATCGCGCGCGCCCTGGCCAACCGGCCGGCGATCCTGCTGGCCGACGAGCCCACCGGCGAGCTCGATGCCGCGACGGGGCAGGAGATCCTCGACCTGTTCCGCCGGCTCAACGGCGACGGCACCACCCTGCTCGTGGTGACCCACGACGAGCGGCTCGCCGCGCAGGCCGGCAGGGTCGTCCACATGCTCGACGGCCGGATCGTGTCGCTCGCGGTAGCCCAAGGCGCCGCCTCGCCGTTCCGGCGGCCGGCCTCGCCGTGATCACTACGCTCGCCTTCCGCCACCTGGTGGTGAGGAAAGTCCGCTCGCTCTTCCTCCTCCTCGGCTTCTCCATCGGCGTCGGGGTCATGGTGGTGCTGCTCTCGATCGGCGAGGCGATGCTCGACCAGTCGCGCGACGTCGCGCTGGTCGGCGGCGGCGAGGTGACCGTGCTGCCCCAGGGCATCGACATCGAGGCGATGCGCACCGGCGGGCTCGGCGGGATGTTCTTCACCATGGAGCGCGCCCGGTTCCTCACCCGGCAGGCGCTCGGGGGCGAGCGCCACCGGGACATCGTAGGCACGGTGGCCCCCGCGATCGAGGGAAAGCTCCTCTATCTCTGCCCGGCGCAGGCCGAGTGCCGGCCGACCGCCGTGCGCGCCGGCGGCGAGATCCCGAGCCGCGCCGCCGCGCTCGGCACCGGCCTCGACCTGCTGGAGGGTCGCTGGCAAGACGCCCCATCCGACTCGGCGTACGTCACGCCGAGCCCGCAGCAGCTCTACGACGAGATGGATCGCTTCCATCTGCCGCGCACCGCCGACTCGACCTGGGGTGAGTGGCACTATTTCAACCTGGCGAGCGGTCCCGACGAGTGGTGGTATCTCACCTTCCTGGTCGGCGGCGAGGTGAGCCTGGCGCGGCGCGATGACCGCTGGGGCGGACGCGTGCTGGTGACTCACCGTCGTCCCGACGGCCGTCATGACCGCTACACCGCTGAGGTACCGGCAGCCCGGGTCGCGTTCGACACGGCTCGCGCCGACGTGGCGATCGGCGAGAGCTTCGTCCGTCAGCGTGACGGCGAGTACCGGCTTCACGCAGTGGCGAGGGGCAGGGAAGGGAGTGTCCGCCTCGATCTCCTGGTCCGTCCGGATCGCAACCGCTACTTCCCGCCGGTCGAGCTCAGCGACGACGAGTTCCTGTCGGGCTACGTCGTCCCCGCCCTCTCGGCCTCGGCCGCCGGTCGGATCTGCGTCGGGGGGCGCTGCTCCGAGATCGAGGAGGTCGCCGCCTACCATGACCACAACTGGGGCGTGTGGCGCGACGTCACCTGGGAATGGGGCTCGGCTCGCGGTGAGCGGCTGAGTCTGCTGTACGGCGGAGTCTACGGTCCCGGTCAGGCCGGCACCTCGCCGTTCTTCCTTGCCGTCGTGGACTCTCTGGGCGTGCGCCGCGTGCTGCGCTTCGGCGAGATCGACTACCAGGGGAAGCAGCCTGCCGACGGTGTGGAGGGCGCGAGCGCTCCGGAGCGCTTCACGCTTACCGGGACCTGGGAAGCCGACACCGTCACGCTCTCGGTCGAGGTGGAGCACGCTCTCGCCACCGGGATGGCGGCGGCATCGTTCCGCCGGCTCTTCCTCCAGATGCGGGGGCGCTTCGAGCTGAGCGGCCGGATCATGGGCGAGCCGGTGAGCGACAGGGGCCGGGGGTTCTTCGAGACCTATCTCACCCAGTAAATTCCTCTACCTCATGACCGACACCTTCCAGCGCCTGGTGGCCTCGCTCGGAGAACGCTACGCTCTCGAGCGCGAGATCGGCGCGGGCGGCATGGCGACGGTCTACCTGGCGAAGGACCTGCGACACGGCCGCAACGTGGCGATCAAGGTCGTCCGGCCGGAGCTGAGCGGGCCCGGCGGAATCGCCCGCTTTCTCCGCGAGATCGAGCTCGCGGCCCGCCTTCAGCATCCCCACATCCTCCCGGTCTTCGACTCGGGCACCATCGACGACGGCGCGGGCGGCCAGACGCCGTATTTCGTCATGCCTTTCGTGGATGGCGAGACCCTGCGGGGCAGGCTGGGCCGGGAGAAGCAGCTGCCGGTGGACGAGGTCATCTCGCTCGCCGCCGAGGTGGCGGACGCCCTGGCGTACGCCCACGCCCACGGCGTCGTCCACCGCGACATCAAGCCCGAGAACATTCTGCTCAGCGGCGGACACGGCGTGGTGGCCGACTTCGGCGTGGCCAAGGCCATAGAGAGCGGCGCCTCACCCTCGGGTGAGAGCGGTCCCGGCCTGACCCAGATCGGCCTCGCCATAGGCACCCCGCACTACATGGCGCCCGAGCAGGCCACCGGCAGGGACGCGGTGGACGCCAGGGCCGACCAATACAGTCTGGGCTGCGTGCTGTACGAGATGCTGGCGGGAGCTCCGCCCTTCGCCGGCGGCACGCCCCAGTCGGTGGTCGCCCGCAACATGACCGCCCCGCGCCCCCATGTGGGCAAGGTCCGGCACGACGTCTCCAACGCGCTCGAGGACGTCATCATCCGCGCGATGGCGATCGACCCCGCCGACCGCCATGCCGACATGAGCGCGCTCGCGTCCGCCCTCCGGCAAGCGCGGACTGCGCACCGCCCTCGGCGGAGAACGGTCATCGTTCTCGCGGCCGCGGCGATCGCCGCGGCCGCGGCGGGGGTCGTCGCCTGGTTCGTGACCCGGCCCAGCGAGATCGCGGTGGCGCACGAGGCGGAGACCATCGCGGTGCTCCCCTTCAGCGCTTCCGGTCCCGGTGTCGATGTGCTGCGCGAAGGCATGGTGGATCTTCTGGCGACCAATCTCCAGGGAGTCGGCGGCATCAAGGCGGTGGACCCGCGCCTGGTGCTCAAGCGCTGGGGCCACCGGCGAGACGACGATCCCGCGGACGTCGATCAGGCCCTCGCCCTCGGCCGGGACCTGAATGCCGGATCGGTCGTGATGGGAAGCGCCGTCTCCGCGGGCGGCAGGGTGCGCCTCGCGGCCGACCTGTACGGGGTCGGCGGCGGAGAGCGGCTCGGCCGGGCCCAGGTGGATGGGCCGGCCGACAGCATCCTGCCCCTGGTGGACCGGCTGAGCGTCGCGCTCCTCCGCGACGTCTGGCGCTCGCGCGAGCCGCTCCCCAGTCTGGACATCGCCTCGCTCACCAGCGACTCCATCGCGGCCCTGCGGGCCTACCTCCAGGGCGAGCGCTACTACCGCCGCTTCGCGCTCGATTCGGCGCTGTCGGCGTACACCCGCGCCGTCGAGGTGGACTCCACGTTTGCCCTGGCGCACCTGCGCCGGGCGCTGGTGTACGGCTGGACCGGCGGTTACGGGAGCCCCGCCTCTCACCAGGCCGCGGCGGCCGGGTTCCGGTTCGCTGATCGCCTGCCGCCCCGCAGCCGGCGGCTGCTGGAGGCCTACCGTGCCTTCGACCAGGGCTCGGTGCTGGCCATCGATTCGATGCGGGCGTACGTCGCCGACTATCCGGACGATCCCGAGGGGTGGTACACCTACGCCGAAGCGCTCTACCACCTGCGGGAGATCAAGCCGACCAGCCCCGACACCATCATCGCAGCCTTCGACCGGGTACTCGCGGGAGACTCGACCCTCACTCCGGCCGTGATTCACCCACTCGAGCTCACCCTGATCTACCGGGACAGCGTCCGGTACGGCCGCTACCTCAGGCTGTTCGCGCGGACGGCGCCGCCGCCGCGCGTCGCCGCTCACCGGGTCGCCGGAGCGCTCGCCTGGGGCCCGCCGCCGAGCGACAGCGCGGTCCGCGCGGCGGTCGCCACCGTCCCTCATGTCGGTTTCTACGCCGTCCTCTCCTCCTACAAGGACGACGCCGCCACTTCGGACAGTATTCTCGCTCGAAGGGCACGCCTGATCGGCGCCTTGCCCGCCGCTTCTCCGACCCGTTCGTACGAGTCGATCGACCGGGGGTTCATGCTCCTCGGCTTCGGGCGTCTGCGTGAGGCGCGCGCATTGGTGGACACTGTGGCCGCGCTCTCGCCGGGCGCGGCCGCCGGACTCCTGGGCTGGCCCGTGGCGCTGGGCATGGCGCCGGTCTCGTCCGTGAGCACGCGGGCGGACTCGCTCATGGCATTGGAGGTGCCGGAGGGGCGCAATCCCCGACGCATGGCGTACATGGAGACCATCAAGGCGATGGTGCGCGGCCGGATGGATGAGGCCGCCAGGCTGGCGACCGATGGAATGCTGGCGCCGGACTCTACGCCGGACTCCACCAGGAGTCGCGGACTGCTGAGGGCGACGGCCGGCTGGGTCCGCCTGGTGCAGGGCGACACGGCCAAGGGACTCGCCGAGCTGCGCGCCGGTCTGGCCGGCTCCGGGGGCCCCAACTCTGCCGAGAGAACGGCGTTTCTCCGGTTCCAGCTCGCCCGGGTGCTCGCGGCGAAGGCCGATACGAGGGAGGAGGGGATCACCCGCCTCCGCTACGGCTTCGACAACGGCGCCGTGTACCTGCTGCCGCTCTCCTACCTGGAGCTGGGTCGAACCTATGAGGCGGCGCGCAAGCCCGACTCCGCGGCGATCGCCTACGGCCGGTTCATCCGGCTTTGGGACAAGGCGGACCCCGAGCTGCAGGACAGGGTGGCGGAGGCTCGCGAAGCCCTCCAGCGGCTCACCTCGGAGCCCCGCTGAGCGCGGTGGACACCCGCGATCTGGGCCGATCGCTCATCGACACCTTCGGACAGGGGTGGTCGCGCGGGAACGTGGACCTGCTGATGTCGGTCTTCGTGGAGGACGTGGTCTTCGTCGAGACACCCTTCTCCGAGCCGCTCCGCGGCACGGAAGCCGTCCGCCGCTACTGGCTCGAGGTCCCCCTCCACCAGTCCGAGGTGACCTTCTCCTCCGGGGAGATCTACGCTGCCGGCCCCTGGTTCAGCACCGAGTTCAAGTCGGTCTTCCGGCGGAAGCGGACCGGCGAGTGGGTGGACGCTCGGGGCGCCATCTTCTGCGAGACCAGCGGGGACAGGATCGGCGAGATGCGGATGTACTGGCATCGCTGGAACGGGGGACGGGAGACCAGCAAGCCCTAACAAGCCCCACCGCTTTCCGTCCATCCAAGTGTCCACCTCCCCAGGGAATGAAGCCCCCGCCCGAGGACGATCCGGGAACGAACTCCCGCGCTAAGTAGTTATGCTTCAAAGAGGTGGGCGGTGGCACGCGGTTCGCATCATGGTGCAGGGCTGGCCTAAGATCGTGCCCCGTCTCAATTTCCAGCAAGGCAACAGCGGTTCCGGGAGGCGCCCCATGTATCTCAGCCTGCTGCTTCCACTCCTCCTCGCGAGTGGGCCGGCCCAGCCGGCCGTCGCGACGACGGACGATCCTCCGATTCGAATCTGGATCAGCAACGATGGGCGTTTCCTGAGGGGCGACCGCGCCAAGGTGCAGGTTCGCACCGAGGACGACGGCTACCTGGTCGTGCTCCACAGCGACACCGAGGGACATCTCCGGGTGCTGTTCCCGCTCGACCCCACCGACGACAACTTCGTGCGCGGCGGCAAGAAGTACGAGGTCGAGGGCCGTGGCGGGCGCGACGCCTTCGACGTGGGCGATCGCTCCGGCCGGGGCTCGGTGTACGCGGCCGTCTCCCGCTCGCCCTTCCGCTTCGACGGGTTCGTGCTCGGCGATCACTGGGACTACAAGGCCCTCGCGCCCCGGCAGCTGGCGGAGGACCCCGAGCCCGAGCTGACCGAGCTGGTGCGCCGGATGGCTCAGGGAAGCTTCGATTACGACATCCTCAACTACTCCGTCGTCGAGCGGGTGGTGTACGCCGACGACTACTCCTACAGCCGGCCATACTACGGCGGGCTCTATTACGACGACTTCGGCTGCGGGTACTACCGGAGCTGCGGCAGCGGACTCTCGGTGAACCTGTTCTTCGGCAGGCCGTTCTACCGCCGGCACTACTACTCGCCGTATCACTACGCCTACGCCCCGTACTACGATCCGTTCTTCTACGACCCGTGGTACTATCGGCCCTACCGCCCCGTGTACTACTACCCCAGGGGCTACTGGGGTCATCCGCACTACTCCCACAACGTGGGCTACTACAACCGGCCCTACACTCCGTACCGGTTCCGCGATCGCACGCTGGCGAGCGCCGACTATCGCGACCGCCGTTATACCTTCGGCCGCGCCGTGAACACGGTGCACACCCCGCCGATCTCCCGTTTCACCGAGGCGGACAACTCCTCTCCGATCCGCCGCGCGGTCGATCGCCGGGAAGGCGAGCGGCCGGAGGCGGCGGCCGGCCGGCGCAGCACCGACCGGGTCGAGCTCACCGAGCGGTCGGCGACGGGCGCCACCAGCCAGGGCAGACGCGGCGGTGAGGCCAGATCCGGCGGCACGCCCCGCGCGAGCGGGACGCGGCGCACGGCGGACCGGCACCAGAGCGAGACCACCACGATCGAGGCGCGCCGTGCACGACCTGCCGAGTCGCCTCGCGCGGCCCCGGGCGCCGGCGAGCGGTTGCCCGTGGACGTGAGCCCCCGGCGGGCCACCGACACTCGCTCCCGCGAGGCAGCGCCCGCTCGCGAGGCAGC
>CAMPKP010000145.1 GCA_946887295.1 uncultured Gemmatimonadota bacterium | reverse complement strand
CTTCATGGACCACCTCGAGGCAGTCTCCGTGCTGGACGACTCGCGGTCCAGTGCGACCGCGAAAGGGCCCGCGGGCAGCCGGGTGGAGTGGGACGCGGAGATCCACAACGAGATACCCAACGAGCTGATCGCGTGGCGTTCGCTCGCGGGGTCCGAGGTGGACAACGCCGGCTCGGTCCACTTCATGCCGACCGAGATCGGCGACACCGAAGTGCGGGTCGTGCTGCGCTACGATCCGCCGGCGGGCAAGCTCGGCGCCACCGTGGCGCGGCTCTTCGGGGAGGAGCCGTCCCGCCAGGTCGCCGAGGACCTGCGAAGGCTCAAGCAGGTGGTGGAGGCCGGCGAGCCGGTGTGACGTACGACTGCATTATCGTCGGCGGCGGCGCCGCCGGGCTGAGCGCGGCGCTCATGCTCGGCCGGTGCCGCCGCCGAGTGCTGCTGTGCGACATCGGCCGGCAGCGGAATCTCGCCGCGCGCGAGATGCACGCCTACCTCTCCCGCGATGGAACGCCGCCGTCGGAGTTCCTTCGGATCGCCCGGGCCGAACTGGACCGGTACCGGACCATCGAGTGCCGCGAGCTCGAGATCGTGGACGCATGCCGCAGCGGCGGCTCCGGCTTCGCGGTCGCCGGCGCGGACGGCAGCCGGCTCGCGACCCGGAAGCTCCTGCTGGCCAGCGGAGTCGTGGACGACCTCCCCGACATCGCCGGACTCCTGCCGCTCTATGGGACCAGCGTCCACCACTGTCCCTATTGCGACGGCTGGGAATGGCGGGACCGGCCGCTGGCGGTTCATTCCCGCGAGGAGCGTGGGGTCGGGCTCGCTGTGAACCTGCTCACGTGGTCTTCCGACGTGCTGTACTGCAGCGATGGATCACCGCTCTCCGAGGATGCCGCGGACCGGCTTGGCGCCGTGGGGATCGTCGTGCGCGAGGAGCCCATCGTGCGGCTGGAGGGAAGGGAGGGGATGCTGGAGCGTGTGGTCTTCGCCGCCGGCGACGCGGCCGCCCGGAGCGCGCTCTTTCTCTCCTGCGCCCAGCGGCCGGGGAGTCCGCTCGCCGAGCGGCTGGGCTGCCGCTTCAACGACAAGGGGAGCGTCGATACCGGCAAGTGCGAGGCGACGAACGTGCCCGGTCTCTACGTCGCGGGCGACGCCTCCAGGGAAGCGCAGTTCGTAGTGGTGGCCGCTGCCGAGGGCGCGGAGGCGGGCATGGCGATCCACCAGGCACTGCTGGAGGAGGAGCGGGCTCAGAAGAGCAGCTCGATCCCCAGCCGCGCGAGCCTCGGCGGCCCGTAGGCGAAGATCGGCTGGGTGTAGTCCCGCGCCGCCGCGAGGTACATGGGGAACAGCTCCTCCCGTCCCGCCACGAACCCGTCTCCATCCAGGTCCGCCACCGACCGGTACCGGCCCGACTCATAGGGAATCGGGTCCGGATTGGCCTGGTAGGCGGCCTCGGCCATCCGCTCGACCGCGCCCACGTCGGCCTGAGGCTCGCCGGTGTCGCGTCGCACGGCTACCACGTTCCGGCGGTCGAGCAGATTCCGGACATCCAGATAGATGCCGCCGATGGCGCCACCCAGCCTGACCGGGCGCCGGATCAGCAGGTCGACCGACGAGGTGTTCGGCAGCCGCGAGCCGTTGGGGAGGCCGACCAGCGAGTCCCCGGTGCTGTCGCTCAGGGAGAACGGGAGTCCCGACGCGAGTCGCAGGATGACGGCGCCTTCGAGGCCGGCGAGCGGCCGCAGGCCGCCGAGGGTGGGACCGGCCCGGTCGGACGCCTTCGCTCTCACGATCGCGGTGAGGGTGTGCCGCTGGTCGAAGTCGAGCGGAAACTCGGCCCGCGCCGGGCGGGTGGTGTCCCCGGTGAGCGGGTCCACCACGATGAGGCGATTGAGGAGGAACGGATCGGTCGCGGTCGCGACGGCCTCCTGGAGGGTGTATGCGAGCCGGAAGCCCAGGCCGCCCCGAAGATCGCGCTCCAGGAGCAGCTCCGTCCCTTTCACCGTCCCGGCGTCGGAATTCCCGAAGATGGTCGAATCGGGATTCACGCCCAGCGGAACCGAGGCGACCAGTCCGGTGAGCCGCTTGAGGTAAACGCCCAGGCGGAGCGTGAGCTCCTCCTTCGGCCGCACCCGTGCGCTCAGCTCGTATTGCTGGGCCTTCTCGAAGCCGAGATTCGGGTTGCCGCGCCGGAACCGGCCGGTCCGGGTGGTGTCGTCGAACGCGGCGTCCACCAGGAACTGGTAGTCGGGCGCCTGGCTGAAGCGCCCGTAGCTCGCCACCAGTGTGGCGCCGCTCAACACGGTGCTCACGGCGAAGCGCGGGCTCACCGAGCTCTGCGCGCCGCGGGCCTCGCCCGGCAGACTGCTGCCGGCATCGAAGCGGTCGTAGCGAAGGCCGGCGGTGATCGCGACATCCTCGATCCGGAACTGTCCCTCGGCATAGGCAGCCGCGCTGCGCGGGGAAAAGGCGGACCGTGCCGCCGCCGGGACCGTGTCACCGACGGGGAGGAAGCCGAGCGCCCGCTGGAAGGTGCGAACCTGCTGGGCGACGTACTCGCCGCCTGCGTAGAGATCGAGCCCCGGTAACCCTCCGATCGTGCCGTCGAGCTGGAACCGGGTCTCGCCGAATCGGTTCCAGGCCAGCTCACCCCGCGATCCTTCTCCCTGGAAGAAGGCCGGCACTCCCCACGGCGACCGGACGCTGGCGTCGGGTACCCGCAGTCCCGCGACCGGCGCGCCGGAGGCGGTCTGCTCCCGGGCCAGGTCCTCGCCCACAAAATGGAAGCGGGAGCCGGTGAGCGCGCCGAGCGAGTAGTCCGGCTGCTCCACCAGCTCGCCGCGGAGAAACTCACGGACGTATCGCCCGACCCGGAGGTCGAGCACCAGAGGCAGTCCCGCTTTCGGGTCGCTGATGTACTGCAGGTGTCCGCTCACCAGGTCGCCGCGAAGCCGCTGCGCCGGCCCGTATTCCGGGTCGTACTTGTAAGCGGGATCGAAGAGGAGCCGCTGGTCCTCGGTGTGCAGGCCGAGCGCCCGGAACGTTGTCCGTCCGGTGACCGGCACGACCAGCTTGGCCGCGCCGGTCCACTGCTCCCCGCTGTTGTGGGGAAGAGGGTAGGGCGTGCCGGAGCGCGGGTCCCTCGGGTCGGTGGGCGCCGGAGCGTTGACCGGCTCGGCGTCCATCCTGCCGGAGACGTCGAGCGCGGCGACCAGCCCGAAGCGCCCGGACAGCGGTCCTCCCGCGCGGAGCGCGAGCCGGTCGAGACCGCGGTCCAGACCTCCGCCGAACGGCCGGTCACCCTCGTAGGCGATCCGTCCCTCCCAGGTCTCGCCCGGCTCGCGGGTGACGACGTTCACCAGTCCGGAAAGGGCCTGGCCGAACCGGGCGGAGAATCCGTTGGTCACCAGCGAGGCCTCACTCAGGAAGTCGGGCGGGATCTGGAGCCCGAGACCGCCGCTCGACGCGTCGAGCTGGTTCTTCACCCCGAGCCCGTCGAGGATGAACGACTCCTGTCCGATCCGGCCGCCGCGGTAGCTGGTGCCGACGCTTCCGGCGGAGAGCGCCAGCGCCTCCTCCAGGGTGCTGATCGGCAGGTCGCGGAGATCCTCGGCGCTGATCTTCTGTTCCGTGCTCGTCGCCAGCGGGTCCAGCGCCGCGTCGTACGGTGCGGTGACCACCAGCGGCTCGAGCTCCAGCGGGTTGGCCTCGAGGTCGAAGTCCACCGTCACCGTGGCGCCCGCCGGCACGAAGACGCTGTCGAGCACCACGCCCCGGTAGCCTATGAGGCGGGCGCCGACCCGGTGCCAGCCGGTTCGCACCGCACGCACCCGATAGCGTCCGGCCGTGTCGGCCACCGCGCCGATCCGGTCGTCCACCAGTACCTGCGCCGCCGGGAGCCCGGCGCGCGACTCCGACTGGCGAACCTGTCCGGCGATCACTCCTTCGGCCTGGGCCGCGAGAGGGCGCTCTGCCGCGAGGGTCGCGAGGACACCGAGGGCGAGCGCGAGCGAGAGCCGGTCGCCGCTCATCGCTCGGCTCCGAAGAGATAGAGGTCGCCGCTCCTGCTCACGGTGGTGTCCGGGGTGCCGAAGGGCTGGATGATGAGGGGGAATCCCTCGGCTACGACGCGGGTCCCGTCGGGTGAGATCGCGGGGCGCCGGTAGAGCCGGCCGGGCGTGTCGAGCGCCAGGTCGGTCTCTCCGTCGAGATCCACCACGTGCACGATGCCGCCGCTGTCCCATTGCGTGGGGCCGGCCGCGGGGTCCACCGAGAAGGCGACCCGTCCGCCGACGATCGCAGCGAACCTGTCGCCCACCGCATCCAGGTCCCGCGCGACGCCTGCCGCGCCGAAGTCGTGCACTACGGCGACCGCGCCGCTCGCGAGCACCCGGCGGTAGACGCGGCTGTCGTTCGGAAGCGTGAAGAGGATGGCCGTCCCGTCCAGGATCGGCGCGACGCCGGTGGCCAGCGCCGTTCCCGGCACCGCCCTCCCGGCGGCGGTCGCACTCGAGAGGTCCAGGATGGTGACATCGGTGCCGTCGATCAGCGTGTCGAGCATGCAATCCGGGCAGGGCCGCCGGACCCGGAAGCGCTGCCCCACGTACACCAGGCTCTCCGCGGTGAGCCAGCGAAGATGGCCGGCGTAGTCCTGACCCACGCCCCCGGCTGGCGTGAAGGGCAGGCTGCGAACCCTTTGCGCGTCGTGACCGTCCAAGGTCGGGGCGATCGCGATTTCCAGGAACACCGGACTGGTTCCACCGATGGCGCCGTTCCCAGCGCTCAGCACGGCCAGGCGGCCCTCGGCGCTCGCCGCCGGGGACTGGGCGGCGTCGGTCGTGGTCCGCTCGCCGGGGATGTCGCAGACCAGACTGCGCTGGCTGCCTCCGGTGGGCGGCAGCTCGGCCAGGCAGACGTCGTCGTCATCGCGGCTCAGTTGCTGTGACGAGTACAGGATGCCGGAGCCATCGGCCAGCCAGGACGGGTTGCCGTCGTGAGCCGGGTTCAGTGTCAGGCGGGCCGGGGGGCCGGCGTCGAACGGCGAGTCCGTGCCCTGAGGACCGGAGAACGGCTCGGTGTGACTGCATGCCGCCGACAGGTACGCCAGCAGGAGCATGGCGCGCGCAGTCCACCCGGAAGGTGTCACCCACGAGCACTGTGTCATGCGGAGCCTGGAAAAAGGGCGGGATCGTGACAGAGACGAGTATAGCACCGGCGGCCGCACAGTGAAGTGTTCGATTCCGGGATTCGCCCGTCCCGCGTCCGAACACCGGCGGCGGGTGCGGCGCCGGTGCCCGCTTGATGCAACCCGCGACGCTGCAATCCGTTGTGTGTGTGCCTCCGGCTGGCACGCTCCTTCCCTTCACACCGGAGGCGACCGGGCTGTGGCGCCGATGGGCGGCGGCGGTCGGACCAGACCCTCAATGAGGAACAGGCGTGGACATTCCCCGTGCACCGGTGAACCGTGGCCGGAAGCGGCTGATCTATGGCGGCATCGGGCTCGCGGCACTCGTGGCGACCACACTCGGGCTGCGCGGGCTCAAGCCCGCGGCTCCGCGGGTGGACCGCGCGTCCGTGTGGATCGATTCGGTGCAGAAGGGGCCGCTCGTGATCGAGGTGCGGGGCCCCGGAACCCTGGTGCCCGAGCGGATCCGCTACATCTCCGCCGTCACCGCGGGTCGAGTCGAGCGCCGTCTGGCCGAGCCGGGACAGGAGGTGCACCCGGAGACCGTGCTGCTCGAGCTGAGCAACCCCGACGTGCAGCTCGAGGCGCTGGAGTCCGAGCGCCAGCTCACCGCGGCCCAGGCCGACCGGGTGAACCTGGAGACCAACCTCGAGACTCAACGTCTGAATCAGGAGGCGGCGGTCGCCGCCGCCAAGGCCGCCTACCAGGACGCCAAGCGCAACGCCGAAGCCGCCCAGGGACTCGCCACCAAGGAGCTCATCTCCGCGATGGAGGCGAGTCGCGCGATCGACCGCGTGGAGGAGCTCGAGACCCGGTACAAGGTCGAGGAACAGCGCCTCGCGGTGATGGTCGGCGCCACGGACTCGCAGCTCGCGCTCCAGCGGGAGCAGGTCGGGCGGCTGAGAGCGGTGACCGACTTCCAGCGCGGCCGGGTCCGCTCGATGAAGGTGATGGCCGGCGCGGACGGCATCCTGCAGGAGCTGCCTCTCGAGGTGGGGCAGTGGGCCCAGTCCGGCGCGACGCTGGCCCGGCTGGTGGAGCCCGGCAAGCTCAAGGCGGTTCTCCGGATCCCCGAGACGCAGGCCAAGGACATCGCGATCGGCCAGCCCGCGGCCATCGACACCAGGAACGGCATCGTGAAGGGCAAGGTCTACCGGATCGACCCGGCGGTTCAGAACGGCACCGTGACGGTGGACGTCTCCCTCGAAGGCGAGATGCCTCGCGGCGCACGACCCGACCTCTCGGTGGACGGCACCATCGAGGTGGAGCGTCTGGAGGACGTGCTCCACGTCGGGAGGCCCGCGTACGGTCAGGCCAACAGCGCCGTCGGCCTCTTCAAGCTCACCCCGGACGGGACGGAGGCGGCGCGGGTCAACGTCCGGCTCGGCCGGACCTCCGTCAACACCGTGGAGGTCCTCGGCGGCCTTCAGCCGGGCGACAAGGTGATCATCTCGGACATGTCGCGCTGGGACGGTCACGACCGGGTGAGAGTGGATTGAGCCGTGGGCGGTGGGCCATGGGCTCCAGGCGCAAACTCACGGACGTGACCACTCGTAGTACCTGCTTCGACCCATGGTGTCACCGCTCACGGCTTTCCCTCAACCCGAGACCGCAATGGCCGAATCCCTGATCCGACTCGAAGGCATCAAGAAGGTGTTCTACACCGACGAGGTCGAGACCCACGCGCTGTCGGACATCCACCTCGACATCAAGCACGGGGAGTACGTGGCGATCGCCGGGCCGTCGGGCTGCGGGAAGACCACCCTGCTGTCGATCCTCGGCCTGCTGGACACGCCGACCGACGGGTCCTACACCCTGGACAACCAGCCGGTCGCGAAGCTCTCCGCATCCGATCGGGCCCGGGTCCGCAACCGCCAGATCGGATTCATCTTCCAGGCCTTCAACCTGATCGGTGATCTCACGGTCTACGAGAACGTCGAGCTCCCGCTCACCTACCGGGGCATGGGCTCGGACGACCGCCGCAAGCGGGTGCAGGCCGCCCTCGAGCGGGTGGGGATGTCGCACCGCATGAAGCATTTCCCGGCCCAGCTCTCCGGCGGCCAGCAGCAGCGCGTCGCGGTGGCCCGCGCGGTCGCGGGCGATCCCGCGATCCTTCTCGCCGACGAGCCGACCGGCAACCTCGACTCGACCAACGGCGAGGCGGTGATGGAGCTGCTCCGCGAGCTGCACCAGGCAGGCGCCACCATCTGCATGGTCACCCACGACCCCCGCTATGCCCGCCACGCCGACCGCTCCGTCCACCTCTTCGACGGCAAGGTGGTCGAGGAGCGACAGCTCTCCGCGGTGAGCTGAGAACCGGACAGATGCCACGCGATCTGCACTACGCCCTGCGTCGGCTGCGCCGCGCCCCCGGCTTCACCGCTGCCGCCGTGATCTGTCTGGCGCTCGGAATCGGCGCGAACACCGCGATCTTCACGGTCATCGACGCCGTGCTGGTGCGCC
This sequence comes from uncultured Gemmatimonadota bacterium, assembly GCA_946887295.1. Next base: position 846 of record CAMPKP010000145.1, on the reverse strand, counting down.
CCCTTCCCTACGACCAGCCCGACCGCCTGGTCGGTGTCTGGGAGGCCAACGGGCTCAGAAAGAGCGACCGCAACACCGTCTCGCCCGCGAACTATCTGGACTGGAAGGCCGCCGGCACGGTGTTCAGCGGCATGGCGGCCGTGCACGACGTCAGCGCCAGTCTCACCGGATCCGGGGAACCCGAGGAGGTGCCGGTCCAGCGTGCGACCGCCAGCCTCTTCGGCGTACTGGGCCTGCGCCCCGCGCTGGGCCGGACGTTCTCGGCCGCGGAGGACGCTCCCGGCGGAGCGGAGGTCGCGATTCTGAGTCATCGGCTCTGGGAACGGCGCTATCACGCGGATCCTGCCGTCGTGGGGAGTGTCGTGCGCGTGGACGGCGCGCCGCTCACCGTGATCGGTGTCATGCCGCCGGGCACCGAGTCGATCGGGCGGCAGCCGCGTCCCGACGTGTGGGTGCCGCTGCGTCTGGATCCGGCGGAGGACTATCGCGAGTCCGCCGGCCGCTTTCTCCAGTCCGTCGCCCGGCTCCGGGATGGCGTCACGGTCGAGCGGGCGCAGGCCGAGCTGGCGACGATCGCGGCGCGGCTCGCCGCGGAGCACCCGGACTTCAACAGCCACTGGTCGGTCAACCTCGTGCCGCTGGGCGAGCAGATGATCGGAGCCGTGCGGCGCCCGCTCCATCTGCTGGGGGGCGTGGTTCTGCTCGTCCTGCTCATCGCCAGCGGTAATGTCGCCAACCTGCAGCTGGCGCAGGCGACGACGCGGCGGCGCGAGATGGCGCTGCATGCAGCGCTCGGCGCGAGCGGCTGGGCCCTCGGTCGAAGCCTGCTGGTCGAGAGCGTGCTGG
>CAMPKP010000144.1 GCA_946887295.1 uncultured Gemmatimonadota bacterium | reverse complement strand
GCAGGTAGCCCGTCGCCATGAGGAGCGCGAGGACGCCGACCGCGAGCAGCCCGCGGCCGGCCGCGCGGCAACCGCCGGGACGCCGGCCGACGCCGCGTCGACGCCCGCTCGCTGCCCGGCCCGCAGCAGCGCCTCCAGTACCTCGACCCGCCGCTCCAGCCGATCGAGGCGGTCGTCCGTGCTCATGAGACCCTCGCTCCTTCCTCCGCCATCGCAGGCGCGGAGACGCTGGGACCGGATTTGATCTGGAACGCCAGCACACCGGCGACCGCCATGCAGCCGGCGGCGATGTAGAAGGGCGCACCGTGACCGAGACGTTGAAACGCCGTCGTCGCGAGCAGCGGTGCCGCCACTCGGGCCAGCCCGGCGAAGGTCTGAGCCACTCCCATGGTGGTACCCAGCTCGCGGGGATCGGACTGGCGGGACATGAGTGAGGTAGTGGATGGAAACAGCAGTGCCGTGCCGATCGGCACAAGGGGGATGACGAGGGCGAAGGTCCAGAGCGATTCCGGAGTCGGGTAGAGCCAGAGGCCCACCGCGAGCAGCGCCGCGCCGAGCCGGACGGTCCAGAGCTCACCCAGCCGCTCCACGATCGGCCCCAGCAGGGCGCTGCGCATGACGAAGGAGAGAACTCCGATATACGTGAAGACGGGCCCGATGCTCCGCTCATCGAGCCCGAACTCGGCGCCGAGATACAGGGCGAGCACCGAGGTCTGCGAGCTGAACGCCACCATGCCGATCCCGTAGATCCAGAGCAGCCGGGAGAGCGGCGCGCCCGGGTGCCGCAGCGCGGTCCACGCCGGGTGCCAGACCGGCCGCCGGGGCGGCGGCGGCCCCTCCTGTCGCGATCGGGATTCCGGCAGCCAGCGCCAGGCGAAGGCGACGTTCACGAGGCAGAGCGTGGCGGCGACCAGCCCGGGCGCGGCCCTGCCGAGGTGCGCGGCGAACGATCCGATGACCGGTCCGAAGGCCACGCCGGCGGACGTCGCGGCCGAGAGCCAGCCCAGAGCCTTGGCCCGCTCTCGCGGCGCCATCGTGTCGGCCACATAGGCCTGGGCCACGCCCGTGGTGCCTCCGCCCGCGCCCTGGACCAGCCGCGACAGGAACAGCAGCCACAGGCTCTCGGCGAAGCCGAAGACCACGTACGCGATCGCCGAGGCGGTGAGCCCGATCAGCAGCGCGGGACGGCGGCCGTAGCGATCGGACAGCCTGCCCCAGAACGGCGCCGACACCAGCTGTGCGATCGAGAAGGACGCGATCAGCAGCCCGATGATCTCGGGCGACGCGTCGAGGTCGAGCGCGTAGAAGGGCAACAGCGGGAGCACGATCATGAAGCCGACCATGTCCACGAAGTTGACCGCGATCAGGATCGCCAGCCGGCGGAAGCCGCCGCTGGCGCTGGGCGAGGTCACCCGGCGTTCCCTCCTCGTGTCGGCCCGGCCCCCAGCGCGAAGACCGCCGCGCTCACCAGCATGAGCACGACGCCGTATGCCGCGGCGACGCCGACGTCGGCCTGCCGCAGGCTCGACAGGATCTCCAGGGAGATCGGCCTCGTGTCGTAGGTGTAGAGCATGATGGACGTCACGAAGTCCCCGAAGGAGGTCACGAAGGCCAGACTGGCCCCGGCGAGCAGAGCGGGACGGAGCAGCGGGATCGTCACCCGCCTCAGCGTCCGCCACCGTCCGGCGCCCAGGCTGGCCGCCGCCTCGTCGAGTGAGGGATCGAGGGCGCGAACGCCGGCCGTGATCGCACGGCTGGTGATCGGCAGGTTCCGTACGAGATAAGCCAGCGGCAGGATCCAGAGCGTGCCGACGAGGACGACCCGGGCGGCCGCCGGCTGATGGACGCTGAACGCGGTCGCCAGCGCGATGGCGAACACGGTGCCCGGCACCGCCCAGGGCAGCGCCAGGAGACTCTCCACCGCCCGGCGCGGAGCGGTTCGCCGCCGGGCGCTCAGGAGCGATCCCGCGAGCGCGATGGCGACCGCCGCGAGCGTGGCCACGCTCGCGAGCCACAGGCTGTTCAGCAGGGGCCGCGCCCGCACCGGATCATCCACCAGTGCCAGGTAGTTGCGCAGGGTGTACGCCGGCGGGAGCGGTTCGGTCGTCCAGGTGCCGACCGGCACGAAGGAGACCAGGACCAGGGTCAGGTGAGGAAGCAGCAGCAGCGCGGCGAGCGTCCATCCCACGACTCCCACCGCGAGCCGCGCCGGGCGACTGCGGATGACGATCCTGGCCGGAGCAGCGCCCTTGCGGCCGCTCCCGCCGGAGCCGCCCGGGCGGCTCCGGAACACCAGCAGCGCGAGCAGCGCCAGCGCCGTGAGGGAGGCGGTCTCGACCATGGCGAGCTGGCTCTCGCCGTTGAGCCGGGTGGCGACGATCTGGGTGGGCATGACCCGGAACCCGCCGCCGAAGACGTACGGTGCGCTGAACGAGCCCAGCGCGGTCATGAACGTGAGCAGCGCCGCGCCCGCGAGGGCGGGTTTCAGGTGCGGCACCACGATCCGGCGGAGGGTGCGCCAGCGGCCCGCCCCGAGACTCGCGGCAGCCTCCAGCTGCGAAGCATCGAGCGAGACCAGGGACGCCCGCACCAGCAGGTAGAAGTACACGTACATGGAATAGGCGTGGACCAGCAGGATCGCGCCCGCGCCCTCCAGACGCCAGGGCGGCTCCTCCAGCCGCAGCAGCCGCATCAGCAGCAGCGAGACGAAGCCGGTCTCGCCGTAGAGGAAGAGGAAGGCCACGACGCCGACCAGGGGCGGGAGCACCGCCGGGAGCGCCACCAGTCCCCCCAGCACGCGCCCGCCGGGGAGATCGTACCGCCCCACCAGAAACGCGAGCGGGATGCCGAGCAGCGCCGCGAGCGCCACGCTGGCGACCGAGATCCAGAGACTGCCCCACAGCGCGCGCATTTCGGTCGGACGTCCCACGAACCGCCGCACGTGCTCGAGGGTCCACCCCTCCGAGCCGCGCACCCCCTCGGCCAGCACCAGGACCAGCGGATAGAGCACCAGCCACAGGAGCAGGACCAGCAGCAGGGCCACACCGAAGGCTCCCGCTCTCCGGCGGCTCATTTCTCCTCCACCGGGAACAGGTGCAGGCCCCCGGCCGCCCGGCGGCTGGGGAGGATGCCGACCCGCTCGCCCGCGCGAACCGCCGCCGGCGGCGCGACCACCTCGAGGGTAGCCCCGCTTCCGGTGAGCACGGTGAAGTAGGACGACGGGCCGGTGAAGCGCCGACCCGTCACCGTGCCCGTGATCGCCTGCGCATCGTCGCCCAGCCGGAGCGCCTCCGGCCGCGCCAGCAGCAGGGCCGGTCCCGGCAGCATGACGGGCTGGCCCGCGGGACGCTCGACCTCCCACTCGACGCCCTCGACGGCGATGCGGGTTCCCCATTCCGTGGGGCCGAGCACCGAGACCGGTATCACACTCGACCGGCCGACGAATCCGCCCACGAACAGGTTGGCCGGCGCGGCGTAGAGCTCGTCCGGCGTGCCCACCTGCTCCAGCCTGCCGCTCCGCAGCACCGCGACCCGGTCGCCCAGATCGAACGCCTCGTCCTGCTCGTGGGTGACGAGCACGGTGGTGATTCCGACCCGCCGGATGAGGTCGCGGATCTCGCGCCGGGTGCGCTCGCGGAGGGTGGGGTCCAGGTTGGAGAGCGGCTCGTCGAGCAGGAGCACGCGAGGCTCGGGCGCGAGCGCACGGGCCAGGGCGACCCGCTGCTGCTGTCCGCCGGAGAGCTGGTCCACCCGCCGGCGCTCGAGGCCCGCGAGATCCACCAGGGCCATCGCCCGGGCGACCCGCTCGCCCAGCTCGGAGCCCCGCACGCCGAGCGACTCGAGGCCGAAGCCGACGTTCTCGCCCGCGTCGAGGTGCGGGAACAGCGCGTAATGCTGGAAGACCATGCCGAACCGGCGATGGACCGGCTCGACCCTGGTGACGTCCTCCCCCTCGACCGTCACCCGCCCGGTGTCCGGCGTCTCGAAGCCGGCCAGGAGCCGGAGCATGGTGGTCTTGCCGCTGCCGCTCGGTCCCAGCAGCGCGAGCATCTCGCCTCGCGAGAGCGAGAGCGTCACGCCGTCCACCGCCACGGTGCTGCCGAAGCGCTTGGTGAGATCCTGCACGGTCAGGAACGCGGTCATCGTCCGCCGCGCCCGCTGCCGCGCACGTGGCGGTCCCAGTAGCCCATCCACTCGGCGCCATGGGCCGCGAGCATGCCCCAGTCCATGGGCGCGACGATCATCTCGGCCTCCACCTCCGCCACCCAGGCGGGAACGCGGTCCGCCGGGAGGTCGTGCCGGGCCGGGAGCCGGAATACCCGCGTCGCGGCGAGCAGCTGCGCCTCCACTCCGCCGACGTAGTCGATGAATGCCCTGGCGGCTTCGGGATGGCGGCCGCCCCGCACGAGGCCGATCGCGTCGTCGATCACCACCGTGCCGCTCCGGGGAAAGGCGTAGCCGAACGGCAGCCCTTTCGACCTGCCGATCAGGATGTCCGGCAGATCCCACAGCGTCACCAGCCCCTCCGCGCGGGCCAGCTTCGCGTCGAGAATCGCCGGATTCAGCGTGTAGGTCTTGGTGCAGGCGTCCAGCCGGCGAAGCCAGTCCATGCCTCTCGCGGTATCGCCGGTCTCGCGGATGCTGGTGATCAGGATGAGTCCCCAGATCGCCCGCATGGTTCCGCTGGCCATCGGATCCCGGATGATCACCTTGCCGCACCACCGCGGCTGGAGGACCTCGTCCCAATCCCCGGGCGCTTCCTGGGGACGCACCGCCCGATTGTTGTAGGCGATCACCGCCGGCGTGCGGTAGACCGGGTAATAGAGATCGCGCGGACCGATGCCGTTGGGGCCGGCGCGGTCCGCCCAGGAGGGCCGATAGGGCTCGAGCAGCGAGTCCTCGATGCCGAGATCGAAGGTCGTGGTCGGCCCCCCGAACCAGACGTCCGCTTGCGGGTTCACCCGCTCGAACCGGAGTCGATCGAGGATCTCCTGCGAGCCCATGTCGAGCCACCGGACGTCGATGTCGGGTCGCTCGGCCTCGAAGGCCTGTTCCAGCAGGGTGAGCTGATCCCGCCCGTGGGGCGAATACAGCACGACCGGTGTCCGTCCGTCGCCGCGGCACGCGGCGAGCACGAGCCAGACCGTGACGACGATGCCCCGCGGCGACACCGAAGGCGCGGAGGAAGCCACGTCAGCGGGCGGGCGGCTGGCCGAGAGCGAGGAGGTTGGCGAACAGGCGCAACGCCCCCGGGACGCCCGCCGGCAGCTGCCGGAAGAAGCTCAGCCCGGTGTAGATGTAGGTCCCTTTGCCCACCGGCGCGATCAGCAGGCCTCCCCTGAGCTCCGCCTCTCCCTTGTCGTGCGTCTCCAGAATGGGGCTGTACGCAGGATCCCAGCTCCTCGCGAAGTAGAGCCCCCGCTCCTGCACCCAGCCTTCCCAGTCGCGCTCGGAGATCCGGTTGGGGCGCCGCATCACCGGATGATCGGGGGCGAGGACCGTGACCGGCGCCCGCTCGTCCACCACCCGGTCGTGGCTCACCTGCGACGCGACCGCCCCGGAGTCCGGGCCCGGTCCCTCGGAACCCCCAGCCCCGCCGGCGGCACTGGCGTGCTGGCTGTCGGACGGCGGTGCCAGCGCGGGTCCGCCCACCGTGAGCGGGAGCGGCGCGAAGCCCCCGGTGAAGAACCGGTGCTGCTGGTACTGCACGACGAGCACTCCGCCCCCCCTGACGTAGCTCAGCAGGCGAGCATTGTTCTCCACCAGCGCGGAGTCCGTCTCGTAAGCCCGGGGCCCGATCACGATCACGGGGAACCGGCTGAGATCGTCCCGCTCCAGGGCCCGCGCGTCGAGCAGCGTCACCGGCAGATCGGCGCGCTCCAGCGCTTCCGGCACCAGATCGGAGGCGCCGCGGACGTACCCGATCCTGGCCAGCTGGGGCAGCGCGACCGGCGCGAGCTGCACCTCCGCGGTCGCCGGCACCACGTACGACCGAGGGCGGATGTGCGGATAGCTCACCGTGAAGACCCCGCTCTCGTACTCCCTTCCGGCGGAGTCCCGCGCGACCGCACGGATGGTGGCGCTGCCCCTGGCGCTCCCCCGCGGCGCCCGCGCGTCGAAGGTGAAGCTCTCCCGCTCGTCTTCGCCGGCGAGGCGGAACGGCTGGGGCCGGACGGCCGGCCACCCCTTCGGCACCACCAGCTCGACCGTGCCGGCGGTCGTATCCCGAGCCCCGTGCGTGAGCGTCACCGTAAAGCGGTGGCTGCCCGGCGTGAGCAGGGACCAGACGTAGGTGGAGGGATCGAGCTTGACGTCGACCCGGGGGACGACCGTCAGCGGGCGCCGGACCTCGCCCAGGGCCTGGTCGTTCACCCGGAAGCTCACCTCCCGGGAGACCTCCCCGCCCGGCCCCAGTCGCCCGAACCGCGCGACCGGCATCGAGGCGCCGAACGGCTCGCCGAGCTCGTTGGGCGCGACGCCGGTCCAGTCGTACAGCCCGCCCTGACGAGGCCGCCGGAGAAAATAGGGCGTGGTGGGGGAGGCGGCACTGTCGGCCGTGAGGGTGACCGTCGACTCGTGCATCCCGCCCGGTGCGAGCGACACCTCGGGGTTGGAATCGGCCTGGACGTGCCATTCCGCCGACGGCACCACGCCGCCGGTGATCGTCATGGAGTCGGTTCCCGCGTTCCAGAGCACCAACCCGACGCTGTCGGACTGCCCGGCGACCATCCGATCGTCCGCCGAGAGCGCGTCGGCCACCAGTCCGGCCGCGATCCCCAGAGCGCGGTCGGTGTGACGCCGCTGGTCGGCTTGCTCGGGCGTCGAGAACAGCATCTGGGCCCGGGTGTCGTCCGACTGTGGGACGAGGTCGCGCTTGCCCCGGTCGAGCAGCGCGATCACCCGCCGGTAGGCGCCGGCGCCGAGCGCGGCGCGCGCGCTGTCGGCCCGCGCGGCGAAGCGACGCCGGGCGGCCGGGCCGTCGGCCCCCGGCGCGTCACGCCACGGCATCGCTGCGAGCGAGGTGTCGATACCGTCGAAGAAGCCCCCGGCGCCTTCGGCGGTCCGATCCTCCTCCAGCGTCAGTGGAACCTGTGACGGCCCGATGGTCTGAAGCCGGCCCATGTCCTGGGAGCGGTGCAGGCTCCGCCCGGCCATCGCGATCTGGTGGTACGACTTGCCGACCGCGCGGTCGAGCACGCCGCCGTCCAGGGTGAGGGTGGTGGCGGAGGTGTCGAAGCGGGTACTGCGGTAGAGCTTGAGCGGCTCCCAGGGGCGGATGCCCTCCTCCCGCGCGAGCTCGCTGAAGCGCGACGAGTCACCCGCCGCCGCGAACGCCTCCCGGGCCACCCAGCCCGCGGCCTGGTGCTGGCCGTGCCCGTCCCGAGGGAGGCCACTGAAGATGGAGACGATGATCTGGGGTCTGAAGCGGCGGACGATCCGGACGACGTCCTTCAGGATGGTGTCGCGGGGCCACTGTTCCCAGGTCTCGTCCAGCGTCTTCGAGTAGCCGAAGTCGTAGGCCCGCGTGAAAAACTGCCGCGCGCCGTCGAGCCGCCGAGCCGCCAGGAGCTCCTCCGTGCGGATGAGCCCGAGCGCCTCGCCCAGCTCCGGCCCGATGAGATTCTGCCCCCCCTCCCCGCGGTTGAGCGACAGGTACGCCGCCTCCGCGCCCATGCCGCGCACCAGGACGGTGAGCAGCTCGGTGTCCTCGTCGTCGGGGTGGGCCCCGATCATCAGGACGCGGCGGTAGTGCCCCAGCATCCGGAGCTCGTGATCCAGGGCCACGACCCCACCCGTGCCGGGAGGCTCGAGCTGGGCGGGCAGGCGGCCCGCGAGCAGCGCGACGAACGCGATGGCGAGCGAACTCGTGAGTGGAATGCGCAACAAGAATCCCCGGCCGTGTGGTCTGAGAGGCAGAAAGCTACACGGTCCGGGGACGGGATTCTAAGGAGCGGGGGTCAGCGAAGCGGCGCCGCACCCAGGGGCGTGTCGTGAAGCGAGCGACGGAACGCGGGATGCCGGATCCAGAGGTACGCCGCCATGCAGATCGCGGCCAGCGTGTTGGCGGAGATCACGGCCCAGAACGGGAAGAGCTCCCCGGTTCGCTCGGAGAGCGCCTCCAGCAGGCCGTAAAAGAGCACCTCGAAGGCGAGGAACACCGGGAGCAGGGCGTAGCGAACCACCGAGTTCTCGGTGGCCCAGTGCACCAGGGCGACCAGCCCCATCCCCAGAAGCGCGAAGACGACGAAGTGGAAGGCGGTGTAGAGCAGGATCGCGCCGAACACGACGCGCCCGGTGTCAGGGGTCGAGTCGCCCAGCAGGACGACCTGCCCGAGAAGGCTCGGCGTGAGCAGCGGCCGGCCGGCGATGGTGTCGAGAACGAGGAACCAGAGTGCGACGGCGAGACCGCCGATGATGCCGACATCGGTGCCTTCGGCGCCGATCTTGTGTGATCGCTCCTGCATGCGGACCTCCCTGCGGCGAGAGCTACCCTACCACAGTGCGACTCCGGCCGTCCAAGCGCAAGACGGGAG
>CAMPKP010000143.1 GCA_946887295.1 uncultured Gemmatimonadota bacterium | reverse complement strand
TGGCCACCACCCCCGCTCATGTGCCCGTCCCCGCGCGCAGGCCTTGCACGCTCCGGCGCGAAGCGGGATACTGCATCGCTGCTTCCAGGGAGGCACATCATGCGGTCTCGTCGGCGGTCCGTGAAGTTCGCCGGGCAGCCGTTCAGCTTCGAAAGGGTCGAGAAGTGGGGGCCGAGTGAGAGCGGTGTGGTCTGGGCGGTGTCCCGGGGCGGGGAATTCATCGGGACGCTCACGAGCCCAAAGGAGATAAGCACCAAGGAATTCGACCTGCGCTGTACGCAGTGGCTGGCGGAGCTTCTTGGCGGATACCGATCCGGTAAGGAATAGCGAGCTTGCTACACGATTGGCGCCTTGTGGCATGGGGAACATCCATCCTGACCGCCGCCGCATTGCTGGCCTAGCGGGTGGCGATGATCCCGCCCCGATCGAGCCGCTGAAGCTCCAGGGCGACCGCCAGTAGATCTACCTTGTCTCGCAGCGCCGCGGTTCGGGCCTGCATTTCCAGCGCTACCTGCCGGGCCTGGCGCGCCCGGAACCGCTTCTCCTGGGCCCATTCGCGCATGCGGCTGGCCCTCGTCCGCAGGAGTCCGGCAGCCTCTACCAGATCGGCCAGCGAGAACGGCTTCAGCAGCATCGGCAGCCGGCGGTCGGGCCTCCCGGGGTCGCCCGATATCGCCAGGACCGGCAGCTCGGGACGGAAGACCGACAGCACCTCGGCGATCTCGCGCCCCCCGAGCCCCGGCATCGCCAGGTCGGTGATGACGAGGTCGAAGCTGGGCGGCCACTCCTGGACCCGGGTCAGGGCCGTTTCTCCATCGTGCGCCTCGACCACCGTGGCCCCGTCGGCCTCCAGCGCCCGCCGGCACAGGCTGCGCAACTGATCCTCATCCTCCACCAGGAGGATGTTGGCACCCGTGTTGTGAGTCATCCCGGTCCCGGAAGAGGCAGGGGGGTCGAGGGGTCAGCGTTTCCCAATGAGGGGGAGCGTCTCCCAATATGGGGGTCTTCCCCGGGGATGGATAGGCATTTTCCCCTTGGCTCCCCGTGGCACATGCCGCCGACTATCATCCGTCGCTGATCGAATGCAGCAGCGCTTCTCTCGAGGTCGCGGAACACGGCCCGGAACCGTCAGGAGGCAGGGTGACTGAAGATCGCACGACCGATGCAGCCGGACGGCGCGGGGCATCCCGCCTGGGCATCAATCTCGCCCTGGTGGCGACGGCGTTGCTGGTCGCGCTTCTGTTGTGCGAGCTGCTGCTCCGGATCCTCGGGGTCAGCTACCCGGTGTACGTCTGGACCGATCCCATCCGTGGCGTCGCGCACATCCCCGGCTCGAAGAGCCGTACGCTGCCCGACGGCCGGAGCTGGATCGAGATCAACGACGACGGCATGAGGGGGCCCGACGCGACCCCGAAGGCCGCGCCGGGCACGTTCCGCATCGCCCTGCTCGGCGACTCCTTCATCGAGGCCTTCGAGGTTCCCTACGACAAGACGGTCGGCGAGGTGATCGAGCGCCGCCTCTCGGCTCGGCGGGGCACTCCGGTCGAGGTCCTCAACTTCGGAGTCGGCGGGTACGGTACCACCCAGGAGCTGCTCACGCTGCAGCACCAGGTCTGGAAGTACTCGCCCGATCTGGTGCTGCTCGCCGTGACCACGGGGAACGACATCTCGGACAACTACCGTCCCCTGAAACGGGCCGACTACGTGCCCTATCACGTCTTCAAGGGTGACGAGCTGGTCGTGGACAGCAGCTTTCTGCGGGCCAAGGGCTACACCAGCCGGGCGACCTGGACCAGGAGGCTGCTCGGCGCGGTTCAGTACTCCCGCCTCGCGCAGCTGGTGAACCGGGTGCGCCACAGCCAGCGGAAAAGCGCGCGTCAACGGGTCAACGCGGCGGCGCCGGGGGATGAGCTGGGACTCCGCGACGAAGTGCAGCTGCCTCCCAGCACACCCGAGTGGAAGGAGGCGTGGAGGGTCACCGAGGGCGTGCTCCGCCTGATGCGGGACGACTGCCAGGCCCATCGGACGCGGTGCGCGGTCGTCACCCTGACCCGGGGGATCCAGGTCACCCCGAACACCAAGGAGAAAGAGGAGTTTCTGCGCCAGCTGGGCGCGAAGGATCTCTACTATCCCGAGCGGCGGCTGGCCGAGTTCGGGAAGCACGAGGGGATTGCGGTGCTCAACCTCGCTCCCTCGATGGCGGAGCGGGCCGAGCAGCGCCAGGTCTACTTCCACGCGTACCGTGACAGTCTGGGCATCGGGCACTGGAACGAGGAGGGTCACGAGGCCGCCGGAGAGCTCATTGCCGACTGGCTGGCCCGCGGTCTGGCGGACAGCGTAGCTTTGGGGACCAAGCCCTGAAGGGTGGCCTGCCTCACAGCCTCCCGGGGCGGGCCGTTGGTTAGTTAAGGGAAGCGGCGGCGCTCGGGGCGCCAGCCGGCATTTCACATCGCAGCAATTGCAGCCCCCTCGTCGTGGCGAGGGCCGATCTCCTCATGGAGGCCTCGTGCCCAACCACGCCGGCGCCCCGGGCGCCATGGTCGCCCCGCTGTATCCAGGGCCTCTCGTCCTCGTCGTGGACGATGATCAGCCCGACCGCATTGCCGTCACCCGTATGGTTCGAGGGCTGGGCTACCAGGCAAGGAGCTGTCGCCGCGGACCGGATGCGCTCCGCTTCATCCAGCAGCACCCCCGGGTCGTCCGCGTTCTCGTTGCCGACCTGGGGATGGCGGGGATGGACGGAGGTGAGCTGCTGGAGCGGGCACTCGACGCGGACCCCACCCTGCGCGCGATCCTCATGGCCGACCTGAACGATCCCGGCACAGCCGAGCTGCTTCACGGCTACAGAGATCTGCCGATCCTGCTGAAGCCCATCCGATTCCCGGACCTCTACGGCGCCCTCGTCGCGCTGGTGGGCCCGCCCAGGCACGGCGCGGCGCCGGCCTCGGTCCACGCGCCGAGCCAGCGCACGCGCCGGCGCACTTCGGGCCACCACGAGCCGTGAGCGCTACTCCTCGCGCTCACCTCCGACCGCCGCGGCCTCGGCGTTGACGCCGCGCTCGCCGATGCTGGTGAGCTTCTCGTCGGCGGCTTCCTCCTCGGCCAGGGTCTGGGCGAGCAGCTCGACCGCGTTGTCCAGCCCGAGGAGCTGCGCGTAGGTCCGAAGGCATCCGTAGGCCGCGATCTCGTAGTGCTCCACTCGCTGGGCGGCGGAGATCAGGGCCGCATCGATGACCGGACCTTCGCCGTCCTCCTCCAGGACCTCCTTGCCCTCCTCGATCAGGCCTTCCATGCCCTTGCACCGCTTGCCACGGGCCGCCTCGCCGAGGTCCTTGAAGATCCGCTCCAACCGTTTGACGTGACCCTCGGTCTCCTTGAGGTGTGAAGTGAAGGCCTCCTGGAGATCGGGGGACTCCGCCGCCTTGGCCATCCGGGGGAGTGCCCGGAGCAGCTGCTTCTCGGCGTGATAGACGTCCTTCAGCTCGTTCAGGAACAGCGACTGCAGGGAGTCGAGGCTCATGGGAGTTTGCTCCTGGGACCTGGTGGGTCAGTCAGAATGAGAGACGCGCGCGGCTTTCCCCGGCGCGGAAGCGCCGACGGCCCAGCTTAGTAGCCTGCGCGGCAGGCTTCTGTGATGGAGATAACAGGGGGCGCGCGCAGCATCGCAGGCGACTCCGGAATGTGACGGCTGACCGCAGGTCGAGCAGGTGGAAAGGTGCAGATGGGGAAAACTTCGATCGGCCAACCCTTCGGCATCGCCACGGGATCACCCGGGTCCAGCGGGTCGGACGTCGAGATCCGGGACGCGCCCTGATCAGGAGGCGGAGCGCGCGCGGATGTCGCGGCTGAAGCGACCGGCGGCGTCAGCCGCGGCCGCGGTCCGTGCCTTCCGGTGGTCCGGACCGCAACAGGATCCTGGCCTTGCCCACCGCCTCCTCCGCGCCGGCGAGCGCCAGAACGTCGCCCGGCCTCAGCACCTCGCTCCCGACGGGAAGCACCACGGACTCGCCCGGCCGCACGATCACCAGCACGGTGGCGTCGGTGGCGTCGCGCAGGTCGAGCTCCGCCAGCGAGCGCCCGGCGGCATAATCTCCCTCGTTGATCTGCACCGATACCGGCCGGCCCAGGCCGGGAATCAGGTCGTAGATCCCCGCGAGGGTCTGGGCCTGCTCGGGTGCCGCCGCGAGCGTGGCCTGCACCCCGCTGTCGCTCGCGCGTCGCCGCCGCGAGCCCGGCTCAGCGGACTCCGTGTCGGCGCTGCCTGCCATCTGCTTGCCCAGCGCGGTCACGATGACCTCCGCGCCGGCCCGGGTGTGGCCCTGGAGATTGGTGGCGCTGCGCCAGAACGCGACGGCAAGGATCCCCAGCGCGCCCAGGAGGATTGCGGGGGCGACGTGCCTCGGAAGGAAGGACTGGGTCAGCGCCACCAACGGGATCCCGATCAGCGCGACCACGACGAGCTGCCAGGTGACCATGAACGCCCGCCGTGGCGCCGCGCCCAGATCCACGCCCTTGGCGGGCGCCGGCAGTGCCCGGAAGGCGACGGCCTGACCGAGTCCACGCACGGTCCGCAGCAGGCCGATCGTGAGCGGCGCCGCCAGCGCGGCGGCCGCCAGAATCACGACGAGGCGCGCGGTCTCCGCCGGGAGCTCGGTTCGCCGGGTGAGGGCGGCGACCGCGCTGTCGAGGCCGAGCGAGAGGCCCATGACGATCGCCCCGAGGAGCACGGCGTCGAGCACCAGCAGCCGCGCCAGCCGGCGCTCGCGCGACAGGCGGGTGCGATCCTGCGAGGTGGTCCGGAGGCTCGCCATCCAGGAGCCGTAGAGGCCGACCAGGGTCTGGATGGGGCGGGGCAGTGTGCGATCCACCCACGATGCCGCCGGTCCCGCAGCTCGGATGAGCCAGGGCGTGGTCATCGTGGTGATGGCGGAGACCGCGACGGCGATCGGGTAGAGGAAATCGCGGGTAGCACCGGTGGACAATCCGACTCCGGCGATGATGAAGGAGAACTCTCCGATCTGGGCCAGACTCATTCCGGTCTGAACCGACGTGCGGATGCCGTAGCCCGTCAGGAACGCGCCGATGCTCACGAAGACGATCTTGCCGACGATCACGAGCACCGTGAACACCAGCACCTCCACCCAGTGCGCCGCGATGAGCCGAGGGTCGAGCAGCATGCCCACCGCGACGAAGAAGATGGCGGCGAACATGTCGCGCACCGGCTCGACCAGCGGCTGGATCACCATCTCCTCGCCGGACTCCGCCACCAGTGTGCCGGCGAGGAACGCCCCCAGCGCCACCGAATAGTCGAACATCAGGGCGAGGTAGGCGGCGGCGAAGCAGACGCCCATCGCGGTCACGATCGTGGTCTCCGGCCGGTCCAGGCGGACCACGGCGCGAATCAGCCGGGGCACCGTGAGGAGGCCGATCAGGAGCAGCGCCAGGAGGAAGCCGGCGAGCCGGCCGGCGGTCATCAGGAGCTCGCCGGCGGAGACGCCGCCGCCGGCCGAAAGCGCGGTCAGGGTGCTGAGCAGGAAGATCGCGATCAGGTCCTCCATGATGAGCACGCCGAAGACGATCCGGGTGAACCGCTCCCGGATCCGCTGCTCGTTGAAGGCCTTCACGATGATCGTGGTGCTGGAGATGGCGATGATCGCGCCGGCGTACACGCTCTCGAGCACGGTCCAGCCGAAGAGTTGTCCCGCCAGGAAGCCGGTCGCCACCATCGCGCTGGTCTGCAGCACCGCGATGACGGCCGCGGTGCGCCCCACCTGCAGCAGCTTCCCCAGGCTGAACTCCAGTCCGAGCGCGAACATGAGCAGGATGACGCCCAGCTCGGAGAGGATCCTGACCATCCCCTCGTCCGCCATGAGCGGGATGGGGACGTGCGGCCCCACGATCATGCCGGCGATGATGTAGCCGAACACGACGGGTTGACGCAGTCGCTGGAAGACGATCGTCGCGGCGGCGGCCGTGCCCAGCACCAGCGCCAGGTTGCGGAGAAACTCGTGGGGATCGCTCACCCGCCAAAAATCGGCCGTCCCGCAGGCGTGTCAACGGGTTAACTTTCCGGCGATGGATCTCCACCACGAGTTCCGCGCGCATCTCGCGTCGCTGGCGCTGCCCGGCGGCCCGGCGCTCGTCGCCGTTTCCGGCGGACTCGACTCCACCGTCCTGCTCGATCTTCTCCACCGCTGCTCCGGCGAGCGCCTCGGCCTCGTGGTCGCGCACGCCGACCACGGCATTCATCCCGAAAGCGCCGCGGTCGCGAGCCGGGTAGCCGCATTCGCGGCGGGGCTGGGGCTTCCCTTCGAGACGACCCGGCTCGGGCTCGGGATGGGCGCCGGAGAGACCTCCGCGCGCGAGGCACGCTACGCCTGGCTGCACCGCCTGCGGGAGCGGCTCGGCGCCGCGATCGTCTTCACCGCGCACCACGCCGACGATCAGGCCGAGACCGTGCTCATGCGTGCCCTCGAGGGCTCGGGACCCGGCGGACTGGCCGGAATGCGCGCCGTGAACGGCGCCCTGGTCCGGCCGCTGCTCCCTTTCCGCCGGTTGGAGCTGGCCCGATACGCCCGCGAGCGAGACCTGCCGGTGTGGGTCGATCCGGCCAACAGCGATCCGGCGCACCTGCGCTCGTGGATCCGCTGCGACCTGCTGCCGCTGCTCCGGAAGCGCCTGCCCGAAGTGGATGCGAGACTGGGCCGGCTGGGGGCTCACGCGGCTCGGGATCGGGACGCGTGGGACCACGCGGTCGACCTGCTGCCCGGGCTCGACCCCAGGGTAGAGAAGGGAGGAATTTCCGTTGCTGCCGCCCCTCTCGGCACCTATGATTCAGCCCTGGCCCAAGCCGTCCTGATCGCACTCGCGAGGCGAGCCCGCTTCGCCCTGGGCAGCGGGCGCGCCGTGAGCGTGCTGCGGCTCGTGGAGGCCGGGGTGAGCGGCAGGGAATGTCCCCTGGGCGGCGGGTGGCGTGCCGAGCTTGCGTTCGGCCGGCTGCGGATCGTCCGGGGAGCGGTGCCGCCCCCCGCCGGCGTGCTGACGCTCGAGGGAAGCGGCGAGGCGAGCTGGGGCGAGTGGCGGATCGGCTGGCGGCCGGACCGGGCCCCCGATCGGCAGGAGCGGGTCGGACGCACCGCCTGGTTCGGTGCGGCCGGCCTGGCGGTACGGACCTGGGTGCCGGGCGACCGGCTTCGTCCCCTCGCCGGCACCGGCCGTCGGCCGGTGGTCCGCTGTTTTCAGGATGCCCGCGTGCCCCGTCGAAGCCGGGGCGACTGGCCGGTGGTCACCGCGCGGGATCTCGTGGTGTGGATCCCCGGCGTGTGCCGGTCGGACGCCCTCCTACCACCCCCCGGAGCGGAGGCCCTGCGCGTCGATGTTGAGCACGCCTGAGGTGCTGCGCCGGACCGGTGGCATGCCGGTCAAGTCCATCGTCTACGACGAGTCCACCATCGCGGCCCGGGTCCGGGAGCTCGGGGCGGAGATCACCCGGGCATACCCGGACGGCGAGCTGCTGGTCCTGGGGCTCCTCAAGGGGAGCTTCATCTTCCTCAGCGATCTGGTCCGGACCATCGAGCGTCCGATCCAAGTCGACTTCCTGGTGGCGAGCTCGTACGGCAACGGGAAGGCGTCCAGCGGGACCGTCCGCCTTCTCTACGACCCGGAAACCCGGCTGGAGGGCAAACATATCCTGCTGGTAGAGGATATTATTGATACGGGCAAGACCCTGGAGCGCCTGATGGCACTGCTGGCCAAGCGAAGGCCGGGCAGTCTGGCCATCTGCGCACTCCTGGACAAGCAACTGGCCACCGGGGTACGGCCCGAGCTCCGGTTCGTGGGCTTCCAGGCCCCACCGGCGTTCCTGGTCGGGTACGGACTCGACCATGCCGAGAACTACCGTCATCTCCCGTTCATCGCGGACTTGGAATAAATGGCAGACCGACTCCCATCCCGCCCCCCTCGCACCAACTGGGGCAATCTGAGCAAGAACCTGGCCCTCTGGCTGCTGGTAGGGCTGCTGGCGCTGGCGCTGTTCCAGATGATGAGCCGCCAGCGGAATCCGACCCAGGAGTTCTCCTACACGGAGTTCAGCCGCCAGCTCGACCAGGGCAACGTCGCCAGGGTGGAGGTGTTCGATGGCAAGCGCCTGGAGGGTGACTTCCGGGCGCCCGTCACCCAGGACGGCCGGACCGCCAAGAGCTTCACCGTGCTGCTGCCGGTGGCCAACAGCGAGGCGTTCATCAAGCGCCTCGAGGACGCCGGCGTGCCCATCCTGGCCAAGGAGCCCAAGGGGGGCATCACCGCCATCATCATCGCGGCGCTTCCCTGGATCGTGATCCTCGGCCTGTGGTTCTTCCTGCTCCGCCAGCTTCAGGCCGGCGGCAGCCGCGCGTTCGCCTTCGGGAAATCGAAGGCCAAGCTGCTCGCGGGCGACACTCCGAAGGTGACGTTCGCCGACGTGGCAGGTGCCGACGAGGCCAAGGTCGAGCTCCAGGAGATCATCGAGTTCCTCAAGGACCCGCAGAAGTTCACCCGGCTGGGCGGCCGCCTCCCCAAGGGCGCGCTGTTGGTCGGCCCTCCCGGCACCGGCAAGACGCTCCTCGCGAAGGCCGTGGCGGGTGAGGCCGGGCGCCCCTTCTTCTCGATGTCGGGCTCCGACTTCGTGGAGATGTTCGTGGGCGTCGGCGCGAGCCGGGTGCGCGACCTCTTCGAGCAGGGCAAG
>CAMPKP010000142.1 GCA_946887295.1 uncultured Gemmatimonadota bacterium | reverse complement strand
ACGCCGCCCATGCCGAGCCACGGCGCGCCGCCGCCGCTCCTCTCCCCACGCCGGATCAGGTCGGGCAGCGAGGCCACCGGCGGGTGGAACAGGACTCTGAGCCGCAGCTCGCCGGACAGCTCCAGCCGGCGGAAGGCCCGCCACGCCGCTTCGTCCTCCACGTCATGGATGCCGGTCACGCCCAGGCGGTGCGCCTCCGCCTGGGCCTCGCGCATCGCGTCATCGAGAATCTCCGACGACGGTGCCGGGACCACCCGCGCCACCAGCTCCACCGCGCGCTCCAGCAGCAGGCCGGTGGGCTCCCCCGCGGCATCGCGGACGATCCGGCCACCCGGAGGGTCGGGAGTGTCCCGCGAGATCCGGGCGACCGCGAGGGCGGCGCTGTTCACCCATGCGGCATGGACGTCGAGAGAGTCGAGGTAGACGGGGCTCGCGTGAGCCGCGTCGAGGGCGTGGCGGTCGGGCGGGTCGGCCCAGCCGTTCGCGTCCCAGCCGTGACCCACGATCCAACCCTGCATGGGCGCGCCGGCGGCGACCCGCGCCACCGCCTCTCCCCTGGTCCGCGCCCCCGCGAGCCGCACGCGGCGACGCGCCATGGCCCACATGGCGAAGTGGGTGTGGCCGTCGACGAACCCGGGCGTGATGAGCGAGCCGGCACACTCGAACCTCGGCAGATGCCTCGGGGCCTGGCGATCGATCGCCGCGGCCCGGCCCACTGCCCGGATTCGGCCGTCCTGCCACCAGACGGCGTCACCTCCGGAGCCGGGAACGAGGCTGAGGACACGCCGTCCGCGGAGGACGCCGCCCTCCCCCGCTCTCATCCGGCCGCCGGCATCACTCCGCCGGTCTCATGGGTCGAAATCCAGGCCGGGAGCCTGTTTCCACATGTGGATAAGTCTCGCAAGTGAATATCTGAAATGAGGTGCGAAGGAAGAAAAAACCACCGTCGCGAGGTGACAATCCAGATGAGGCGTGGGTGTCCAAGTTGCTCAATGACAACATGCTATGCAAGTCAGTAAAAGCGCCGGTCGAGCAAAGTGACAGTGTCGCCACCCTGCAAGTATTTATTCAGAGTCATTGATTATGAACATCTTCGACATGGCGATTTGTTCGAGGGGCAGCGGCTGCGCTCACACCGTGTGATCACGGCCCTCATCGGCCGAATGCGAGCTCACCCGCACCGCCGACGTACGCCGGGGCGACGTACCGGATCGGTGAGGCCTTGATGGCCTCGGCAAAGGCGTCCTCGCCTTCCACGCGAAGCGAGCCGGCCATCGCCCTGGTCCATTCCGGCGCCAGCACCAGCCGGGCGCTCAGCGGGCCCCGCCGCTTGCTGTCGGCCCGCCACTGATTCGTCACCCTGCCCTGCGCCCGGGTGCTGTCGCTGACCCTGCGGCCATCCCAGGTGACCAGCGTCTTGCCGAGCTTCAGCTGGTAGCGGGTACCGATCGGAGGCGCCGCGGGGTCGTCCTCGTTGGGGATCTCACGGACCGTGCTCCGCACCCTGCGGAGGTCGAGCCCGTTCACCTGTCCAGCGCGCTCCAGCCGCCCGTTGTTGGTGAAGAACCGGAGCACGACGTCCCTCCGCGCGCCGCCGGCGGCGTCCGCGGCGGCCACTGCCCAGATGCCGATCATCGGAGCCTTGCTGGGGTCCCGCTCGCTGACCCGGAGCGAGCCGACGTCCACCGACTCCATGTAGTAGAGGCAGATCGTGGAGGGAGTCCAGGCGGCGAACTCGGGCTGATTGGAGACCACCGTGCGCAGCGCGGGGCTCAGGTTCTCGATGGCGTCCGCCCGGAGCGGCCGGGCGCCGCGCGGAAGTGAGACGCCGAGCTTGGCCGGATCTACCAGGAGCTGCACGCAGAAGCCCGTGCGCAGGCCCTCGATCCGCCACACCCGGTTCAGCTGCTCTTCCTCCTTGTCCCTCTCCTTCGCTTCTTCCTGGGCCTGCACTGCGGGCGGCACGAGGCCGGCCGCAACCACGACCGCGAGCGCGGCCAGACGAGTGGCGAGAATGCTGTCCTCCGGAGTGAGGGCGATCGGGTCAGCCGCCGCGTGCCGCCTGGACGGCCGTGCCGAGCTCCGTGTAATGCCGGGGGTCGAGAGCGTTGAAGTGCAGGTTCCGATAGCGGATGCGGCCGTCCGGGCCCACCACGAAGATGGTCCGGCGGGGCCGACCGTCCTCGCCGTTGCTGCCGTACTTCCGGGCGACCTGCTGGTCCGGATCGCTCAGCAGCCTGAAGGGAAGGTCGAGACTGGCCGCGAAGCGGCGATGGGTCTCCAGGGAGTCGGCATTGATGCCCAGCAGGACCACGTCGGGGCCGAACATGGTGTCGTACTGATCGGCGAAGCTCTTCATCTCCGCGGTGCACCCCTGGGTGAAGTCCTTGGGGTAGAAGGCGAGGACCACGACTTTCCCGCGGTCCCGCCACAGCTCGTAGGGGGCGTCGGCGGCGCCGACCGTCTCGCGGTTGGCCCAGGGGAGCTTGAACTCGGGCGCCTTGGCGCCCTCCCGCGGCCCACCTACGATGACGGCGACGGGGGAAGGCGAGGCCGACTGGGCCGGGAGCACGGTGAAGGGGGCGGCGAGCAGACCGCCCGCCAGCCACAGAGTGTGCGGTCGCATGAACGGCGAGCCTCTGAGCATGAGTGTGATCACTGGGCGGCCACCCGGCGGAGCGCGCCGAGAAAATCCTGATCGCCTCCGGTGCCGGTGTACGCCACGCGGCCGTCGCGATCCACGATGACCACGTACGAGGTGGTCGGGGCCGCATAGGCGCGGGTGCTGACGCCCTCGCCGTCGTACAGCGTACGGAACGGCAGGTCGTTGGATTCGACATAGCGCCGGACCCGCTCGGGCGACTGATTGACCGCGACGTTGATGCCGAGGAACCGTACCCGCTCGCCGAGCTCGGCCCGGGCCGCGCGCACCCGGGGCAACAGGGCGTCGCACTGCTCGCACCAGGTGGCCCACCACTCCAGGAAGAGCGGCTGCTTGCCCAGGTACTGCCCCAGGTCCACTGGTGCGCCGTCGAGGTCGGGGACGGCCACCGCGGGCGCCCGGGTTCCCACGGCGAGCCCGGTCTCCTGCGCTTCCGCCTGCCCGGCCGCGAGAGCGGCCAGCAGACCCAGTGCGATTCCGATGCTCCTCACAGCACGCTCCCCATACGGACGAAGTAGTACTCGGCCATCAGCAGGAGCAGGACCCCGCCCGCCCGCTTGATCGCGACGGTCCAGCGCCCGGCGGCCGGCAACGCGGCGAGCAGGCCGCTGGAGAGACCCACCGCCACCAGAAGCGCGGTGAGCCCGAGTGAGAACACGAAAAGGTAGAGAAACCCGAGCACCGCGCTGCCGGTGGATGCGACGAAGGTCAATACCGCGGCGAACGCCGGCGCTCCGCAGGGCGCGGCGACCAGCCCGCTCGCCGCGCCCATGCTGAACGCCCCCGCCGGCGATCCCGCCCCGAGGCGGCCGGCCCAGGCTGCGACCTTCTGCGGCGCGTTGAAAGTAAAGACGTCCAACAGTGCCAGGCCCAACACCAGGAGCAGGTTCCCCACCACGAAGTAGGCCCAGGGGCTCGAGGCGACCGCCCCGAAGAGCGAGCCAGTGAGGCCCGCCAGCAGCCCGAGCAGCGCGTAGACCAGCGCGAGCCCGCCCACGTATGCCGCCGTCAGGACCAGCGTGCGGCCCCGCGAGACGCCGGCGGCCCCCGCTCCGCCCAGGATTCCGGCGGTGATCGGGATCATGGGGTAGACGCACGGCGTCAGGCTGGTCGCCAGGCCCGCGGCGAAAAGCACGGGCACCGCCGCGATCGGCTCGTGGCGCAGGGTGGACTCGAGTGAGGTTTGGAGGACCGGTGACACGAAGTGGAGTATAACGTGGGTCCTGCAGGTCGAGGGCTCGGTCGTGCGAAGCGCACCGAGCCGTCTGACCCGGATCTGATATCGAGATGAGGGCCGGCTGAGGCGACGGACCTATTGTAGCCCTGGTTCAGCGGCATGCAAGCAAACTCGACCCGGAGGAAGACACCATGCAGACTCGCAGCCTGCTCACCCGAATGGCGCTCGGCCTGGTTCCCGTAGTGGGGCTCGGCGCCGTCGCCTGGACACCCGCCCTCGATCGCGACACCGTCAGCGGCACCTTCACCGGGACCTTCGCCAGCCGCAACGCCCACGAGGTGGCGGATGCCCCCGGCCACATCGTCGGGGTCGCCTTGTCGCAGGGCACCAATCGCAGCACCGGCCCCACCGAGTACATGCCGGGAGCGAGCGTCGTCAACCTGGAGACCCACGATCTGGTCCGCGGCAACGGGCCGCACCAGGGCTACGTCACGTTCTCCCTGGGCCCGGACACCGCGATCTCCAAGTGGAGCGGCAAGGTGACCACCGTGCTCGGGGCCGACCAGCGCCCGGTCACGACTCTCGAGGGCACCTGGACCAAGATCGCCGGCGCCGGGCGCTATGCCGCGGCGACCGGACGGGGAGCCTACAAGGGGCGGATGACCTCCGAGACGCAGTACCTGCTCGAGTGGTCAGGGGAGATGTCGGGGATCGGTGTGGCGTCGCGCTGAAGACTACGGGAGGAGGACATCATGACGACGATCGCGGCCCCGATGGATGTCGCACAGGCATACTTCGCGGCCTGGAACCGCCGGGACCCCGAGGGCATCGTCTCGACCTTCATGCCCGGAGGAACCTACAGCGACCCGGCAGCCGGCGAAGGCCTGACCGGTGCGGCCATCGCCGGCTATGCGGCCGGACTGTTCACCGCCTTTCCCGATCTCCGGTTCGAGATGGGAGACGCACGCATCGAGACCGATCGACTCGTGGTCGCCGAGTGGACGATGCGTGGCACCAACCGCGGTCCGCTCCAGGGCGGACCGCCCACCGGAGGCACCGTCACCGTCCACGGCATCGACGTGATCCGGGTGCAGGACGGAGGCATCGCTTCGGTGCACGGCTACTTCGACCGGCAGACGCTGCTCCAGCAGCTCGGGCTGCAGGTGCTCGTCCTTCCCTTTCGAGCCGGGGCGGTGAGTGTTCGGGAGGGCACCGCGCGGAGAGCTAGGAGCGCGCCGCGACCGCCTCGACGCCGTAGCGCGATGCGACGTATTCCTCGAGAATCTCGAGAAACTCGGCCACGATCCGATCGCCCTTGAGCGTCACCAGGAGGCGTCCGTCCACATAGACCGGCGCCTTCGGCTCCTCGAAGGTGCCGGGAAGCGAGATCCCGATGTCGGCGTGCTTCGACTCCCCCGGTCCGTTCACGACGCATCCCATCACGGCGACCTTCATCTCGGCGACGCCGGGTCGCTCGCTGCGCCACAGCGGCATCTTCTCGCGCAGGTAGTCCTGGATCTGCTGCGCCATCTCCTGAAAGAAGGTGCTGGTGGTGCGGCCGCACCCGGGACAGCTGGTGACCTGCGGCGTGAAGCTCCGGAGCCCCAGCGACTGGAGCACCTGCTGAGCGACCTGGACCTCCTCGGTCCGGTCGCCGCCGGGAGCCGGCGTGAGCGACACGCGGATGGTGTCCCCGATGCCCTCCTGCAGCAGGATGCTGAGCCCCGCGGTGCTCGCGATGATCCCCTTGGAGCCGAGCCCCGCCTCGGTGAGCCCGAGGTGCAGCGGGTAGTCGCAGCGGCCGGCGAGCATCCGGTAGACGTCCACCAGGTCCTGCACGCCCGAGACCTTGGCGCTCAGCACGACATGATCGTGCGCCATGCCGGCCGACTCGGCCAACGCCGCCGACCGGAGCGCGCTCTCGACCATCGCCTCCATGGTGACGTCCCGCGCTTCCGCGGGACGGTCCTGCCGCGCGTTGGCGTCCATCATCTCCGTCAGCAGGCTCTGATCGAGCGAGCCCCAGTTCACGCCGATCCGCACCGGCTTCCCGTTGGCGAGCGCGACGTCCACGATGGCGCGGAAGTGCTCGTCCGCCCGCTTGCCGCCGACGTTGCCGGGGTTGATCCGGTACTTGGCCAGCGTCCGGGCGCAGGCGGGATGGCGGGTGAGCAGGAGGTGGCCGTTGTAGTGGAAGTCGCCGATGATCGGCACGCTCACGCCGAGCCGATCCAGCCCCTCGGCGATGTGCGGCACCGCCGCCGCGGCCTCGTCGTTGTTGACCGTCACCCGCACCAGCTCGCTGCCGGCCCGCGCCAGGGCCGCGACCTGCCGCACCGTCGCAGGAACGTCCGCGGTGTCGGTGTTGGTCATGGACTGGACCACGATGGGATGCCCCGATCCCACGGGCACCCCGCCGATGCGGACGGTCACGGTGGAGCGGCGGATGGTGGGCGGCATGGGCGGGAATATAACTTCGTGCATGCCAGAGACCCCCCGTGGCGAGCCGCGCCGCGCCGCCATCACCGGCGTCGCGACCTACGTCCCCGAGCGCGTCGTCACCAACGCGGAGCTCGCGCGCACCCTGGACACCTCGGACGACTGGATCGTCACCCGCACCGGCATCCGCGAGCGACGGATCGGCGCGCCCGGCGAGACGACGTCGACCATGGGGACCGAGGCCGTCCGCCGCCTCCTGGCCGCGAAGGGGCTGGGATCCGGGGACGTGGACGCCCTGATCGTCGCGACCGTGACGCCGGACATGCTCTTCCCCGCCACGGCGTGCCTGATCCAGGACCGGCTCGGCCTGACCGGTGTCTGGGGCTTCGATCTCTCCGCCGCCTGCTCCGGCTTTCTCTTCGCGCTCACGACGGGAGCCCAGCTCATCGCCGCTGGCGTGCATCGCCGGGTGGTGGTGGTCGGTGCCGACCTCATGAGCGCCGTCATCGACCCGCTCGACCGGACCACCGCGGTGCTCTTCGGCGATGGTGCGGGCGCGGTGCTGCTGGAGAGGGCGGAGCCGGGCTACGGGCTGCTCGACTTCATCCACCGGGTGGACGGAAGCGGCGCACACGACCTCATGATGCCCGCCGGCGGCAGTCTCAAGCCGGCGACCGCGACGACGGTCGCCGGCCGCGAGCACTTCCTCAAGCAGAACGGCCGCACCGTGTTCAAGTTCGCGGTGTCGCAGATGGCGGGGAGCGTGGAGCGGTTGCTCGAGCGCCACGGTGTGAAGGCTGCCGACCTGGCGGCAGTGATTCCGCATCAGGCCAACCAGCGCATCCTCGACGCGACGGCCGACCGGCTCGGCCTGCCGCACGACCGGATGGCCTCGGTGATCGCGCGCTACGGGAACACCACCGCCGCGACGCTGCCGCTGGCGCTGGCGGACGTGCTGCAGCAGGACAGGCTGAAGCGGGGTGATCTGGTGGTGTTCGTCGCGGTCGGAGCCGGATTCACGGCAGGGGCGACGCTGGTGCGGTGGAGCTAGCGGTTTCCCGTCAGGCCCGGGAGAACTCCGCCCGGTCGATAGCCGCGAGATCCTCGCGGGACAGCTCCAGCGATCCGGCCGCGACGCTGTCGAGCGCATGGGCCGCGCGCCGGGCGCTGGGAATGGCGATCACCGCGGGCGACTGCGCCAATACCCATGCGATGACCAGCGCGTGCGCCGAGACGCCGAGGCGCGCCGCCATCGGGCCGAGCACCGGATGCTCCGGCAGCTTCCGGTTGAGCCGTCCGCCCCCCGTGGGGCTGTAGGCCAGAAAGCCGATGCCCTGCTCGGTGCAGTACCGCACCACGCCCTCCTCCAGCGCCTCGCGGAAGAACGGATTGAGGCGATTCTGCACCGACGCGATCGGCACGATCGCCTCCGCCGAGCGAATCTGCGCGACCGAAACGTTGGAGAGGCCGACCCATCGGATCCTGCCCTGCCGCCGCAGCTCGGCGAGGGCGCCGACGCTCTCTTCGAAAGGCACCTGCGGGTCGGGCGCGTGGAGCTGATAGAGATCGATGCGCTCCACTCCCAGCGCCCGGAGGGACCTCTCGCAGGCGGCCCGCAGATGCTCGGGGCTCCCGTCGCGCTCCCAGCGCCCGCCCGGGCGCTTCAGCCCGCCCTTGGTGGCCACGAGCACGGCCTCACGCTCGCCGCTCCAGCTCTCCAACGCCCTGGCGATCAGCCGCTCGTTGTGGCCCAGATCCGAGCTGTCGAGACAGTAGACGTCCGCGGTGTCGATGAGTCTCACCCCGGCATCCAGCGCGGCGTGGATCACCTCGACGGCCTGGGCCTCGGGCGGGCGATCCTCGAGCGAGAGATGCATGCCCCCGTAGCCCACGGCCGGGACCGGGGGCGCTCCGGCACCCAGCGCGCGGGATTTCAAGTGGGGGATTGGTGGGCGGGACCTGTCAGGGAGACGGCGATCCGGAAGGGCGTGAGGTTCACGCCAGCCCGAGCTGACGAGTGAGCCGCCGCCAATCCTGGGCCGAGACGATGCCCTGCTCGAAGAGCGGCGTGAGGGTGGCGAGGATTTCGGCTCGCGAGCCGTCGATCCGGCGATCGCGCAGCTCGCCGATCATGCGGGCGAAGCGGTGCTCGTACTCGTCGGCATCGAGCTGGCCTTCCTGCCTCTGGGAACTGAGCTTCTTCAACTCCTCCGCGACGCGCGCGGGGGCGATGGGCTTGAGTGCGCCTTCCTGCTGGTCAGCCGACATGTCGTGTTCCTCGCGAGGCCGGAATGGATGACGAGCCGTGTCGTCTCCATTATGCCCCTCGACGGCTGGCCGCGTCCAGTGGCGCCGGGAACTGCCTTAGTTGAACGGGTGGTGAACGGTGACGACCAGCGGATCGCCACTCCCCGGCGCGGGGAGCTCGGCCCGAGCCCAGACCAGGCCGGCCCGGCGGACCAGGC
>CAMPKP010000141.1 GCA_946887295.1 uncultured Gemmatimonadota bacterium | reverse complement strand
AATGGCCAGAGAGGGAATCGAACCCCCGACACGCGGATTTTCAGTCCGCTGCTCTACCAACTGAGCTACCTGGCCTCGGGGCGGGGAATATAAGGAAGGGGCTCGGACCGGCCAACCCCGCCGGCGCCCGGCCACGCGGCCTCGAGAAGACCCGGAAGCACCTCGCCGGCCGAGCCGGTGAGGTGGTGAATGCCGGCACCCTGGCGCTGGCCCTCCATGGTCGTGTTCACCACCGCCACGACCGCCCCCTGCGCCGCAGCGAGCCACGGCAGCGATGCCGCGGGCTCGACCATGTTCGAGGTGCCGACCGCCAGGAAGACACCGCAGTCGTGGACGGCGGCCCGTGCCTGATGGAGCGCCTTCTCGGGCAACGCCTCTCCGAACCAGACCACGTCCGGCCTCAGATAGGCCCCGCAGCCGTCGCACTTCGGCGGCTCGCCGCCGGGCTCCGGCTCGACCCACTCCGCCGCGAGGACGCCTTCGCGGGCGCAGCGCACCCGGGTGATGTCGCCGTGGAGCTCGACCACCGCGCGGCTCCCCGCCCGCCGGTGGAGGCCGTCCACGTTCTGGGTGATCAGCGTGAAGCGCGGCACCAGGTCCTCCAGCCGCGCGAGCGCGAGGTGGGCCGGGTTCGGCTCGGCGCGCAGCACTCCCTCCCGGCGCATCCGGTACCAGCCCCACACCAGCGCGGGATTCCGCTCGAACGCTTCGGGCGTCGCCAGGTCCTCCGGGCGATACCTGGCCCACAGTCCCGTGAGCGCGTCGCGGAACGTGGGGAGCCCGCTCTCGGCGCTCACGCCGGCGCCGGTGAGCACCGCCACATGGCGCGCCCGGCGAAGGGACTCGAGCAGCCGCTCGTCCATCACCCCTTCGGCACCACCCGCAGGATCCGTCCATCCTCCTCGTCGGTCACCAGGTAGAGCAGGCCGTCCGGCCCCTGCTGCACGTCGCGGATGCGGTCGCCCAGCTCGCCCAGGTAGCGCTCCTCGGCGGTGACCCGGCCGTTCTCCAGCGTGAGCCTCACCAGCGCACCCGGCTGCATGGAGCCGATGAAGAGACTGCCCTTCCATCCGGGATACCGGTCGCCGGTGTACCAGACCGCCCCCGAGGGCGCGATCACCGGGTCCCAGTAGTACACCGGCTGCTCCATCCCCTCCCTGGCCGTGCCCTCACCGATGCTCGCGCCGGAGTAGTCCCTGCCGTAGGTGATCACCGGCCAGCCGTAGTTCTTCCCCCCCTCGGGATGGTTGAGCTCGTCGCCGCCGCGCGCACCGTGCTCCACGGTCCAGAGCCGCCCCGTCTCGGGATGGAGCGCGGCGGCCTGCACGCTGCGGTGGCCGAGCGAGTAGATCTCCGGCAGTGTGCCCTGCCGGCTCACGAAGGGGTTGTCGTCGGGAATCGAGCCGTCGGGATTGATGCGGACCAGTTTGCCGAGCCCCGAGCCGGGCTTCTGAGCCTGCTCCCGGTAGCCCTGGCGGTCGCCCTGGGTGACGAAGAGCTTGCCGTCGCGCGCGAAGACCAGGCGCGAGCCGAAATGGCCGTTCCCCTCGACCTTGGGCCGCTGGCGGTAGATCACCTGCACGTTCTCCAGCCGGCCTTCGGCGAGCCGGCCGCGCGCCACCGCAGTTCCGGCTCCACCCTCGCCCGGCTCCGCGAACGAGAGATAGACCAGCCGATTCTCCTCGAACCGCGGATCGAGCGCCACGTCGAGCAGGCCGCCCTGACCCTCGGCGTGGACCTTCGGTACACCACCGAGCGGAGCGGAGAGCTTTCCATCCCGGCCGACGACACGGAGCCGGCCCGGCCGCTCGGTGACGAGGATTCGCCCGTCCGGGAGGAACGCGAGCGCCCACGGATGCGCCAGTCCCCCGGCCACCGTCTCGACGCCGACCTTTCCCGCCACGGAGCCGGGAGTCGGCGAGCGCTGCGACGGGCCGGCCTGGGGCACCTGGGCCTGGCACTGCGCGACCAGCGGCATCAGGGCCAGGAAGGGCAGCATCGCCGCGCCTCTGGCCATCCATCTCGGTTGCATCGTTGCTCCTCGGTTGCCCGACCTCGTCGGTGGAGTGTGGGGACTCCCTGCCGCGCGCGGCAAGTGGGCCGCCGGCGACGGGAGACCCTACTGCCGGCGGATTCCCCCCCGCATATTGGTCCCATGCCTCAGGCATCTTTTCCCAATCTCACTGTCCTCACCCATCCGCTGATCGCTCACAAGCTCTCGATCCTTCGAGATCGGGACACGAGCACGCGGGACTTCAAGCAGCTGGTCACCGAGATCTCGATGCTGATGGCGTACGAGGTGACCAAGAACCTCTCGACCGAGCCGGTGGATCTCGAGACCCCGCTGGAGCGCACCACCGGCCGCCAGGTCTCCGGGAAGAAGCTGACCCTGGTGCCGATCCTGCGGGCGGGATTGGGGATGGTCGAGGGGATCGCGCAGCTCATCCCGTCGGCCCGGGTGGGGCACATCGGCCTCTATCGGGACCACGATACGCTCAAACCGGTCGACTACTACTTCAAGATTCCCGCGGCGGAAGTGGAGCGCGACTTCTTCGTGCTCGACCCGATGCTGGCGACCGGAGGCTCCGGCGTCGCCGCCGTCTCGGCGCTGCGCGAGGCGGGAGCGCGGAAGATCCGGTTCCTCTGTCTGGTCGCCGCGCCCGAAGGCGTGAAGCGCATGCTGGAGAGCCACCCCGACGTGCCGATCTACACCGCCGCGCTCGACCGGCAGCTCAACGAGCAGGGCTACATCCTGCCCGGGCTGGGCGACGCCGGCGACCGGCTGTTCGGCACCAGGAGCAAGGACTGAGACGGCGATGACCATTCGACTCTCCTTCTACGGCGCGGCGGGCCAGGTGACCGGCTCGATGCATCTGCTGGAGGCCGCCGGCGGGCGCTTCCTGCTCGACGCGGGGCTCTTCCAGGGCCGCCGATCGGAGACCCACGACCTGAACCTCCGGCTGCCCTTCGACGCGCGGCGGCTGGACGGGGTGGTACTCAGCCATGCCCACATCGATCACTCGGGCAGGCTGCCGCTGCTGGTGCGCGAGGGCTTTCACGGACCCATCCACGCGACGCCCGCCACCCGCGATCTCTGCGCCGTGATGCTGCCCGATGCGGCCCACATCCAGGAGAAGGATTTCGCATACCTCGAGCGGCGCGGCAAGGCCGGGACCCAGAGCGAGCCGCTCTACGCCCTGGCCGACGCGATCGCGACTCAGGAGCTGATGGTGGGCGTGCCCTACCATCGCATCACCCACCTCCGGAAGCACCTCGCCCTCGAGTTTCTCGACGCCGGGCACATCCTGGGCTCCGCCTCGGTGGACATCCGGATCACAGAATCCGGAAGCCACCGCCTGGTCTTCTCCGGCGACATCGGGCGGAGCGGGCTGCCGATCATCCGGGACCCCCAGCCGCCGTCCGGCCCCATCGACACGCTCATCGTCGAGTCCACCTACGCCGATCGGACCCACGAATCGGTGGCCGACGCGGAGGCGAGGCTCGGCGAGGCGGTGCGCCGGGTCGCCGCCAGGGGCGGGAAGGTGCTGGTACCGGCGTTCGCGCTGGGGCGCGCCCAGGAGCTGATCTACAGCCTTCACCAGCTCTGGCGGGCCGGGAAGATTCCCCAGATCCCGATCTACGTGGACAGCCCGCTCGCGGTTGACGTCACCACCGTGTTCCGGATGCACCCCGAGGTCTTCGACCAGCGCGAGCATCTGGTGATCTCCGAGAGCCGCATCTTCGACTTCCCTCTGGTTCACTACGTTCGCAAGGTGGAGGATTCCAAGGCCATCAACGCCGCCAACGGGCCGGCGGTGATCATCGCGGCCGCCGGCATGGCCGAATCGGGCAGGATCCTCCACCACTTCGCGCACGGCATCGGGGACCATCGCAATCTGGTGCTGTTCGTGGGGTTCCAGGCGGAGCACACGCTCGGCCGGCGGATTCAGGAGGGCACCAGTCCGGCCAGGATCCTGGGCGACGAGTACCCCGTACGGGCGGAGGTGGAGACCATCAGCGGCTACTCCGCCCACGCCGACCGCGGCGAGCTCCTCGCGTGGGTACGCGGACTGGGAGGGCCGATCCGCCGGGCCTTCGTGGTGCATGGCGAGCCGCCCGCCCTCGAGGCCATGGCGAAGAGCCTCCGGGAGGCCGGCATCCGCGACGTTCGCATCCCCAGGCACGGCGAGACCTTCGACCTATGAGGCCGGCCCGGCCGGGCGGCCGGAGAGCGAGCCGCCCCGTCGCCGCGCCGCGCCGCCGCCCGCTCCGCTCGACCGCGGGGATGCTGCTGCTCGGGGCGGCGATCGTCTACACCATCTCGCTCACAGCGGTGCTGCTGGCGAGCCAGCACGACCAGCGGCGGCCGGCGGACGCGATCGTCGTGCTCGGCGCCGCCCAGTACAACGGCCGGCCCTCCCCGGTGCTTCGCGCCCGGCTGGATCACGCGATCGGGCTCTACCGCGAGGGCTATGCTCCGCTCATCGTGGTGACCGGCGGCGTCGGCCGGGGCGACACGACCAGCGAGGCGATCGCCGGACGCCGCTATCTCATCGCGCGCGAAGTGCCGGAGGAGGCGGTGATCGCGCAGCCGGTCGGGAGCTCGACCATGACGTCCATGAACGCGGTCGGCGAATGGCTGCACGCCCAGGGCCTCCGCCGAGTCCTGCTGGTGAGCGATCCCTTCCACATGTTCCGTCTCCGCCTCGAGGCTCGGCGCATCTCCCTGGAGGCGTACACCTCTCCTACCGAGAGCAGCCCCATCTCCGACAATCCCGTGCTCGAGCTGCGCTATCTCTTCGCGGAGGGACTCAAGGTCCCCGTCGCGTGGCTGCGATCCCTGATTCCGATTGCCGGATTGCCGGCAGCGAGAACGTGACTACCATGACCCTGCTCTCCACCACTCGTCTCTACTCCGGCCGCATCGTCAATCTCGACCTCGACAGCGTTCGCTTTCCCGACGATTCCGTGGGCCAGCTCGAGATCCTGCGCCATCCCGGCGCCTCCGCGGTGCTGCCGTTCCTCGACCCACTCCACGATCCGGACCCCCGCATCGTCCTCATCCGCCAGTTCCGCCACGCGGCCGACGGCTTCATCTGGGAGGTCCCGGCGGGCCGCCTCGACGGCGGGGAGACTCCCGAGAGCTGCGCACGGCGCGAGCTCGAGGAGGAGACCGGGATGCGGGCCCGGCGGCTCGAGCGTCTCACCACCATCTACACGACGCCGGGCTTCACCGACGAGCGGATCCATCTGTTCCTGGCGGAGGGACTGGAGCCCGGCGCGGAGCACCGGGAAGCGGACGAGTTCATGGAGCTGCACACGCTTCGCTGGTCCGAGGCGCTCGAGCTGGCGAAGAGCGGCGAGATGATGGATGGGAAGACCCTCGTGAGCATCCTGTTCGCGCAGTGCTTCCGGAGGTAGCGTGGCAAGAATTCCCGCGCTGCCCGATCCCACTCGCCCGGCACGGCAGGCGGCGCGCAAGGCGGCCCGGCAGGCCGGCGGGGTCTGGGACCGGTTCGCCGACTGGTTCAACGCCTTCCACTTCAACGAGAACAGCATCCTGCTGGGATTCGCCGTTGCCATCGGCGTGGCCGGCGGGCTCGGCGTGGTGGCGTTCTACCGGCTGATCGATCTGGCCTACTGGATTCTCTATCTCACCCCTGCCGTCTTCCTGACTCAGTCGGGGATTCTCGCCTACCGGCCGCTCCTCACCGGGGCCGGGATGGCGCTCGCGTACCTGATCATGCGCGGCCCGGGCGGGGGCCACGAGGGACTCAACGTCCCCGACGTCCAGCGAGCGGTGGCGCGCGAAGGCGGCAGGCTCCCGCTCCGCCCGACGCTCGCCCGGACCGCGGCGAGCGCGGTGACGCTCGGAAGCGGCGGCGCGGCGGGCAGCGAGGGCCCGGTCGCGGTGCTCGGAGCGGCATTGGCCTCCTTTCTCGGGCGCGCGTTCCGGTTCGACCCGGCGCGCACCAAGATCATGGTCGCCGCGGGCGCGGCGGCCGGCATCTCCGCCGCCTTCAACGCTCCGCTGGCCGGCGCCTTCTTCGCGCTCGAGGAGATCCTCGGCTCGCTCGCGGTCGGCGCCTTTCCGCCCGTCGTCGTCGCGAGCGTGGTGGCGGCCGTCGTCTCCCACAGCTTCCTCGGCAACAACCCCGCCTTCCCCATCCCCGAGAGTTACGGCTACGCGCTGCAGCGCGAGCTGCTGATCTTCTACCCCTTCCTCGGGGTGATCGCGGGGCTGGTGGGCGTGCTCTTCGTGCGGGTGTTCTTCGGTACCGAATCCCTGGTCGGAAGGCTCGAGAGCCGCCGCTGGACCCTGGCGTTCCTCGGCGGGCTGCTGGTCGGCATCCTGGTGCTCCTCTCGAAAGGGCTGCTGGTCGGACACGGTCATCTCGCGGTGCACCTGGACGTCTTCGGGGGCATGTCGTGGAGCTCGCTCGCGCTGCTGGCGGTGGGCAGCATCGTCGCCACCTCGATCACGCTCAACTTCGGCGGCTCGGGAGGTGTCTTCACGCCATCCCTCTACATCGGTGCAGCCACCGGCGGCGCGTTCGGCGTCGCGCTCACCGGTCTCTTTCCCGACCTCGGGCTCAGGCCCGAGCCCTACGCGCTGGTGGGCATGGGCGCGGTGGTGGCGGCATCCACCAGCGCGCCGATCACCGGGATGCTGCTCGTCTTCGAGATGACCAACGACTACAACATCGTCCTCCCGCTGATGCTGGCCACGGTGATCGCCAACCTGGTGGCGCGGCGGCTGGAGCCGGACTCGCTCTACAGCGGGTGGCTCCGACGCCGGGGCGAGCGGCTTCAGCACGGCGCCGACCGCGACGTGCTCGCCGGCCTCCGGGTGGCCGACGCCTTCGATCCGGCGCCCGCCGTCGTGGGCGAATCGGCGCCCCTGAGCCAGCTGCTGGAGCACCTGGGCCGCGGCGCCTTCACCGATCTCCCCGTGGTGGACGAGCACCGCCGCCTGATCGGCATCATCCCGATCGCCGACCTCGGCCGGCTGGCCGCCGAGCCCGGGGAGAAGACCGCCCGGCTCGTGGCCTCGGAGGTCGCGATACCCGCCGAGACGGTCGCGCCGGGCGACACCCTGCTCGAGGCCATCCGCCGCATGGGCGTGCGCGGCGCCCCTTCGATTCCGGTGGTGGACCGGGCCACCGGGCACCTGCTCGGCCTGGTGAGCCGGGCCCACGTGCTCGCGGTCTACGAGCGGGCGGTCGCCGGCGGGGCGACCGGCGAGCACCCCGCGGTGTTTCCTCCCGGGCGGCGCCCGGCGTAGTTTTCCCCCATGCCCGCACAGTCCTTCGATGCGTTCTTCCGCTCCCTCGCCAAGGGAGAGCCGGCCCGCGCGTACTACTTTCACGGGCCCGAGGATCTGCTCAAGGACGAGGCCCTCCGCGCGATTCTGGATCGCGCCCTCGACCCGTCGCTGCGCGACTTCAACCTGGACCAGCGCTCCGCGGGGCAGCTCGACGCCGACTCGCTCTTCGCGCTCTGCACCACGCTGCCGATGATGGCCGAGCGCCGCGTGGTCGTCCTCCGCGACGTGGAGGCGCTCAAGCGGAAGCCCAAGGTGCGCACCGCGCTCCTCGACTATCTCGGCCGGCCCGCGCCGGACACCGTGCTGGTGCTGATCCAGGGCTCGAACGAGGAGAGCGAGGACAAGGACATCTCCAGGGCGGCGGTTTCGGTGACCTGCGATCCGCTGCCCGAGGACCGAGTGCTCAAGTGGCTCGAGCGCCGGGTGAAGGGCCTGGGCCTGGAGCTGCCCGAGGCTGCTGCGCGCCACCTGGTCCGGGCGGTCGGCGGCGAGCTCGCCTCGCTGGCGGCGGAGCTGGACAAGCTGGCGGCGCTCCCAGCCGGTGAGTCCCTCACCATCGAGCGCGTGGGCGAGCTGGTGGGCGTGCGGCACGGCGAGACGGTGTTCGACTGGCGCGACGCGGTGCTCGACACACGGACCGGTCCGGCGGTCCACCTGCTCGGCCCGCTGCTCGACCAGCCGGGCAACTCCGGGGTCAAGCTGGTGACCATGCTCGGGACGACACTCATCGGCGTCGGCATCACCCGCTCGCATGCGGACCGCGGGGTTCGCGGCAAGGCGCTGGACGACGCGGTGTTCGGCATGATCAAGCGGAACCGGGTCTACGGCCTCCTGAGCTGGGGCGAGGAGAAGGGCCGCTGGATCCAATGGGCCCCTCTCTGGCCGGCCGATCGGGTGGCGGAAGGGCTTCGCTCCGTCCTGGCCGCGGATCGCGCCCTCAAGGGCACCACCATCTCCGACGAGCGCGGCATCCTCACAGACATGGTGCTGCGCATGGCGACCTACAGACGGGCGGCTGCATGAATCGAGTGGTCCAGTGTCTCGTCGCGTTCCTCCTGCTGGGCGCCTCGGCGGCCGGCGCCCAGACCGATCCACGGCTCGTCGCGGCCGTGCGCTCCGCCCAGGAAGGCCAGGGGGACTCGGCCCGGAGCGCGGTGGACCGGCTCCTCGCGTCTACGCCGACCACCGATTCGCTCTATCCCGAGATCCTCTACACCCAGGCCATGGTCGCCAACACCGCCGCCGACATGCGCCGGCACCTCCAGCGCGTGGTCGTGGAGTACCCCACGTCTCCCTGGGTGGATGACGGGCTGCTCCGCCTGGTGCAGATGGACTACGCCACCCGCAGCTTCGACAACGCCGCTCGGAACCTCGAGCGGCTGCGCCTCGACTACCCGCTCACGCCGCTCTTCGGCCAGGCGGCCTACTGGGCCGGCCGCACTTACTTCGACCTGAAGGACACCACGAATGCCTGCCGCTGGCTCGCCGAGGGCATGGCACGGGCCGAGGCGGACGTGGAGCTGCAGCGGCAGGCATTCGT
>CAMPKP010000140.1 GCA_946887295.1 uncultured Gemmatimonadota bacterium | reverse complement strand
CGCCGCGGTCGGCGCGGTGGCGCTCAGGGTCGAGTCTCCCGACACCGGCGGCTCCATGGCGACGGAGCGCGTGGTCGCGCTCCAGGGCGAGCCGCCGACACTGCTCGAGCGCGCGGAGCTCTTCAAGCGCCGGGCGCGCCGCCGCGAGCTGTACGAGGCGCTCGAATCCCTGGGCGGAAGCGCGCAGGTGCGGCACGTCGTCGAGCAGCTCGGTTTCGGCGAGACCGTGATCCGGGGGCTGGTGAGCCAGGGTCTCGCCGGCATCACCACCCAGGAGCGGGTGCGCGACCCCTTCGGCGATTCGCCGGGCACCCCGATGCCGGAGACCCTGACCGAGGCTCAGCGAGCCGCCCTCGCCGCGATCGAGTCGCTCGCGCCCGGCGACGTCGCGCTTCTGTTCGGCGTGACCGGAAGCGGCAAGACCCTGGTCTACCTCGAGGCGGTGAAGCGCGCGCTGGCGCGGGGGCAGGGTGCCATCGTGCTGGTGCCGGAGATCGGGCTCACGCCCCAGACGGTGAGCCGCCTGCGCGGCGCCTTCGGCGACGACGTGGCGGTGCTCCACAGCGCGCTCTCCGACGGCGAGCGGGCCGACGCCTGGCGCCTGCTGCGGCGGGGCGAGCGGCGCGTCGCCGTCGGCGCGCGGTCGGCGGTCTTCGCCCCGGTGGCGAATCTCGGCATCATCGTGGTGGACGAGGAGCACGAGGCGAGCTACAAGAACGGAGAGGCGCCGCGCTATCTCACCCGCGACGTCGCGGCGGTGCGCGCCAGGATCGAGGGCGCCACGCTGGTGCTGGGCAGCGCCACCCCGTCGCTCGAATCCATGGCGCTCGCGGGGGACAGGCTCCGGCTGCTCCGCCTCCCCGAGCGCATCGGCTCCCGACCCATGCCGCCGGTGGAGATCGTGGATCTCCGGGTCGCCCCGAAGGTCGCCGGCACCGGATCGCTCGCCTGGTCGGAGGCGCTGGACGCCGCGATCACGGAGGCCCACGCGCGCGGGGAGCAGGTGCTCCTGCTGCTCAACCGGCGGGGATACGCGTCGTTCCTCCAATGTCCCGACTGCGGCGAGGTGTGGCAGTGCCCGCGCTGCACCATCTCGCTGACCGTGCATCGCACCCCACCCGCGCTGCGGTGCCACTACTGCGGCCACGAGGAGGCGCTGCCGTACACCTGCCGGGCCTGCGCCAACCCGGTGCAGCAGATGCGTGGCGTGGGGACCCAGCAGCTGGAGCAATTCCTGGCCGAGCGGTATCCCCGCTCACGGATGGCGAGGATGGACCTCGACACCACCAGCACCAAGTGGTCGCATCAGCGGATTCTCGGCGCCGTCGAGCGGGGCGAGGTCGACCTCCTGATCGGCACGCAGATGATCGCCAAGGGGCTCGACTTCCCCAACGTCACGCTGGTGGGGGTGGTGGACGCGGACACCGGGCTCTATCTCCCGGACTTCCGGTCGGCGGAGCGCACCTTTCAGCTGCTGGCTCAGGTTGCGGGCAGGGCGGGGCGGGGGCCGAAGGGCGGGCGCGTCGTGGTCCAGACCCGCCATCCGTCGCACCACGCGCTGGTGTGGGCCGCCCGGCACGATGCCGAGGGGTTTCTCCAGGAGGAGCTCCGGCTCCGCCGATCGCCGCCGTACCCGCCCGAGCTGCATCTGGTGAATCTGATCGTGTCCGGCGAGGGCGAGTCCGACACGGCCGACCGCGCCGCGGAGGTGGCGGACTGGTGCAATACCCTGGTGTCGCGGCACGGGCTGCCGGTGACGGTGCTGGGCCCGGCCCCCTGTCCGCTGGCGCGGATCAAGGATCGCTGGCGCTGGCACGTGCTGCTGAAGGGACAGTCGGCGGTGCTGGGGCGGATCGTGCGCTACGCCGCTCGACGCCTGGCGGGACCGGGGAAGACCCGGGTGGTGATCGACCGGGACCCGGTGTCGCTGCTGTAGCCCGCTGTCGAGGCAGCGCCAGGCGTCTCTTTCCGCTCCCCTACTGCCCCCGGTAGCCGAGCTCCGTTCCGAGATAGAGCACCCGCCGCGGCGCCGGCTCGAGTACCCGGCCGAATATGCCGTTCAGCGTCACGGACCCGATGTACCGGCGGTCCCACAGGTTGTTCACGCCGAGGAACGGCGACAGCTGTACCGCGCCGACGTCGCCCTGCCAGCCCACCCGCAGGTTGGTGACGCCCGCGCCCCAGCTGTCCACCAGCCCGGCCGACGTGTTGGCGTCGTCGGAGGCCACCGACGAGCTCAGGGTGTGGTCGGCGTCCAGGTACAGCCCGGCGGCGAGAGCGGTGCGCAAGCCGAAGCGCCAGAAGTGCTCGGGCACTCCCGGCAGCCGGTTGCCGTCGAGCCCGCGGACGTCGGGCTCCTCCACGAACCGATAGTGCGCGAAGGTGTAGGCGGCGCTGAGCGTGACTCGCGAGACCGGCGAGACGGTGAGCCCGACCTCGGCGCCGTCGTTGTGGGTCTTCTGGGCGTTGCGGAAGAACGCGCGGCCTCCGACTTCCTCCTGCTGCACGATGGCGTCGCTCACCCGGCCGAGGAACACGGCCACCGAGTAGGTCACCTGGGGGATCGGCTGTCCGCGCGCGCCGACCTCGTAGTTGACCGCGCGCTGCGGACCGAGCTCGGTGTTGAATCCGCCGGAGCCGTCGGGCTGGTTCACCAGCTCGGTGGTGGTGGGGGTCTCGAATGAGGTGGAGACGTTGACGTAGGGCACGAACCGCTGATCGAACGACCAGCTCGCCCCGATGTTGCCGCTCAGCGCGGACATGGTCCGGTCGCCGCTGTCGTCGCCGTCGGCCAGGAAGCGGTCCGCCAGATCGAAGTTGACCACGTCGACGCGGGCCCCGCCGCTCACGAGCAGCCGCTCGTTCGGGGCCCACTGCACCTGCGCGAAGGGGCCGAACTCGGTCACCTTCTCCCGCTGATCCAGGAAGATGACGCCGGTGGGCACGCCGGCGTCGGACACCAGGTTCTCCCGATCGTCGCGCATCCGCTGCAGGTCGAACCCCGCGGTGAGGCGGGGCGACTCCTCCGCCGCGCCGAGGGCGTGCACTCCCGTGGCACGGAAGCCGCCGACGGCGCGGTCGATGCGAACGTAGGTCCCGTTGGTGGGGCCGCCACCCACGTCGGGTGGCGCGGCCAGGGGGTTCTCGAGGTCGCGGATCAGCCCGAACACCGTCACGTCGTACTCGTTCCCCGCCGCGTCGAAATGCTTGACGCCGAGGGAGAGCTGATGCTGCTGTACGTCCTTGTCGGCGCCCCGCCGGATGTTGTTGGCCGCGGCGGAGTCGGCGTTCGCCAGATACTCGGCCCTGGTCAGCGCCCCGGGGTTCTGCGCTTCCGGGTTGTCCGCGAGGCTCAGCCGCATCGTCGCGAGGGTGGAGCCGCTCACCACCCAGTCCGCGCCGGCGTTCAGCTGACGGAATTCCGCGGCGCTGTGCTGCCGGAAGCCGTCGGCCTTGAACTGCGACACCGAGAGGGTGCCGCTCACGTCGCCCGAGCGGGCCGACGTCCAGCTCTGCCACTTGTAGAAGCCGTCTCCGGGCCGCTTGCCGTCGCCGCCCTGGAGCCGCACGCGCTGGGCGAACGGTCCCGGCGCCGCGCCTTCCGTCTGGAAGGCGATGACCCCGCCGGACGCGTTGCCGTAGAGTGAGGAGCTGGCGCCACGCAGCACCTCGGCGCGGTCCAGATCGGCGAAATCCACGTTGGTGAGCTGGCTCTGGCCGTCCGGAAGCGTCTGCGGGATGCCGTCCACCAGGATCTTCAGCCCGCGGACTCCGAAGTTCGAGCGGCTGCCGAAGCCGCGGATGGAGATCCGCTGGTCCAGCGAGAAGTTGTAGCGGTTGGAGACGACCACCCCCGGCAGGTTGTTCAGGGCTTCGTCGATTCCGAGCGTCGGCTGGCCGCGGACCAGGTCGTCCCGGTCCAGCACCCCGACGGCGAAAGGCACCCGCGCCAGCGTCTCGGGGCTGCGGGTGACGGTGACTTCCAGCTCGGGGAGCTGGGTGACCCCGGTGGTGTCCCGTCGGGTGGTATCTCCCGCTGCCGGCTCCTGGGCGTACGCGGGCACGGCGATGACGAGAGCGAAGGCGGTGACCAGTCGGTGCATGGACCTCTCCTCGGTTGCCTGCATATTAACCCGCCCCGATGCGGCGGCGCTCCTTGAAAGCCCCGCACCCCCCCTCTAGCTTCCACCCGCGATGACCGACACCCCCAGCACATTGCCGGATTTCAGCAAGCCCCCTTTCGCGGGCGCGCCGGAGGCTCGCTTCGAGCCGCTGCCCGCGGACGGCGTGCTGCCGGAAGGCTTTTTCTCGACCTCGAACCTTCCCACCTACATCCACGTGGACGGCCGGTGGATCGCGCCGATCCGACCACGAATGGACTGCGTGGTGGTGAAGCGCGATCGGGGACTCGAGACCATCGAGCCGCGCCGGCTGCGCCAGGGCGAGCTCGTCGCCATGGGCGAAGCGGAGGACGGCACCGAAGGCATCGTGGTGTACGCCAAGGGCTTTCTGGGCGGCACGCACGGGGCCAACGAGTTCCGCTTCATGTCCACCGAGGTGAGCCGCGAGCGGCCGGTGAACTACGAGGAGCTCGCGGCCCGGGTCGGCGAGGAGAAGCGGCGGGGCGGCTATCTGGTGTGGGTGGTGGGCCCGGCGCTGGTGCACTCCCGCGCACGGTCCGACTTCGAGTGGTTCATCCGCCACGGGTACGTGCAGGCGGTGCTGGCGGGCAACGCGGTCGCCGTGCACGACATCGAGGCCGCGATCTTCGGCACCACCCTCGGCATGACCAATACCGGCCAACCGACGGAAGGCGGCCACGGCCTTCACATGCGGGCCATCAACCGGGTGCGGGCCGCCGGCTCGATCGAGCGGGCGGTGGAGACGGGGCTCATCAGGAGCGGGATCATGCACGCCCTCGTCACCGAGCGCGTACCGTACGTCCTCGCCGGATCGATCCGGGACGACGGCCCGCTCCCCGGCGTCTACAGCGACACGCTGCTCGCGCAGGACGCCATGCGGGAGTACACCGTGAAGGCCA
Organism: uncultured Gemmatimonadota bacterium; assembly: GCA_946887295.1. The sequence goes on along the minus strand of CAMPKP010000140.1, from coordinate 3,864 downwards.
CCGGGGCGATCTTCGTGGCCACCGCGCTGCATGCGATCGCGGTGGGGAACATGCTGCCCGCCTTCCATCTATGCGACGGCGCCCCGGCGCCGCTGATGACGATCTGCGTGGACCAGACCGAGTTCGTGGTCAACAAGCTCAAGGACCGCGGCACTCATCAGGCCTACGGTGTGGTCACCAATGCGCAGGACTTCATGCACGTGTTCCGGTTCTACACCGAGCAGTGGGAGCAGGCCCGGTCGTGAGCCAGCCGGCCGACTCCGGCTGGTCCAGACTGGCCGGCGCGGTGGCTCAGGTCCTGCCCCCGGCCGAGGTGGACGGCGTCTGGACCTTCAGCCCGCTGCGGCACGAAGGAAAGGAATGGGGAACCGCCGTGGTCTCGCGGCTCGACGGCGACCGCCGCCGGATCTACACCGCGCGCTACGTGCTCGCCATCAAGGGCAAGGAGCGGGGAAAGTTCGAGGCCTCGGTGCAGGAAGTCGGCAGCGGGCCGGTCACCGCCCTCGCCCAGCTGCTGCAGGACGCGCACAAGCGCATCGACGACGAGCAGCCGCCCACCCCGGTGGCGCCCGAGTCGTGGTTTCCCGATGCGCCTGGCGCCGGGACCGATGATGGCACGGCTGGCTAGGACGGAGGGAGCCGCGCTCCTCGACCGCTTTCGCAGGTACCTCCGCGATCACCACCAGCCGGTTACCCGCCAGCGCGATCTGGTGGCGCAGGTGGTATTCGTCTCCGATGACCATCCCTCCGTGGACGCCATCATCCGCCGCCTGAAGGAGCAGGGCGAGGCGGTGGGCACCGCCACCGTCTATCGCACCCTGGAGGTCCTGGTGGAGAGCGGGCTGGTCCGCGCCCACGATTTCGGCGAGGGATTCAAGCGTTACGAGCCGATGCCGGCGCAGGCCTACCACGAGCACCTCATCTGCGAGCGCTGCGGCGCCGTGGTGGAATTCCAGAACGAGCGGCTCGAGCGGATGCTGCCGATCATCGCCGACGAGCACGCCTTCCAGCACTCCCGCCACCGGGTGGAGGTCTACGGCGTGTGCCGCGACTGCCGGCGCCGGGAGCTGGTGGTGGGGGAGGGGCGGGCATGAACGAGCCGGCGGCGCTGGGCCTCGCGGTGGCGTTCGCCGCGGGCCTCCTGAGCTTTCTGTCGCCCTGCGTGCTTCCCCTCGTGCCTTCGTACGTGGGGTTCCTCACCGGAATGACCCTCCCCGAGATGGGCGGCCGGCGCCGGGTGGCGCTGCTGCACGCGCTGCTCTTCGTAGGCGGCTTCTCGCTCGTCTTCATCCTGCTGGGCGCCAGCGCCACCGCGCTCGGGCGGGCGCTCAACTACTACCAGGTCTGGCTCCAGCGGGTGGGCGGGGTGCTCATCATCGGCTTCGGCCTCGTGTGTCTCGGGGTCTTCAAGGCCGGATGGCTCACCCAGGAGCGGCGGATCCAGCTCGAGCACAAGCCGGTCGGCTATCTCGGGTCGGCGCTGGTCGGAATGGCCTTCGGGGCCGGCTGGACACCCTGCATCGGACCCGTGCTCGGGGCGATCCTGGGCCTCGCGGCCACCTCCACCGATCTGTCGCGCGGGATGCTGCTGCTGGCCGTCTACTCGGCCGGGCTCGCGGTGCCGTTCCTGATCGCGGCGGTGGCGGTGGAGCGGTTCCTGGACTGGTTCCAGCGCTTCCGCAGGTATCTGCCCTGGGTGATGCGCGTCAGCGGGGCGCTGCTGGTCCTGGTCGGGGTGCTGCTCCTCACCGGCGAGTTCACCCGTCTGGCCGGCTGGCTCCAGAGCTTCACGCCCGAGTTCCTCCGCAGCCAGCTCTGAGCCGCTACCGCTCCGCGTACTTCACCGCGTAGTCCATCACGCACATCTGCCGGTACTCTCGGTGGGGTCCGCAGGCGACGCCGGCCGCTCCCCAGCCGGGATCGAGGAGGTTCTCGCGGTGGCCGCGGCCGGGAACGCCATCGTCCACCAGCAGCTGGATCACGACGTTTCGCGCGGCGTTGTCGCCGTACGCGATGTTCTCGGCCATCGCGCCCAGCCAGCGACCATGCCGGCTGGCCCGACGGGCGGGATCGCTGCCGTCGCTGCCGCGGTGCTCGAGGCCGCCGATCGGCCCCTGGTCCCTCACGTGATCGGCCGCGGCCGCGCTCAGACCCTTCGACCAGCGGAGCTGGGGGACAGGCCTGCGCTTTCTGAGAGCCGCGATGGCCTCGCGGACGGCCGGTGCGCCCTCGTCGGTGCGGAGATTCGCTCGGCCGGGCCGCGCCAGAAGCCGGCCCTCGAACCGGGGCAGCATGCGCTCCAGATGTGCGGCGTAGCCGGCGGGGTCGACGCGGAGGAGGTTGGTCTCGCTGTGGATCTCGCGGGCAAGGCGGGACCAGTCGGTTGGAGAATCCAGCGCCCCGGCAGCGCCCAGCATGAGCCACATGCCGATCAGCCTACCTCCCACTCACGTTCTCCTCTTCCAGCTCCTCCTCCAGCTGCTGCCGGCGAAGCAGCTCCCAGTACCGGCCGCCCCGGGCGATGAGATCCGTGTGGACGCCCTGCTCGACGATCCGCCCTTCGTCCAGTACCAGGATCCAGTCCGCGTCGCGCACGGCGGCCAGACGATGGGAGACGATGATGCTGGTTCGCCCGCTGAGCGCGCCCCGCAGGGCGGTCAGAATCCTGGCCTCGGTGTGGGCGTCCACCGCGCTCAGCGCGTCGTCGAGCACGAACACCGGGGGGTCCTGGGCCAGCGCCCTGGCGATGGCGGCGCGCTGCTTCTGGCCGCCCGAGAGATTGATGCCGCGCTCTCCCAGCATGGTGTCGACGCCGTCGGGCAGTGAAGGAAGGGCCTCGGCGAGCTGGCTCACCTCCGCCACTCGCTCCAGACGGCCGTCGTCGGGTGCGCCGAGCAGCACGTTCTCGCGGAGAGTCTCACCGAACAGGAAGGTCTCCTGCGGCACGAACCCCACCTCGCGGCGGAGCGTGGCGAGGTCGAGCTTGCGGATGTCGATCCCGTCGAGCCGGACGACGCCGCGACCCGGATCGTGGGCGCGGACCATCATGTCCACCAGCGTGGATTTGCCCGATCCGGTCGGGCCGACGATGGCGAGCGATCGGCCCGCCTCCAGCCTGAAGCTGATGTCCTCCAGCACCCAGCCGCGCTCGCCGGTGCCGGGATAGCGGAACCACACGCCCTCGAACTCGACCGTGCGCCCGCCCCGCGGCGGGGGCAGGGGCAGGGCGGCCGCGGGGCTGGTGATCGCCGGCTGCTCCCGGAAGAGCTGGTTGATCCGGGCCATGGAAGCGGCTCCCCGCTGCACCAGGTTCACCGCCCATCCGAGGGCGATCATCGGCCATACCAGCATCGCCAGGTACACCCCGAAGGCGACGAACTCGCCCACCGTGACCCCGCCGGACATGATGAGGCGGCCGCCCACGTAGAGCACGGTCACGGCACTCAGCCCGCCCATCAGCGTGAGCAGCGGGAAGAAGAGGCCCTGGACCCGCGCCAGGCTGAGGTTCCGCCGCAGGTACTCCTCGCTGAGCTCGCGGAAATGCGCGGTCTCCGCGCCCTCCTGCCGATAGGCCCGCACCACCCGCACGCCCGAGAGGTTCTCGTGCACGTGACTGGTCAGGTCGCTGAAGTGGGCCTGGATGGCCTGGGACCTGCGGTGCACCAGACCGCCGAGGGACACCATGATCACCGGAAGCCCGAGGAGCGGCAGGAAGGCGAGGACCGTCAGGCGGGGGCTGATCGCCAGCATCGCGGGTGCAATCAGGAGGGTGCGTATGCTAGTATCCACCACATACATGAGTGCCGGTCCCGCGACCATCCTCACCGCCAGCAGATCGTTGGTCGTGCGGGCCATCACATCGCC